>NZ_CP160453.1:8205790-8515408 GCF_040744945.1 Saccharothrix sp. HUAS TT1 | reverse complement strand
CAAAGTCGTCGAGGTCGTCATCCGTGCAACCCGCATTCGGTCTTGGCCTGACCCGCCCACCGGCCGCTGCGCGGGTCGGCGCCCGGCAGCGGCTTGGCGGTGCACGGGGCGCAGCCGATGGAGGGGTAACCGGCCTGCACCAGCGGGTTCTCCAGGATCCCGTGGTCGGCGATGTAGGAGTTGAACTCGTCGTCGGACCAGGGCGCGATCGGGTTGACCTTGACCAGCCCGTTGCGCTCGTCCCACTGCACGATCGGCGTGTTCGCCCGCGTCGGCGCGTCGACCCGGCGCACGCCGGTGACCCACGCGTCGTAGTTCTTCAGGGTCCGCTGCAGCGGGATGACCTTGCGCAGCTGGCAGCACCGGGTCGGGTCGGTCTGGTTGAGCAGGCCGAACCGCGCCTCCTGCTCGGCCACCGACTGCTCGGCCGCGGCGTTGACGACGTGCAGCTCGGGGTAGACCAGGTCGACGGCGTCCCGGGTGCCGATGGTCTCGGCGAAGTGGTAGCCGGTCTCCAGGAACAGCACGTCCACGTCCGGCTTGACCTTCGTCGCCAGGTCGATCAGGACGGCGTCCTGCATGTTCGACGCGACGATCCAGCTCTCGCCGAACGTGCGGGCGGTCCACGCGAGCGCCTCTTCGGGACTGGCGTCAGCCAGCTCGACCGAAGCGGCCTCCGCGATCACCTTCAGTTCCTCGACCCTGGTGGGGGCGGTCATCGCTGCACCTCCTGAGGAAGGTTGAGACCCACGAACTTGACCGTGAACACGCGGCGGCAGGAGGCGCACAGCCACGAGTAGCTGGGCTCCTCCTGCGGACGGAGGTCCTCGTCGCCGCAGTAGGGGCAGTAGAAGGGGGTGGCGCGTTCGCTCATTTGAGGTCGCCCTCGTCGGCCCGGGTGACCCACTGCGCGAACCGCTCGCCCGGCTCGCGCCCGGCCAGGAAGTTGCGCACCACGCGCTCGACGTAGTCCGACAGCTCGGCGGCGGCGACCTTGTGGCCGCGCAGCTTGCGGCCGAACCCGGCGTCCAGCCCGAGCCCGCCGCCCAGGTGCACCTGGAAGCCCTCGACCTGCCTGCCGTCGGCGTCGGTCACGATCTGGCCCTTGAGGCCGATGTCGGCGGTCTGGATGCGGGCGCACGAGTTCGGGCAGCCGTTGATGTGCACCGAGATCGGCTCGGTGACGCCCGCGACGACGTCGGCCAGCCGCTCCTCCAGCGCCGCCACCAGGTCCACCGCGCGGGCCTTGGTCTCGACGATGGCCAGCTTGCAGAACTCGATGCCGGTGCAGGCCATCACGCCCCGCCGCCACGGCGACGGCTCGGTCTGCAGCCCCAGCTTGGCCAGGTCCGCCCGCAGGCCCTTGACCTCGGCCTCGGGCACGTCCAGCACGACCAGCTTCTGCTGCGGCGTCAGCCGCACCCGGCCCGAGCCCGCCCGCTCCGCCACCTTGGCCACCTCGACCAGCGTGGAACCGGACACCCGGCCCGCGATCGGGGCCGCGCCGACGTAGCACAGGCCGTCCTTCTGCCGGTGCACGCCGATGTGGTCGTACGGCACGGCCGGGTCCTGCGGCGCGGGACCGTCGACCAGCGTCCGCTTCAGGTACTCGGTCTCCAGGACCTCGCGGAACTTCTCGACGCCCCAGTCGGCGACCAGGAACTTCAGCCGGGCGCGGTGCCGCAGCCGGCGGTAGCCGTAGTCGCGGAAGACGCCGATGACGCCCTCCCACACGTCCGGCACGTCGGCCGCGGGCACCCACGCGCCCAGCCGCCGGGCCAGCATCGGGTTGGTGGACAGGCCGCCGCCGACCCACAGGTCGAAGCCGGGGCCGTGCTCGGGGTGCTCCACGCCGACGAACGACACGTCGTTGATCTCGTGCGCCACGTCCGGCAGGCCGGAGATCGCGGTCTTGAACTTGCGCGGCAGGTTCGCGAAGCGCGGGTCGCCGATGTAGCGGCGCAGGATCTCGTCGATCGCGGCCGTGCCGTCGATCACCTCGTCCGCGGCGATGCCCGCCACCGGCGAGCCGAGCACCACGCGCGGGCTGTCGCCGCACGCCTCCATCGTGGTCAGGCCCGCGTCCTCCAGCTTCCGCCAGATCGTCGGGACGTCCTCGATGCGGATCCAGTGGTACTGCACGTTCTGCCGGTCGGTGATGTCGGCCGTGTCCCGCGCGTAGGTCTGGGACAGCTCGCCGATCAGCGCGAGCTGCTGCGTGGTGAGCTTGCCGCCGTCGACGCGGACCCGCAGCATGAAGTACTCGTCGTCCAGCTCCTCCGGCTCCAGCGTCGCCGTGCGACCGCCGTCGATACCGGGCTTGCGCTGGGTGTAGAGGCCGTACCAGCGGAAACGCCCGCGCAGGTCGGCCGGGTCGATCGAGTCGAAGCCGCCGTGGGCGTAGATGTTCTCGATCCGCGAGCGGACGTTGAGCGGGTTGTCGTCCTTCTTGCTCCGCTCGTTCGGGTTCAGCGGCTCGCGGTAGCCCAGCGCCCACTGCCCCTCACCTCGGCGCTGCTTGGTGCGCTGAGGCGTCGTCGTCGGGGGGACCATCCTCGTCCTCCGGGGATTCGGGGCGCTGGTGCGCGTGCGAGTCCCGGAAGAGCCGTGGTGGGGGTCTCGTCAGCGCACCCGGCGCCGACGGGAACAAAAAGGCAGGCGCGGGTTATGCCGAACGACGGCACATCGCGCTGGAGACACGGCGGAAGTCGACGTGGCGGCGGACCACCAGGCGCACTCCGGTCGATGTCATGTCGGTCAGCGTGCCACGCGTCCACCTCGTGGTCCACCGCCATCCGCATCGTGGGACGGGGTTGCGCTGCTGGTAGATGGGACAATGGGAGCCATGCCCTCCGCTCTGCCGATCGGTGATCCCGCGCCCTCCGACGGCTCCCTCCCCGCCTCCGCACTCACCGGTCTGGGTGACCGCCCGTTCGGGGTCTACGTGCACGTCCCGTTCTGCGCGACGCGGTGCGGTTACTGCGACTTCAACACCTACACCGCCGGTGAGCTGGGAACTTCCGCCTCACCGGAGTCCTGGTTGGACGGCCTGCGGCGGGAGCTGGACCTCGCCGCCTCCGTGCTGGGCGACCCACCGGCGGTGGAAACGGTGTTCGTGGGTGGTGGCACGCCGTCACTGCTCGGAGCAGCGGGACTGGGCCGGGTGCTCGACGCGGTGCGGTCCTCGTTCGGCCTCGCGCCGGGCGCGGAGGTCACCACGGAGTCCAACCCGGAGTCCACGTCACCGGAGTTCTTCTCAGCCATTCGTGACGCTGGTTACACCCGGGTGTCGCTCGGCATGCAGTCCGCCGCGCGGCACGTGCTGGCCGTGCTGGACCGGGTGCACACGCCGGGCCGACCGGTCGCCGCCGCGCGAGAGGCCCGCCGGGCGGGCTTCGAGCACGTGAACCTCGACCTGATCTACGGCACGCCGGGCGAGTCGGTCGACGACCTCCGGTCGTCCCTGGACGCCGTCCGCGACGCGGGCGTCGACCACGTGTCGGCGTACGCGCTGATCGTTGAGGAGGGCACGGCGCTGGCCCGCAAGGTCCGCCGCGGCGACCTGCCGATGCCCGACGACGACGTGCTCGCCGACAAGTACGAGTTGATCGACACCGCCCTGGCCGCGCAGGGTTTGCGCTGGTACGAGGTGTCGAACTGGGCCGCGTCCGAGCGGGCCGAGTGCCGGCACAACCTGCTGTACTGGCGGGGCGCCGACTGGTGGGGCGCCGGTCCCGGCGCGCACAGCCACGTCGGCGGCGTGCGCTGGTGGAACGTCAAGCACCCGGCGAAGTACAGCGAGCTGCTGGCCGCCGGCGCGTCGCCCGCCGCCGGGCGCGAGACCCTGGAGGAGGACGACCGGCGGGTCGAGCGCGTGCTGCTGGAGCTGCGCCTGGCCGCCGGCCTGCCGCTGGACGTGCTCGACGCCGACGGCCGGGCCGAGGCCAAGAGCGCCGCCGCGGACGGCCTGCTCGACCCGACCGCCCTGGACCTCGGCCGGTGCGTGCTGACCGACCGCGGCCGGCTGCTCGCCGACGCCGTGGTGCGCCGGCTCACGTGATCACTTCACCGTGGTGGACGCCGACTCGCCGACCTGCCGGTAGCCCAGCCGCCCGTAGAGGCGGTCCACCTTCCCGTCCGGCTCGGTCTCCAGGAACGGCGTGCAGCCCGAGTCGAACACCCAGGCGGTGAGGTCGGCGCAGACCGCCGACGCGATGCCGCGCCCCCGGAACTCCGGCAGCACCGCGATCCCGGCCACCTGCGACAGGTTGTACCGGGGCGCGGTGCACGCCCCGGCGCCCGCCGGCTCGCCGTCCAGCCGGGCCAGCACGACCAGCCCGCCGTCCCGCAGCAGCGACCGCTGCCGCGCCACGTCCTCGTCACCCGCCGTCGCGCCGACGCCGAACGCCGTGTTCTGCACCACTGACGCCGCGAGCAGGTCGGCGTCCGACGTCGCCACCCGCACCACCAGCCCGGCGGGCGTCGGCGGCGCGGTCAGCTCGTCGATCGCCATCACCGGCAGCAGCTGGTCGACGGTGAACCCGGCCGCCGCCAGCGCCGCGTCCACCACCGGCGAGGGCCGCAGGTACTCCAGCCGCGGCGTGCGCGCCCGCGCCCGGAACAGCGCGACCAGGGCGTCCACCTCCGCGGCCGTCGGCGCGGCGCCCTCGTCGGGCACGGCGTAGTTCATGAACGGGTTGTCGCTGTGCGCGTCGAAGCGGACCAGGAACGGCCCGACGCGCTCGGCGTCGGCGCTGATCGCGTCGCGCAGCGCGGACTGGATGCGGGTGAGCACACCGGAACGTAGCGGCGGACGCCGAAGTCCGGCGACCGGATTTTCCGATACCGGCCCGAACCTCCGTAAACTCGAGGTGAAGCAGCCCGGTACGTCGTGGAGGTGACGCGCGTGAACGCCGATGAGCGCCGGTTCGAGGTACTGCGCGCGATCGTCGCCGACTACGTCTCCAACCAGGAGCCGGTCGGCTCGAAAGCCCTGGTCGAGCGGCACAACCTGGGCGTTTCGAGCGCGACCGTGCGCAACGACATGGCCTCGCTGGAGGAGGACGGCTACATCACCCAGCCGCACACCAGCGCCGGCCGCGTGCCCACCGACAAGGGCTACCGCCTGTTCGTGGACCGGCTCAGCGAGGTCAAGCCGCTGTCCACGCCCGAGCGCAAGGCCATCCAGAACTTCCTCGAAGGCGCCTACGACCTGGACGACGTGCTGCGCCGCAGCGTCCGGCTGCTCGCCCAGCTGACCCGCCAGGTCGCCGTGGTGCAGTACCCGACGCTCAGCCGCTCCACCGTCCGGCACATCGAAGTGCTCGCCATCACACCCGCCCGGCTCATGCTGGTGCTGATCACCGACACCGGCCGGGTCGACCAGCGCTCGGTCGACCTCGGCGACGTGATCAGCGAGGACAACGTGGCCAGGGTCCGGTCCATGCTCAACGGCGCCATGGTCGGCAAGCCGCTGTCGCACGCCTCCGCCGAGGTGGCGAAGCTGCCCGACGAGTCGCCCGGCGAGCTGCGCGACATCGTGCTGCGGGTCAGCACCGTGCTCATCGAATCGCTGGTGGAGCACCCCGAGGAGCGCCTGGTGCTGGGTGGCACCGCGAACCTCACCCGCAACGTGGCAGACTTCCCCGGTTCGCTGCGCCAGGTGCTGGAGGCGCTGGAGGAGCAGGTCGTGGTGCTCAAGCTGCTCGCCACGGCCCGCGACCCCGGTCGGATCCTCGTGCACATCGGCGAGGAGAACGAAGCGGCCGAGATGCGCAGCACCTCGATCGTGTCCATCGGCTACGGCAGCCGGGACAACCTGCTCGGCGGCATGGGAGTGGTGGGGCCCACCCGCATGGACTACCCCGGCACGATGGCGGCGGTGCGAGCGGTCGCCAACTACGTGGGGGAGATCTTGACCGGACGGTGACGGCGGGGGAACACCGCGGTCCCGCAGGACGTTTCGCAAGCGAGCGAGCGCGTGTCGAAGCGCGCTCGCAGGAGGAAACACGGTGGCGAGGGACTACTACGGCACGCTCGGGGTCTCCAAGAACGCGACTCCCGACGAGATCAAGCGCGCCTACCGCAAGCTCGCGCGGCAGCTGCACCCCGACGTGAACCCCAACGAGGAAGCGCGCTTCAAGGAGGTGACCGCCGCCTACGAGGTCCTGTCGGACCCGAAGAAGCGGCAGGTCGTCGACCTGGGCGGCGACCCGCTGGAGCCGGGCGGCGGTGGGATGCGCGGTGGCGGCGACCCGTTCGCGGGGTTCGGTCTCGGCGACATCATGGACGCGTTCTTCGGCGCGGGCGGCGGTGGCGGACGCGGTCCGCGCAGCCGCGTGCAGCCCGGCTCGGACGCGCTCATCCGGCTGTCGATGACGCTGGAGGAGTGCGCCGCGGGCGCGTCCCGCGAGCTGACCGTCGACACGGCGATCCTGTGCGACCGGTGCGTGGGCAGCGGCTGCGCCACGGGCTCGTCCCCGGTGCGCTGCGACACGTGCGGCGGGCGCGGCGAGGTGCAGTCGGTGCAGCGCTCGTTCCTCGGCCAGGTCGTCACGGCGCGGCCGTGCCCGGTCTGCCGCGGTCTCGGCGAGGTCATCCCGGACCCGTGCCAGCAGTGCGCGGGCGAGGGCCGGGTGCGCTCGCGGCGCACCATCTCGGTGCAGATCCCGGCCGGCGTGGCCGAGGGCATGCGGGTGCGGCTCGCGGGCCAGGGCGAGGTCGGCCCCGGCGGCGGACCGGCGGGCGACCTCTACGTCGAGGTCGAGGAGGTGCCGCACGAGGTCTTCGAGCGCGACGGCGCCAACCTGCACTGCTCGGTGCGCATCCCGATGACCACCGCCGCCCTGGGCGCGGTGCTGCCGCTGGCGACCCTGGACGGCGAGGAGGAGCTGGAGATCGAGCCCGGCACCCAGCCGAACACCGAGCTGGTGCTCACCGGGCGCGGCATGCCCCGGCTGCGGTCCAGCGGGCGCATCGACGGCCGCGGCGACCTGCACGTGCACCTGGAGGTCGTGACCCCGACCAAGCTGGACGCCCGGCAGGCCGAGCTGCTGCGCGAGCTGGCCGTCGCGCGCGGCGAGGACGAGCCGACGCTCGCGCACAACGGCAAGGGCGGCGGCGGGCTGTTCTCCCGGCTGCGCGCCGGCCGCAACCACCGGTGACGCTGCCCGTCTTCCTGGTCGCCGCGCTGCCGCCCGGTGACGAGGCCGTCCTGGACGGCCCGGAGGGGCGGCACGCGGCCACCGTGCGCCGGTTGCGCGCGGGGGAGGAGCTGGTGCTCTCCGACGGCACCGGCGCGCAGGTGCGGTGCGTGGTCGAGGAGGCGGTGAAGGACGCCCTGCGGTTGCGCGTCGTGCGGCGGTGGGTCGTGCCGGAGCCCGCAGTGCGGGTGGTCGTGGCCCAGGCGCTGGTGAAGGGCGACCGCGGCGAGCTGGCCGTGGAGCTGGCCACCGAGGCGGGCGTGGACGGCGTCGTGCCGTGGCGCGCCTCGCGCTGCGTGACCAAGTGGGAGGACGGCCCGCGCGGCGCGAAGGCCCTCGAACGCTGGCGCAGCACGGCGCGCGAGGCGGCCAAGCAGGCCCGCCGGGCGCGCGTGCCCTCGGTCGCCGAACCCGTTTCGACGGCCGGGCTCGCCCGGTTGGCGGCGTCCAGTGCGGTCGCACTGGTTTTGCACGAATCCTCTTCGGCGGCGCTCGGATCGGTTCAGCTGCCCGCTTCGGGTGATGTGCTGCTCGTCGTCGGACCGGAAGGCGGCATCACCGACGAGGAATTGTCCACGTTGACCGGGGTCGGGGCGCACGTCGTGCGACTGGGTCCTACCGTTCTGCGAGCGTCGACGGCGGCAGCGGTCGCTTTGGGTGCGCTGGGTGTGCTGACCGATCGCTGGCGGTAATGGAGCCCGCTCCCTCCTGGCGAACACCTGAACTAGGGGTTACGCTCATGGCAGAGGGGTTGAATCGGGCTAACCAAGATCGACCCTTCGGCCCAGACTCGCCGGACACCTCCCCCCTCGGTCCGGCGCTGCCGCGTCGCGGTGGGACGACCCCCAGGTCCCACCGCGACGCGGCTCTTTTTTGTCCCGAAGGGGTTTCGATTGCGCATCGCCTACGGGTCGCACCCGAGCCAGTTCGGCGAGTATTCCGCGCCGAGTGGTGAATCTTTTCCGGTTGTAGTGGTAATCCATGGTGGTTTTTGGCATCAGCGTTATGGCCTGGAACTCGGCCGACCCCTGGCCGCCGACCTGGTCGCTCACGGCGTCGCCGCATACAACGTGGAGTACCGGCGGGTAACCGGAGGCGGCGGCTGGCCGGCCACCGGCGACGACGTCCTGGCCGCCATCGACGCCCTCGACCCGGCCCTGGGTCCCGTCGTCACACTCGGTCACTCCGCGGGCGGCCACCTGGCCGTGTGGGCCGCCGCCCGGCACCCGCGCGTGGCCGGCGCCGTCGCCCAGGCGGGCGTGCTCGACTTCCTCCAGCACCCGCAGATCACCCGCCGCGCCGCCGAACTGCTGGGCGGCGCCCCCGCCGAGGTCCCGGACCGCTACGCCGACGCGTCCCCCGCCGCGCTGCTCCCGATCCCGAAGCCCCTGGTCCTGGTGCACGGCGAGGACGACGAGGACGTGCCGCTCGCCCAGAGCGAGGCGTTCGCCCGCGCCTCCGGCGCCGAGCTGATCACCCTGTCCGCCACCGACCACATGGCCCTGATCACCCCCGGCACCGCCGCCTGGGCCACCTGCCGCACCGCCGCCCTCACCCTGGCCCACTCCCTCTGACCCGCGAGTCGTCCCCCCACGCCCCGCGTGTCCTACGTTCCCGACCACCGTGTCCTACGTTCAGGACCCCCGAGTTCACCACTCGGGACCGCCCGGGTGGGTAACCTGCGGAGCCATGTCCGACTGCCTGTTCTGCCGCATCGTCGCCCGCGAGATCCCGGCGACCGTGGTGCACGAGACCGACACCACGCTGGCGTTCCGCGACATCTCGCCCCAGGCGCCGACGCACGTCGTGCTGGTGCCGAAGGCGCACGCCGCCGACGCCGCGGCACTGGCCGCCGCCGCGCCCACCGTCCTGGACGACCTGTTCCTGGCCGCCGGCGAGGTCGCCAAGGCCGAGGGCATCGCCGACAGCGGCTACCGGCTGCTGTTCAACACCGGCCCGGACGCGGGCCAGACCGTCTTCCACGCCCACCTGCACGTGCTCGGCGGACGCCCCCTCGGCCCCCTCGCCTAACCCAGGGCCTGCATCACCGGCGCGTGCAGCCGCGCGCGGTCGCCGCCCAACTCCCCGCGCACCATCAGGTCGACGGTGAACCGCGGCACCACGCCGCGCGCCGCCAACCACGCGCCCAGCCCCGGGTCCTGCACGTCCACCCGCACGACGTCCCCGACCGCCACGTCGGCGACCAACTCCGCCGCACGCCCCGCCGACGGCGCCACCACCGGCCCGACCATCGTCACGGCCCCGTTGCGCCACGTCGCCACGAACCCGTCGTCGGCCACCCGGACCTGCGACGCGAACCCGAACAGCTCCGCCCACATCGCCGACCGGTCGGCGCCGAACACCTCGGCGTCGACCGCCGCCACCCCCGCCCGGTCCGCCTCCGCCAAGGGCCGCGACGTGCCCGAACGCGCCCCCGTGAACGCCCCGACGTGCGCGGTCACCGACCCGACCGACCGGAACCCCAGCTTCTCGTACAGCGGCTTGCCGTACGAAGTCGCGTGCAGCGACGCCACCGGCGCGCCCGCGAACTCCAGCGCGTGCCCCACCAGCCGCCGCCCGAGCCCGCGCCCGCCGCGGCTCGGCGCCACCAGCACCATGCTCACCGCCGCGTGCTCGCCGCCGAAGTCCGCGACGATGGTCGTGCCGACCAGCTCACCGCCGTCGAACAGCCCGAAACCGGTTCCGACCCGCAGCAGGAACCCCCACTTCGCCCGCTCCTCGGGCCACTTCCGGTCCGACGCGAGGCGGACGCAGGCGGGCACGTCCTCCGGGGTGAGCAAGCGCAGGTCCTCCACACCCCGAGTGAACCCGGCGTGTCCAACGGGTTCTTACTCCGGTGCGGAGTGCCGGTGCGGACGGCTAGCATCGTTGCCAGTAGGCAGAACTCACCCGAGCACGGCGCGAACGCGCAGGAAGAGGGCCCGAGGCCACGTGGCCGGTACCGCTGACAACACGCCGCAGACAGCCCCGACCGCGGCCGACGCCCAATCCAAGTTCGCCGTGCCCGACGGCGCGGTGCTCGCCCTGCTCGGGTCGCGGGACGAGAACCTGCGGCTCGCCGAGGAACTGCTGGTCGCCGACGTGCACGTGCGCGGCAACGAGATCACGCTGTCCGGCCGGCCGGCCGACGTGGCGTTCGCCGAACGCGTGTTCTCCGAGCTGGTCACGCTCGCCAGCCGCGGTCAGCAGGTCGGCCCGGACACGGTCCGCCGCACGGTCGCGATGCTGTCCGCGGGCACCGCCGAGTCGCCCGCCGAGGTGCTGAGCCTCGACATCATCTCCCGGCGCGGCCGCACCATCCGGCCGAAGACGCTGAACCAGAAGCACTACGTGGACGCGATCGACCAGAACACCGTGGTGTTCGGCATCGGTCCCGCGGGCACCGGCAAGACGTACCTGGCCATGGCGAAGGCCGTGCAGGCGCTGCAGGCCAAGCAGGTCAACCGGATCATCCTGACCCGGCCCGCGGTCGAGGCGGGCGAGCGGCTGGGCTACCTGCCGGGCACCCTGTACGAGAAGATCGACCCGTACCTGCGCCCCCTGTACGACGCCCTGCACGACATGGTCGACCCCGAGTCGATCCCGCGGCTGACCCAGGCTGGCACGATCGAGGTCGCCCCACTGGCCTACATGCGTGGGCGAACTTTGAATGATGCGTTCATCATCCTGGACGAGGCGCAGAACACGACGCCCGAACAGATGAAGATGTTCCTCACCCGGTTGGGGTTCGGGTCGAAGGTCGTCGTCACCGGTGACATCACCCAGGTCGACCTGCCCGGCGGGCAGCGCAGCGGGCTCAAGGTCGTCAGGGACATCCTCGAAGGCGTCGAAGACGTCCACTTCTCCGTCCTGACCAGCAACGACGTGGTCCGCCACCGCCTGGTCGCCGACATCGTGGACGCCTACGAGAAGTGGCAGGTCGAGCAGGACGAGGGCGACTCGGCCGACCGGCACCAGCACCACGCCGGACCCGGTGCGCGGTCACGTGGGCAGCGCCGGGGACGATAGGCGCCGTGAGCATCGAGATCGCGAACGAGTCGGGCGTGAGCGTGGACGAGCCGTCCATCGTCGCCGCCGCCCGGTTCGCCCTGGACCGGATGGGCGTCAGCCCGTTGGCCGAGCTGTCCGTCCTGCTGGTGGAGCTGGACGTGATGGCGGACCTGCACCAGCGCTGGATGGACCTGCCCGGTCCGACCGACGTGATGGCCTTCCCGATGGACGAGCTGGACTCGGCGCGCCGCCCGGACGCCGCGGGCCTCGGCCCGGCGCTGCTCGGCGACATCGTGCTGTGCCCGGACTTCGCCAAGGACCAGGCCAAGAAGGCGGGCCACGGCCTGCTGGACGAGCTGCACCTGCTGACCGTGCACGGCGTGCTGCACCTGCTCGGCTACGACCACGCCGAGCCCGCCGAGGAGCGGGAGATGTTCACGTTGCAGAACCGCATCCTCGGCGACTTCCGCACGGCCGCGGCCGAGGCGGAGCGCAAGTCGGCGCAGCGCGAGGCGGACTCGAAGCTCCTCGGGGCGGTCGGCCTGGAGGACGCGGACCGGCCCGAGCCGACGGCCTGAGGCGGCCGACGTGATGGGCGGTTCCGCCGGCTTGCTGGTGTTGGCCGTGGTGCTGGTGCTGTCGGCGGGCGCGTTCGCGGGTGTGGACGCGGCGCTCGGCACGGTGTCGCGGGCGCGGGTGGAGGCGTTGCAGCGGCAGGGCCGGGCGGGCGCTGGGCAGTTGATCCAGCTCCTGGCCGACCGGCCGCGGCACGTCAACCTGCTGCTGTTGCTGCGGCTCGGCTGCGAGCTGGCGGCGACGGTGCTGGTGACCGTGGTGTGCCTGGGGCTCGTCGGCACCGGTTGGGTGGCCATGCTGGTCGCCGGGCTGAGCATGCTGGTGGTCTCGTACGTGCTGGTCGGCGTGGGTCCGCGGACGATCGGCAGGCAGCACCCGTACGCGGTGAGCCTGCTCGCGGCCGGTCCGATCCGGGTGCTCGGGCGCGTGCTGGGCCCGTTGAGCAGGCTGCTGATCCTGGTCGGCAACGCGATCACGCCGGGCAAGGGCTTCCGGGAGGGCCCGTTCTCGTCCGAGGTGGAGCTGCGCGAGCTGGTCGACATGGCGCAGGAGCGCGGCGTCGTGGACGAGGGCGAGCGGGAGATGATCCACTCGGTCTTCGAGCTGGGCGACACGATCGCGCGCGAGGTGATGGTGCCGCGCACCGAGATCGTGTGGATCGAGCAGGCCAAGTCGATCCGCCAGGCGCTGGCCCTGTCGCTGCGCACCGGGTACACCAGGGTGCCGGTGATCGGGGAGAGCGTGGACGACATCGTCGGCGTGGTGAACCTGAAGGACCTGGTGCGGCTGACGCTGGCCGAGGAGCCGAACGGCACGTCGGTGGCGGACGTGATGAAGCAGGCGTCGTTCATCCCGGACTCGAAGCCGATCGCGGACCTGCTGCGGGAGATGCAGCTGTCGCGCAACCACCTGGCGGTCGTGGTGGACGAGTACGGCGGCACGGCGGGGCTGCTGACCATCGAGGACATCCTGGAGGAGATCGTCGGCGAGATCACCGACGAGTCCGACACCGACGACCGGCCGCCGGTGGAGCACCTGGTCGACGGTTCGGTGCGGGTGAGCGCCAGGCTGCCGGTGGACGACCTGGACGCGTTGTTCGGCACCGAGCTGGACGACCACGAGGTGGAGACGGTCGGCGGCCTGCTGGCCCAGCGCCTGGGCCGGGTGCCGCTGCCGGGCACCGAGGCCGAGATCGCGGGCCTGCGGATGCGGGCCGAGGGCGGCAAGGACGAACGCGGGCGGATGCGCATCACGACGGTGCTCGTGCGCCCGGTGCACAGCGGTGACGACAGCGAGGGGACCAGCGGTGAGTGACCTCGACCCCGAGGACCAGAAGATCGTGACGCTGGCGCGCTCGGCGCGTGCCCGCACGGGTGCGGCCGAGGGCGCCGCGGTCCGCGACACCGACGGCCGCACCTACGCGGCCACCACCGTCGCCCTGCCGTCGCTGAAGCTGACCGCGTTGCAGGCGGCGGTCGCGGCGGCCGTCTCCAGCGGGGCCGAGGGGCTGGAGGCGGCGGCCGTCGTCACCGCTTCGGGCGCCGTGGACGAGGACTCGCTGTCCGCCGTGCGGGACCTGACCGCCGGCGCGCCCGTGCTGCGCGCGGACGCGTCCGGCGCCGTGCGGGAGACGGTGTAGGCGTCAGAGCAGCACGCCCGCCCGGCCGAGGTCGTGGTTGAAGTAGGCCGACAGGGTCGACGCGGACGCCCGGTAGACGATCGCCTGCGACGCGGGGTCGAGCACCAGGTAGTCCCCGTCGTACCCGGCGACGGTCAGGAAGTGCGGCACGTTGCGGCCCGACCAGGGCAGGCTGACCATGTTGCCCGCCATGATCGCCGGGCGGCCGTTGCGGACGTGGGTGAGCACGCGGTTCAGGTCGTTGAACACCACGGTCGCGGACACGCCGTTGCGCGCCAGCGCCCGTTGCACGTCGGACTCGTTGGTGCCGAACTTGTTCGGGTCGTTCCACGTCGGGTCGTAGCCCATGTCGGACCGGGCCCGGTTGATCGCGTCGACCGGTCGGCCCGCGCTCCACGACCTCGGCGTCACGCCCGCCGCCAGCAGCGCGGACACCACGCTGGCCGGTCCGCAGTCCTCGCCCTGGTTGGGCTGGCCGTGGAACTGCGAGACCGGCACCAGCCGCCCGGTCTGACCGCCGCAGTCCGGCACGCCGGGGATGCGGTAGTCGTACCCGGTGGCCATGTAGGCGTCGGCGAGGTAGCCGCGCAGCGCGGGCACGTAGTCCCACAGGTCGCTGGTGAACCCGCGGGTGTTGGTCACGGACTGGCCGCGCACCTGGCACGAGACGTCGACCCGCTGCCCGTCCCACACCAGGCCGAGCGAGGAGCTGGTGGAGGTGGGCGCGGAGCGGACGTTCAGCCCGTCGCCGTCGGTGTTGCCGACCGTGGCGGTGGCCGCCGACGCCACGCCGGCGCCCCCGACCAGGGCCGAGGCCACCAACACGGGCACGAGCAGGGAGCGGAGTAATCGGTTCACGGGGTGCCTCCACGTGGTCACCGGGCAGTTACCTGGGGTGAGAGTCGCACGTCACCCCGACAGTTCCCGCTCGACCGCGGGCGCCTTCGTGGTCGCGTACGACCAAAGGGTGACCGGGTCCTCGTGGACCGCCCCGGCTGGAGAGGGCTGGCGCGGCGCGGCCGGCGGGTGCGGGGACAATGGACGGATGGATGGTTACCGCTCCGGGTTCGCGTGCTTCGTCGGCCGCCCCAACGCAGGCAAGTCGACGTTGACCAACGCGCTGGTCGGGACCAAGGTCGCGATCACGTCGAGCAAGCCGCAGACCACCCGGCACACCATCCGGGGCATCGTGCACCGCGAGGACGGCCAGCTGGTCCTGGTGGACACACCCGGCCTGCACCGCCCCCGCACGCTGCTCGGCCAGCGCCTCAACGACCTGGTCCGCGAGACGTGGTCGGAGGTCGACGTGGTCGGCTTCTGCGTGCCCGCCGACCAGAAGGTCGGCCCCGGCGACAAGTTCATCGCCGCCGAGCTGGAGAAGATCGCCAAGCGCACCCCGGTGATCGGCATCGTCACCAAGACCGACCTGGTCGGCCAGCAGCAGGTCGCCGAGCAGCTGCTCGCCCTGCAGGACGTGATGGACTTCGCCGACCTGATCCCGGTGTCCGCGGTGGACGGCTACCAGGTGGACGCCCTCTCCGACCTGGTGCTGGGCAAGCTGCCCGAGGGCCCGCCGCTGTACCCGGACGGCGAGCTGACCGACGAGCCGGAGCTGACCCTGGTCGCCGAGCTGATCCGGGAGGCCGCGCTGGAGGGCGTGCGCGACGAGCTGCCGCACTCGATCGCCGTCGTGGTCGAGGAGATGCTGCCCCGCGAGGGCCGCGACGACCTGGTGGACATCCACGCGAACGTGTTCGTCGAGCGGCCCAGCCAGAAGGCGATCATCCTCGGCCACCGCGGCGAACGGCTCAAGCAGGTCGGCATCACCTCCCGCAGGCACATCGAGAAGCTGCTCGGCACCCGCGTCTACCTGGACCTGCACATCAAGATCGCCAAGGACTGGCAGCGCGACCCGAAGCAGTTGCGCAGACTGGGGTTCTAGGTGGCGAACCTCTACCGGGACACCGGGGTGGTCCTGCGGGTGCAGAAGCTCGGGGAGGCCGACCGCATCATCACGCTGCTCACCCAGCGGCACGGCAAGGTGCGCGCGGTGGCGAAGGGCGTGCGCCGCACGTCGTCCCGGTTCGGCGCGAGGCTGGAGCCGTTCGGGCACGTCGACGTGCAGTTCTACCCGGGGCGGTCGCTGGACGTGATCACCCAGGTGGAGACGCTGGACGCGTTCGGCGTGGTCCTGGTGGACGACTACCAGCGCTACACGGCGGGGTGCGCGGTGCTGGAGACCGCCGACCGGCTCACCTCCGAGGAGGGCGAACCGGTCCTGCGGCTGTACCTGCTGGTCACGGGCGCGCTGCGGGCGTTGGCGGCGAAGGAGCGGGACGCCTCGCTGATCCTCGACGCGTTCCTGATGCGCGCGATGGCGTTCGCGGGGTGGGCGCCCGCCGTGGACGAGTGCGCCCGCTGCGGCGACCCCGGCCCGCACAAGGCGTTCAACGTGCACGCGGGCGGCATGGTGTGCGCGCGGTGCCGGCCGCCGGGCAGCGCCACGCCGTCGACCGACACGCTGAGCCTGCTCGCCGCGCTGCTGCACGGCCGGTGGGACGTGGTGGACGGCATCCCCGCGGGCGCGCGCCGCGACGCCAGCGGCCTGGTCGCCGCGCACCTGCAGTGGCACCTGGAGCGGCAGCTCCGCTCGCTGCCGTTGGTCGAGCGCAAGGCGCAGGCGGCCGACGGTTAGAGTCGCCTGCCGCACCCCCTTCGCAGTCACCCACGAGAGGACAGCCATGCTCCGCCGACGGCGGGTTGAGCGCGTCCAGCGCGTTCGCAGACCCCCGGAACCGCACCCCACCGGCGCCACGCCGCCGGTGCTGCCCGCCGACCTCGTGCCCAGGCACATCGCGATCGTGATGGACGGCAACGGCCGTTGGGCCAACCAGCGCGGGCTGTCCCGCATCGAGGGGCACAAGCGCGGCGAGGCCGTCGTGGTGGAGGCGGCCAAGGGCGCCATCGAGATGGGCGTGAAGTGGCTGTCGCTGTACGCGTTCTCCACCGAGAACTGGCGGCGCAGCCCGGAGGAGGTCCGCTTCCTCATGGGGTTCAGCCGTGACGTGATCCACCACCGCACCGACGAGCTGGACGAGCTCGGCGTGCGGGTGCGGTGGGCGGGTCGGCGGCCCAGGCTGTGGCGCAGCGTCATCAAGGAGCTGGAGGTCGCCGAGGAGCGCACGAAGGACAACGACGTGCTCAACCTCGCGATGTGCATCAACTACGGCGGGCGGGCCGAGGTCGGCGACGCGGCCCGGGAGATCGCCCGGCTGGCGGCGGCCGGCAAGATCAACCCGGAGAAGGTGGACGAGCGGACGCTCGCCAAGCACATGTACCAGCCGGACATGCCGGACGTCGACCTGTTCATCCGGCCTTCCGGTGAGCAGCGGACGTCGAACTTCCTGCTGTGGCAGTCGGCGTACGCGGAGCTGGTGTTCCAGGACATCCTGTGGCCCGACTTCGACCGGCTGGACCTGTGGCGCGCCTGCGAGGCGTACGCCATGCGCGACCGGCGCTTCGGCGGCGCCGTGGACAAGCCCGACGTGGAGGATTCTTAAGTGACCGACGAGGACGCCAAGGTGACCGCGGAGCTGCTGACCGCGGCCCGCGAGGCGTTGGAGCTGTTCCACGAGGTGCACGTCGACGACGACGGCGCGCTGAGCTTCCAGCACGGCGAGGTGCCGTGCGCGGTGCAGGCGATGCGGCTGGCCGAGGGCCTGACCGTGCTCAGCCTGACCTGCGTCGTGGCGTGGGACCTGCCGGATGACCGCGACCTCGCCGTGTCCGCCGCCGAACGTGCGGGTCAGGGGCTGTTCGGCACGCTCGGCGTGGTGCGCAACGAGCGTGGGATGGATGTGACGTTGCGCTACGCGTTCCCGGCCGAGGGGCTGTCGCCGGAGCCGTTGAGCACGCTGCTGATGTTGGTCGTGTCCACTGCCTCGCAGCTGCGCAACGAGCTGCTGGCCGGAACCGGGGACGGTGCCTGATGGCTGGTGTGATCGTGTACGAGCCCGACGACGACGGTGACGTGGAGGGCCTGCCGTGGGCCATCACGTTCGAGGCGTCGGCGGGTGAGGAGTGGGCCTCGTTCGTGTGCGGCCCGTACGAGCGCGACGACGCGGTGCGGCTGGCCGAGGAGGTCCTGGCCGCGAGCCGCGGCGTGACCGCCGTGGTCGAACCCCTCCTGCCGGTCGAGGAGGCCGCCGACGTGCTGGCGACCATCGCCGAGCTGCGGGACGAGGCCGACGACCCGGAGTAACCCTGCGTGATCGAACCGGTACGGTCGGCACTGAACGGGTGTCGACGTGCCGGGGGGTTCTCAGTGGGTTCGCCGATCATCAAGGAACTCGGCGAGGTGAACGGGGTTTCGGTGGCGGTCGCCGCCACCGACGAGCCGTGGGCCCTGGGCGTCGACGCCATGGTGGTGTCCGTCGGGGGGAGCTTCGGCGAGCTGGGCGAGGTGCTGGCGCAGAAGTTCCCGAACTTCCGGCAGCTGGTCGAGGGGCTGGACCTCTCCCGCATCCCCTCGGCGCGGCCGCGGACGGTCGAGCCGGCGGACGTCGGCTCGCTCCGCTTCGCGGTGCTGGCCTCCCCGCACGGCGACAACGGGGAGGTGGACGAGCGGTCCATCGCGGTCGCCACGTGGGCAGCCGTGCACGCCGCCGCACGTGCCGGGGCCACAGGTGTCGCGATGCCGCTGTTCGCCACCGGTGTCCTGGGCTTCCCGAAGGAGGACGCGGCCGCCGTCGCCGTGCCCGCGGTGGTGGAGGCGCTGCGGTCGCGGGACCTGTGGGGTCTGCGCCGGGTCGTGCTGTTCGGCAGGCGCGCCGACTTCGTCGAGCTGATCGAGCGGCAGTGGCGCGGTGATCTCGGAGGAGCCGCGCTCCCGGCGGCGGCCGTGCCCGTCGACCTGGCCGGTGGGGTGTCCAGCGACCTGGTCGACCCGGCCCGGTCGATCCCGCCGGAACAGGACCGGTTGGGCGTGGGCACGTACGTGTCGATGCTGGCGACGGTGATCGCCGAACGCGCCACCCCGACGCCGTTGTCGATCGGCGTGTTCGGCGACTGGGGTGCGGGCAAGAGCTTCTTCATGGGCCTGCTGCGCGGTCGGGTCGAGGCGCTGGCGGGCTCCGGGTCGCCGCGGTACTGCCACCGCGTCGTGCAGATCGGGTTCAACGCCTGGCACTACGCGGACACCAACCTGTGGGCCGGCCTGGCCGACGTGATCTTCCGGGCGCTCGCCGAGCCGGACCCGGAACCGGGGCGGCAGCGCAGCGAACTGCAGCGGGAACTGGCGAAGAGGACCGACCGGCGGGCCGAGCTGGCCGAGGTCAACGAGCGGGCCGAGGCAGAGGTGGCCCTCCTCAAGGCCAAGCTGGACGAGGCCGACGGGGAGCACGTCACCGGCGCACGCGACCTGCTCGCCGCCATGCGCGGGTCGACCGCGTTGCAGGAGCGCCTGGACCGGGTGTGGAAGCGGGTCGGCGTCGCCGACGAGGTCGAGCAGGGCCGGCTGCTGTCCCGGCAGCTCCGGGACGTCCACTCCGACGCCGAGGAGGTGCGTCGGCTGCCGAGCGACCGGAACGGCAAGCTGGCGCTGGGCGCGGCGGCCGCGGTGCTGGGCGTCAGCGCCGCCACCGCGCCAGCCGTCCCGCTGATCACCTGGCTCGGTGGCGCGGTCGGCGTGGCGCTGGCCGCCCTGGGTGGCGGGCTGCTGCTGCGCGCCCGCAACGGGCTGGGCGAGCTGCGCACGATGGCCGAGGACATCCGCGGCGGTCTCGACCGCATCCGCGAGGAACGCGTCCGGGAGCACGTCGCCGAGACCGTCGAGAAGCTGCGCAGGGCCGAGGCGGACCAGCTGGTCGCCCGAGCGCAGTTGGACGAGGTCGTGACCAGGGTCGGCGAGCTGGGGCGGGAGCTGGCCGACCTCGACCCGGCGCGCCGGGTGTCGGCGTTCGTCGGCGAACAGGCGAAGGGCGACACCTACACGCGCGACCTCGGCACCGTGCCGACGCTGCGCAAGGACTTCGAACAGCTGGTCGCGCTGCTGGCGGACTGGCGGGCGAACCCGGACGTCGACCCGGAGTCCAGGCCCATCGACCGCGTGGTGCTGCACATCGACGACCTCGACCGGTGCGAGCCGCGGCAGGTGGTGCAGGTGCTGGAGGCCGTGCACCTGCTGCTGGCGATGGACCTGTTCGTCGTGGTGCTCGGCGTGGACCCGCGCTGGCTCGTCGGGTCCCTGCGCAGCCACTACGCGGACGTCCTGCGCGGTCCCGGAACTACGCCGTCGTCGTGGCGGGTGCTGCCGGAGGACTACCTGGAGAAGATCATCAACATCCCGTTCACGCTGCCCGAGATGCCCCGGGGCAGCCTGGGCTCGGTGCTGAGCTCGATGGTCGAGACCAAGACCGCCACCCCGTCCGACCGGTCCACCGCGGAACCGCGCCCCGCGCCGGCGCCGTCGGCCGAGCTGGAGATCGAGGCGGGCGCGCAACTGGACGCACCGCGTTCGCCCGCGCCCGCCCGGCTGCTGACCAGGCCCGAGCTGGAGTTCCTGAGCGCGCTGGAACACCTGGTGGGCACACCGCGCGCGGCGAAGCGGCTGCTGAACGTGTACCGGATGATCCGGGCGACCCGCTTCCTCGGTGACGCCGCCGGCTTCCTCGGCGCCGCGGGCCGCCCCGGCGAGTTCCAGGCGGTGGTCGTGCTGCTGGGGGTGACCGCCGCCGCGCCCGCCCTGGCCGCCGACGTGTTCGACGCGCCGAAGTCGGACGACGCCCGCGGTGGCCTCGTGCACCGCGACCCGGCCACGCCGTGGGTGTCGTTCGCGGCGGACCTGCTGCCCCGGGACGGCCACTCGCCGGTCGTCGGATCCGTCGGGCAGGACGCCGCGGCCCAGTGGTCGAGGCTGCACCAGGGGCTGGAAGAGGTCACCGAACTGGTCACCCTGCCGGACCTGACCGCGTTCCAGGCGTGGACTCCGCACGTCCGCCGGTTCTCCTACCTCAGCCGCTGAACCTCCCGCCTGGGTGAAGACCCGACGGAGGTCGGTGAGGTGCGGGCGGTGGTTCTGGCATCATCTCGAAAGTGACAATCACTGGCGAGATCCGCGGATCGCGCCCGCGCCGCACGCCGCCGCGCTGGAAGATCACTTCGCTGGAAGTGCTCTGCGCGCTGCTCGTGCTGGCGCTGGTGTTGCAGGACTGGCTGGTCGGCGTGCTCGACGTGCCGGTGCTGCGCACCGCGTCCACCGTGTTCGTCGCGGTCTGCGTGCAGGCCCTGCCCTTCCTCGTGCTCGGCGTGCTGATCAGCGGCGCGATCGCGGCGTTCATCCCGGCCGGCGCGCTGCGGCGGGCGCTGCCCCGCAAGACGGCCGTGGCGGTGCCCGTCGCCGGGGTCGCCGGGGTCGCGCTGCCCGGCTGCGAGTGCGCCTCCGTGCCCGTCGCCCGCCGGCTGATGCAGCAGGGCGTGGCGCCCGCGGTGGCGTTGACGTTCCTGCTCGCCGCGCCCGCCGTGAACCCGATCGTGCTGGTCGCCACCGCCGTGGCGTTCCCCAACGCGCCGATGATGGTGCCCGCGCGGTTCTTCGGCGCGCTGCTCACCGCGATCGTCATGGGCTGGCTGTGGACCCGGTTCGGCAAGGCCGAGTGGATCGCCGAGCGCGCCCTGCGCCGGCTGCCGGACAACGACGGCACGTCGCGCTGGGTGGTGTTCGCCGAGACCGCGCGGCACGACCTGGTCGACGCGGGCGGGTTCCTGGTGCTCGGCGGGGTGTTCGCGGCGGCGTTCAACGTGCTCGTGCCGCAGGCGTGGCTGGAGACGCTGGGCGGCCAGGTCGTGCTCGCCGTGGTGGTGCTGTCGCTGCTGGCCGTGGTGCTGGCGCTGTGCAGCGAGGCCGACGCGTTCGTCGCGGCCTCCATGTCGGCGCTGCCGCTGCTGCCCCGGCTGGTGTTCCTGGTGGTCGGCCCGGCGGTCGACGTCAAGCTCATCGCGCTGCAGGCGGGCGCGTTCGGCAAGTCCTTCGCGGCGCGCTTCGCCCCGGCCACGTTCGTGGTGGCGATCGCGTCGGCCCTGGCGGCGGGAGCGGTGTTCCTGTGAGGCGGAGCGACCATGAGGCGTGAGACGCAGAACATCCTGCTGGTCCTGCTCGGCGGCGCGCTGCTGAAGCTGGCGCTGACCGGCACCTACCTGCGGTACGTCAAGGAGTCGCTGCAACCGTGGCTGGTCGGCACCGGCGCGGTCATGGTGGCGCTGGCGCTGGTCTCGATCGTCCGCGACGTCCGCGGCGGCCTGCCGCACCACGGCGGGCACGAGCACGGCACGTCCCGCAGCCCGTGGATGCTGCTGCTGCCGGTGCTGGCGGTGTTCCTGATCAGCCCGCCCGCGCTCGGCGCGGACACGGTCAACCGGTCCGACCGCAACGCCGCCCAGGAGTCCAGGGCGTCCAGCGGGTTCGCGCCGCTGCCGTCGGACGCGGTCGTGCCGCTGACCATCTCCGAGTTCGTCACCCGCACCGCCTGGGACGACTCCGGCTCGCTGGACGACCGCACGGTCGAGCTGACCGGGTTCGTGGTGCGCAAGGACGCCGACGTGTTCATCGCCCGGCTGACCATCTCGTGCTGCGCCGCCGACGCCTCGCCGGTCAAGGCGAGGATGACCGGCCAGGACTTCGCCGCCCTGCCGACCGACCAGTGGGTCCGGGCCACCGGCCGGGTGGTGCCCGGCTCGGCGACCAAGGAGACCGCGTTCGTGCCGACGTTCACCGTCTCGCGGGTGACGCCGATCGCCACGCCCGAGGACACCTACGAGGGCTGAGCCTTCCCGCAGCACTCGCGGCAGGTGCCGAAGATCTCCACGGTGTGGCTGACCTCGACGAACCCATTCTCCGCCGCGACCCGGTCGGCCCACTTCTCCACCGCGGGGCCCTCCACCTCGACCGTGCGGCCGCAGTTGCGGCACACCAGGTGGTGGTGGTGGTGCTGCGAGCAGCGGCGGTAGATCGCCTCGCCCGAGTCGGTGCGCAGCACGTCCACCTCGCCCGCGTCGGCCAGCGACTGCAGCGTGCGGTACACCGTGGTCAGGCCGATGCCCTCGCCCCGCTTGCGCAGCTCCTCGTGCAGCTCCTGGGCCGAGCGGAACTCGCCGAGCGAGTCGAGCAACTTGGACACGGCGGTGCGCTGCTTGGTCGAACGCAGCCCCGGCACCGCGGTGGTCGGGCGCTCGCTAGTGGTCACATCTCCTCCGTCCGGGGGGTCCGGTCGGTCTCGTTGATACCACGCGGCCCCTCGTCGACGTGGGTCACGGCGTCCACCACGATGTGCGCCAGGTGCTCGTCTACGAGCCGGTAGACGACCTCGCGGCCGTGCCGCTCGCCGTGCACCACGCCCGCGGCCTTGAGCACGCGCAGGTGCTGGCTGATCAGCGGTTGGGCCACGCCCAGCGCCTCGACCAGCTCGTGCACGCACCGGTCCGCCTCGCGCAGCTGCAGCACGATGGCGATCCGCACCGGGGCGGCGAGCGCCCGCAGCAGCTCGCCGGCCGCGGACAGGGTCCGGGTGGGTTTTCGCGGCGCGGGCGGCGGCACGTGGCGTTCCGGGGAGTGCACGTGCTCGCCTCGCACTCCGACCGTCACGGCGCCTCCCACGTGGTATGGATTTTCACCACCGATACTACGGCGCTAGAGCACGGACACCGTGATGAGCACCAGCACGGCCAGCACGAGCACCCTCAGGAGCCGCGCGCTGGGCGTGAGCAGGGGCCAGGTCACGGCGAGCAGCGCCCCCACGCCGAGCGCCAGCACGCCCAGCAGGAGTGCGCCGACCGCCCCCTGCACCCACACGCCCGCCACGAACAGGGCCAGGACCAGCAGGAACGCCGCCGGCGCGGGCACCCGGGAGAGGGGGCCGGAGCCGGGGATCAGGGTGCGCTTCGAGTCACGAGCCACCGTGGCATCCTTGCACCGTGCTGCTCGTGTGCCGCTTCACCGTGGCGGAAACCGAAGTCGAGGCGTTCACCGGGCGGGTCGACCGGGCGCTCGCGCTGCTCACCGCGCAGCCCGGCTGCCCGCGGGCGCAGCTGTCGCGGTCGACGGACGAGGCGGACCGGTTCGTGCTGACCGCCGAGTTCGACTCGGTGGTGGCCTACCGGCGGGCGATGTCGCCGTTCGAGGTGCGCGAGCACGTCATCCCGCTGCTGTCCGAGGCGAACACCGACGAGCCCGCCGCCTACGAGCCGCTGCTGGTCGCCGCGGACGGCGCGGTGCGCCGCGAGGTGAGCCTGCTGGCCCGCGACGCGGGCACCGTCCGCCTCGGCGAGGCCGCCGGGCCGGCCACGCCGCGCTGACTCAGCCCTTGACGCCGTAGAAGTGCACCGTCGAGTTCGGCCGCAGGCCGATCCGCCGGTACACGGGCGCGCCGGCGGGGGTCGCGTGCAGGGTGGCGCGGGTCAGCCCGGTGGCCCGGTGGCCCTCGTGCAGCGCCTTGCGCGTCACCGCCTCGCCGTAACCCCGGCGTTGGCAGTCCGGGTCGGTGGCGACCAGCGCGACGAAGAGGCGGCCGTCCGCCTCGACGGCCGCGGCGCACGTCACCGGGACGCCGTCCCGCAGCCCCAGGTAGGCGAACGCCCCTTCCTTCCACAGCGCGGAGCCCGCGATCCCGTCGCGACCGGCTTCCAGCGGGAAGTCGTAGGCGCGCGAGTTGAGGTCCGCGTAGTCCCGCAGCTGCTCGTCGGTGCTGACCCGGGCGAACGTCAGCTCGGGGTGCTCCGGCTCGTCGTCGAACACCAGGTCACCCGCCATGCCGACGCCGGGGAAGGCGTGCTGGAGCCCCGCCCGCTCGGCCGCCGCGTCGAGCGAGGCGCGCGCGTCGTCGGTCAGGAGGTCTTCGAACAGCCACAGGAAGCCGGACCGCCGCTTCGAGCGCATGATGTCGGCGACCTGGCCGAGGCGTTCCCCGAGCAGGTCCGCGTCCGCGCCGACGTCGGTCAGCGTGACGCAGTTCCAGAACGGGAACAGGCAGTCGGCCCAGCGGACGGCGATGCCGGGCAGGTCGCGCACGTCGGCCGCCGGGTCGCGGTCGAGGACCGCGCGGCGCCAGACCAGGGCGAGCTGTTCCGCCGATTCGATCGAGCTCGCGAGATCCGCCACCGAAGCTCCCCGTGGGTTGTCGAGTCGGCGGATCCTACCGGGGTGACGCCCCGCCGGTCGCTGGGTGTGCGCCGGTCGCCCGATGGCGGCACGGGAGCTAGGACTACCCTGGCAAGCCCCTTTCCCGTCCTCTTCTGCTTCTCCCGATGGAGTGTCCGTGGCAGCCGATCGCATCGAGACCGTCGTCAGCCTCTGCAAGCGTCGCGGGTTCGTGTACCCCTGCGGCGAGATCTACGGCGGCACCAGGTCGGCCTGGGACTACGGTCCGCTCGGCGTCGAGCTGAAGGACAACATCAAGCGCCAGTGGTGGAACTTCATGGTGCGCGGCCGGGAGGACGTCGTCGGCCTGGACTCGTCGGTGATCCTGCCGCGCGAGGTGTGGGTCGCGTCCGGCCACGTCGAGGCGTTCGTCGACCCGCTGGTCGAGTGCAACTCGTGCCACAAGCGGTTCCGGCAGGACACGCTGGTCGAGGAGTACGCGGAGCGCACCGGCAAGCAGGTCGCCGAGGGCGACGTCTCCGACGTCCCGTGCCCCAACTGCGGCACCCGCGGCCAGTACACCGAGCCGAAGATGTTCAACGGCCTGCTCAAGACCCACCTCGGTCCGATCGAGACCGACGAGGGCCTGCACTACCTGCGCCCGGAGACCGCGCAGGGCATCTTCACGAACTTCCTGAACGTGCAGACCACGTCGCGCCGCAAGCCGCCGTTCGGCATCGGCCAGATCGGCAAGAGCTTCCGCAACGAGATCACGCCGGGCAACTTCATCTTCCGCACGCGCGAGTTCGAGCAGATGGAGATGGAGTTCTTCGTCGAGCCGGGCACCGACGAGGAGTGGCACCAGTACTGGATCGACGAGCGCACCCGCTGGTACAACGACCTGGGCATCTCCAAGGAGAACCTGCGGCACTACGAGCACCCCAAGGAAAAGCTGTCGCACTACTCGAAGCGCACCGTCGACATCGAGTACCGGTTCCAGTTCGGCGGTCAGGAGTGGGGCGAGCTGGAGGGCGTCGCCAACCGCACCGACTTCGACCTGAACACCCACTCCAACCACTCGGGCGTCGACCTGTCGTACTTCGACCAGGCCACCAACTCGCGCTACCGGCCGTTCGTGATCGAGCCCGCGGCGGGCGTCGGCCGGCCGATGATGGCGTTCCTGCTGGAGGCCTACAGCGAGGACGAGGCGCCGAACGCCAAGGGCGGCGTGGACAAGCGCGTCGTGCTGCGCCTGGACCGCAGGCTCGCGCCGGTGAAGGCGGCCGTGCTGCCGCTGTCGCGCAACGCCGACCTGTCGCCCAAGGCCAAGGACCTGGCCAACGCCCTGCGCAAGCACTGGAACATCGAGTTCGACGACGCGGGCGCCATCGGCCGCCGGTACCGCAGGCAGGACGAGATCGGCACGCCGTTCTGCGTCACGGTCGACTTCGACACGCTGACCGACCACGCGGTGACCGTGCGGGAGCGCGACACGATGTCGCAGGAGCGGGTGTCGATGGACCAGCTGGAGGGCTACCTCGCCGCGCGCCTGATCGGCGCCTGAGCGGGTCGCGTCACGCGTTGGCGCGGTGCTCGGACGGGCTCACGCCGCGTTCCCGCTTGAACGCCGTGCTCAGCGCGAACGCGGTGCTGTAGCCGACCCGGCGGGCCACCGCGCCGACCGTGGCGCCCGGCTCGCGCAGCAGGTCGGCGGCCAGCGCGAGCCGCCAGTCGGTCAGGTAGGCCATCGGCGGTTCGCCGACCAGCTCGGTGAACCGCCTGGCCAGCGCCGCCCGCGACACGCCGACCGCCCCGGCCAGCGAGCCCACCGTCCACGGTCGCGCCGGGTCGCCGTGCAGCAGCCGCAGCGCCCGGCCGACCACGGGGTCGGCGTGCGCCGAGTACCAGGCGGGCGCCCGCGCCTCCGGTCGGCAGAACCACGCCCGCAGCACGGAGATCAGCAGCAGGTCGAGCAGCCGGTCCAGCACCGCCTCCTGGCCGGGCTCGTCGCGGGCGACCTCGTCGGCCAGCAGCGGCACCAGCGGCAGTTCCGCGCGCGGCACGACGAGGGACGGCGGCAGCGCCGACAGCAGCCGCCCGCTCACCTCGCTGTCGAGCTGGTAGGCGCCGCTGAGCAGCACCACGGACCCGTCGGCGTTCGCGCCCCACGTGCGCACGCCGAGGCCCCACTGCTCGCACAGCGCGGACCCGTCCGGCGTCGTGGTGATCCCGCCGGGGTGCACCACCGCCTGCACGGGCGTGGCCGGGTCGTCGGCCAGCGCGTACGGGTCCGGCCCGCGCAGCACCGCCACGTCACCGGCGCGCAGCGGCGCCGGTTCGCCGTCGTGCGGCAGCAACCACCCGTCGCCGCGCACCAGCGCCACCACGGTCAGCGGCGCGCGGTCCTCGACGCGCAGCGACCACGGCGGGTCCAGGACGGTCCGCATGAGGAACGCGCCACGGGCGCGCGGTCCGTTCAGCAGTCCGGCGAGAGCGTCCACGGGGTCAAGCCTAGAGATGTGCGGGACG
The DNA here is from genome assembly GCF_040744945.1 of Saccharothrix sp. HUAS TT1. Lineage (NCBI taxonomy): Bacteria > Bacillati > Actinomycetota > Actinomycetes > Pseudonocardiales > Pseudonocardiaceae > Saccharothrix > Saccharothrix camelliae. The sequence continues at coordinate 8,488,323 of NZ_CP160453.1, read as the reverse complement.
ATGTCGGCCGCGTTCGTCGTGCCCGTCGTGTCCGTCGTGGAGCCCCGCCGTCGAGACGATGGCGCATGCGATCGAGTCGCTGGGCGATGGCCGGTCCGGGACCCGTCGGCTTGACTGGCCCCATGTTCCCCACGGTGACGATCGTCGCGGCTCTCGGCTGCGGGATGATGGCTGGGGTCTTCTTCGCGTTCTCCGCGATGGTCATGCCCGGGCTGCGGCGGGCCGGGCCCGAGGTCGGGGTCGCGGCCATGCGGGCGATCAACCTCGCGGTGGTGAACCCGGCGTTCATCGGCGTCTTCCTCGGCACGGCGGTGGTCGGTGTGGTGGCGGCGTTCGGGGGCGGTCCGTGGGCGTGGGCGGGCGCGGTCCTCTACCTGCTGGGCGGTGTCGTGCTGACGGGCGCCTTCCACGTCCCGCGCAACAACGGGCTGGAGCGGTCGGGCACGCCGGAGGACTGGACCCGGTACCTGCGCGAGTGGGTGCCCGCGAACCACCTGCGGGCGCTGCTCTCGCTCGCCGCCGCCGTCTCGTTCACCGCGGCGGCACTCCAGTAGTAGTGACTTTCTGTAATCATTCAGTCTTTCGATGATCTGCGTCACGAACTATCGGGTGAATATCGGTCGGATTGCACGAAGACGCCTTTCTGTTAACCCGCGCATCACCCGGCTTTGTGACACTTGAGCGAGGCGCAGCTCATCGGGGGGTGTCATGGCGCGGGTCGTTGTCGTCGCACTCGCATTGGCGCTCCTCGCCGTGCTCGCGCCATCTCCGTTCGGTCACGCGCAGGCCGTGCGGGCCCTCCCGGTGGGCCACTCGACGGCCTTCGTCCCCGAGGAGGAACCGCCCAGGGAGTGCCGCAAGGGCCCCGAGCCGCGATCTTGGTCCACCCGATCATCGCCGGCCGGACCTGCGCCCGTTCCCGGACGACCCGCCGCGCGCCCGAACCGCCGCGAGGCGCGGGCCCGCGTCGCCCCGCCCGTGCGCCGCGGCCGCGCGGAACACCTCCACCCGTGGTCCAGACCCTCGGCACTGCAGGTGTTCCGGCACTGATCCACACCCCACCGCAGTCGATCGCACCGTCCGACCAAGACGAGTGGGGAAAGCAGATGGAATTCCGTCAACCGGTCCACCACGCCCGCGCGCATTCGTTGCGCGGTTCCCAGGAAATGGGACGCGGGCTCGCCGGTGGCCAATCACCGACCGCCCTCTTCACCACCTGCGCGGACTCACGCATCGTGACCGCCGCCGGCACCGGGGACCGGCCCGGCAGCCTCCTGGCGCAGCCGGGCGGCCACCCGTTCGTGCGGGACCGGGTCGATTCCGGCGACCTGCGCGTGCACGGGCGGTTCCACGACATCGAGTCCGGTGAGGTCCTGGCCCACCGCTCGGACCTCCTCCAGCCGCTGTGACCGGCTGCACCGACTTCCGCGGAGCTGACGAGTGAGCACTCGAACCGAACGACCCGCCCCACCGGGGCGGAGAACCCCGTGGCCCGACGTCGGAGCGTCGCTGGTGGTGTTCCTGGTGGCGCTCCCGCTGTGCGTGGGCATCGCCGTCGCCTCCGGCGTCCCGGCCGAACTGGGCATCATCACCGGCGTGGTGGGCGGCCTCGTGGTCGGCCTGCTGCCCGGCAGCACCATGCAGGTCAGCGGACCGGCGGCGGGGCTGACCGTGCTGGTCGCCGACACCGTCGCGGCGCACGGCCTGGGCGCGCTGGGCGTCATCGTCCTGGGCGCGGGCCTGCTCCAGGTGGCGATGGGCCTGCTGCGGCTCGGCCGCTGGTTCCGCGCCATCTCGCCCGCCGTGGTGCAGGGCATGCTGGCGGGCATCGGCCTGGTGCTGGTGCTCGGCCAGCTCTACCCGTTCGCCGGGCAGGACCAGCCGGCCACGACCGGCGCCAAGTTCGCCGGCCTGGTGGACCTGGTCCGGGCCGCGGTCACCACCGCGGTCGGCCTGAGCGGCGTGGCCGTCGGCGTGCTGACGCTGGTGGTGGCGTGGCTGTGGAAGCGGACGCCGTGGCGTGCCGTGCCGGGGATGCTGGTGGCCGTCGTGGTCGCGTCCGCGGTCGGGGCGCTGTTCCCGCTGCCGCGGATCTCGGTCGGTCCGCTGACCGACGTGGTGGCGCTGGTCGACTTCGACCTGCTGGACGCGGGCGTGCTCGGCGCGATGCTGACGTTCGCCCTCGTGGCGTCGGCGGAGAGCCTGTTCAGCGCGGCGGCCGTCGACCGGATGCACGGCGGGCCGCGGACGCGGTACAACCAGGAGCTGGTCGCGCAGGGCGTCGGCAACGCGGTGTGCGGCGTGCTCGGCGCGCTGCCGATGACCGCCGTGATCGTGCGCAGCGCGACCAACGTGGAGGCGGGCGCGCGCACCCGGCTGTCCCGCGTGCTGCACGGCTGGTGGCTGCTGGTGTTCGTCGTGCTGCTGCCCGGCGTGCTGTCCTACGTGCCGCTGGCGGTGCTGGCCGCCCTGCTGGTGCAGGCGGGCTGGAAGCTGCTGGCGCCCGGGCAGGTCGTGGCGCTGGCCCGCGTCGACCGCGCCGAGGCGGGCGTCCTGGTCCTCACCGCGGGCCTGATCGTGCTGACCGACCTGCTCACCGGCACCCTCGCGGGCCTGCTGGCGGCGGTGGTCAAGACGGCCTGGGACATGTCCCGGCTGACCGTCACGGTGACCGCCCAGGGCGAGGACCACCACCACGTGGCGGTGCGCGGCAACGCGACGTTCCTGCAGCTGCCCAACCTGCTGGAGACCCTGGAAGCCCTGCCGGACAGCAGGCCCGTCCGGATGGACCTGACCGGCGTGCGCCACCTCGACCAGGCGTGCGGCCAGGCGATCGAGCACTGGGCCGCGCAGCGCGGCAGCGTGGAGCTGATCCGCCCGACGCCCGACCGGGTGTGACGACCGGGGCCCGGTGCGACCGCCCTCGCACCGGGCCCCACCTCACCTCGCGCGCCGGGCGTGGTTCGCGTGCTTGCGCGCCGCGAACCCGTGCGCCTCGACCAGCAGCGGCCGGACGGCCTCCAGCGTCGCCCCGCTCGGCGACACGACGCAGACCCAGTGCTGCGACGCGTAGAACGGGTGCGGCAGCAAGCGATCCCGCTCCGCGTAGTCGAACCCGGAGTCCAGGACGCCGTCACCGTCGCGCTCGGTCGGCACGGCGCCGAACATCGCCGCGTAGGACGCCTTGGTCAGCCCGATGTTGAGCCGGTACGCGCCGTCCTCGCCCAACCGCGAGACCCGGTCGTAGCGGTCGCCGGTGACGATCGTGGCGAACGGCATCTGCCGTTCCGGCGGGAGGTCGCCGTCGGGGTCGTAGAGGAAGAACGTGTCGCCGGACGCCTCCACGACGCGGATGCCGGCGAAGGTCGAGCTGATGTGGTCCTTGAGTTCATCGACGTTCACCCCTTCAACCGTATCGTTGAACTCCTTTGTGAGGCTTCGACGCGGAACCGCCAGGGAGTCGACTGAAAACCTTCAACTCGCGCTTCAACCCGCCGGGCCGGTGAGCCCGCTGATGAGGGCGGTCGTGATCGCGGTCAGCCGGTCCTTGGCGTCCTGCTCGTCCACGCCGGTCTGGACCGACAGCACGGCGACGGCGTACCGGTTCGCGACCACGCCCGCGCTGTGCAGGTGGAGGTCCGCCGGCAGGTACCACATCCAGCCCTGCTTGGCGTACGCGTCGACGCCCGGCGCGAGCAGCCCGTAAGCCTGGTCGAAGCCGTCCGCGGCGGTGGGGGAGGCCGACGACAGGGCGGTCACGACGAACTCCCGGTCGGCGGAGGGCAGCCCGGTCAGCACGTACCGGTAGAGCCGCGCGACGTCGGCGGCCGACATCTCGACGTCGCCCCACTGCGAGGCGTCCGCCGGCGCGCGGGTGGTGGTCAGGCCCGCCCGTGCGGCCACGCGGTCGATCGCGCCCATGCCGTCGTGCAGCGTCCACAGGGCGTTCATGGCGTCGTCGTCGCTCAGGCGGAGCGCCCGGGACAGGAGGTCGAGGTCGTCGGACGGCACCTCGCCGGAGGTCAGCAGGTCCACGGCCACCAGCAGCTTGCTCAGCGACGCCGAGCGGAACGGGGTGTCGGCGCCGGAACCGGCCGCGGCGCCGGTGTCGAGGTCGACCACGGCCAACCCGAGGTCGACACCGGCGCCCACCTCGGCCGCCCGCGCTACCGCCGCCGGGAGGTCCGGGGCGGGTGTCCCGGCGGCACGTGGCGCGGCCGGGTGCGGGGTGTCCGCCGGAGCGGTGGCCGACGGTCCGCCGGCGGTCGACGGCCTGTCAGCGGTCGCCGGTCCGTCGGCGGTCGACGGCGCGGCGGTGCCCGGCGGTGCGGTGAGCGACGCCTCGGCGGCGTCCTCGGGCAGGCTCGGCCACACCAGCGCGGCCACGCCCACGACCAGCGCGACCACGACTACCGCCCAGCGTCTTCCCACTCCTCCACGGTCCGGTTCACAACCGCCTGGTGTCGAGGGGTTCCTCCTGTGCGGTTGCTGAAGACTCGTCGCGGGTGACGACGTAGGCGCCGCCCGTCGACCGCTCGGACACCGCCTCCACCAGTTCGGCGCCGTGGTAGACGAGTCCGGCTCCGTCGTCGGTGCAGTGCGTCACCGGCAGGGCGCCCGCCGCGACCGCCGCGTGGATGGTCGGCCGGCGCGCGGCCTCGGTGTCGTAGTGCACGCCGTTGCCGTACGGCAGGAAGCCGAGCCCGTTGGTGACGATCCGCAGCTCCGGGCCGAACGAGTCCGTCGAACCGCCCACGAACCAGCAGATCGACCCGGCCGACACGCCGCCGAGCACGACGCCGTCCTGCCACGCCCCGCGCAGGACCGGCCCGAGGTCGTGCACCGCCCACACGGCCAGCAGGTTCGCCACCGAACCACCGCCGACCCACACCACGTCGTGCTCGCCGACGAAGCCCGCGAGGTCGGTCGTCGGCGGCATGGTGAACAGGTTCAGGTGCGACACCTCCCACCCGGCGAGCTGCCCGGCTTCGGAGATGTCGGCGTTGAACCACCGCTGGTCGCCCGCCGCCGTGCCGACGTGGCACAGCTTCGGCTTGCGCCCGTGCACGCCGGACAGGTCGACGGCGTGGTGGACGAGTCGGTGGAACTCCAGGTGGGTGCGACGCCCGGCGCGGAATCCGCCCGAGGTGGCCACGATCGTCGGCTGGTCTGCTGGCATGGGAGCGATCCTGGCAGGGGTCGTGCCGGAGCGGGTGTGCCATTATCCGGGGCGTGACGTTCCTGCCGAGGCTCCGCAGGCTGGTGACCCGCGTCGTGCTCGGCGCCGTCGTGATCGGGTTCCTCGTCGTCGGGGGCACGGCGTTCCGCGTCTGGCAGGTGGCGCGCGAGGACGACCGCACGCACGCCGACATGGCCGTCGTGCTCGGCGCGGCCCAGTTCAACGGCGTGCCGTCGGAAGTGCTCGAAGCCCGGCTGGAGCACGCCCGCCGGCTGTACGAGCAGGGGGTGGTCAACTACATCGCCACCACCGGCGGCCGGCAGCCCGGCGACAACTTCACCGAGGGCGAGGCCGGTCGGATCTGGCTGGAGGAGCACGACGTGCCCGCCGACCGGATCCTCGAGGTCGGCGAGGGCACCGACACGCTGGGCAGCATCCGCGCGCTCGCCGCCGCGGCCCGCGAGAAGTCCCTCACCACCGCCGTGATCGTCAGCGACCCGTGGCACTCCCTGCGGGCGCGCACGATGGCCGAGGACGAGGGCCTGTCGGCGTGGACGTCGCCGACCCGCAGCGGGCCGAACGTGCAGACCCGCGAGACCCAGTTGTTCTACATCCGCCGCGAGACCGGCGCGCTGCTCTACTACCACCTGATGAAGGCCCCGGCGGGCGCTTTCGACGGCATCCTGCTGTAGCTCATACCCTGTCCGGATGACGCAGGGCTACACCCCGCACGACTCGGCGCGGTTGCTGTCCGAGCGGCCGAAGGGCGCCGTGCTGCCCGGCGCCCGCACCGAGCGCCGCTCGCCGTTCTCCCGCGACCGGGCCAGGGTGCTGCACTCGGCGGCGCTGCGCAGGCTCGCGGGCAAGACCCAGGTCGTCGGACCCGGCGAGGGCGCGGAGGTGACCGGTGTGCCGCGCACCCGGCTCACCCACTCGCTGGAGGTCGCCCAGATCGGCCGGGGCATCGGCGAGGAGCTCGGCTGCGACCCGGACGTGGTCGACACCGCCGGGCTCGCGCACGACATCGGGCACCCGCCGTTCGGGCACAACGGGGAACGCGCGCTGGACGAGCTGGCCGGGCCGTGCGGCGGCTTCGAGGGCAACGCCCAGACCCTGCGCATCCTGACCAGGCTGGAACCCAAGACCGCCAAGGGCCTCAACCTGACCAGGGCGTGCCTGGACGCGGCGGCCAAGTACCCGTGGACCCGCCGTCCCGGGGTGGTGAAGTTCGGCGCGTACGACGACGACCTCGCGGTGTTCACCTGGCTGCGCGACGGCGCGCCGGAGGGCAGGCGGTGCCTGGAGGCGCAGGTCATGGACTGGGCCGACGACGTCGCCTACTCCGTGCACGACGTGGAGGACGGCGTGCTGGCTCACCGGATCAGCCTGTCCGCGCTCGGCGACCCGGCCGAGCGGGCGGCCATCGCGGAGCTGGCCGCCAAGCACTTCTCCGCCGAACCGGTGTCCGCGCTCGAAGCCACCGCCGGCGACCTGCTCGCGCTGCCGGTCATCGCCGAGCTGGCCGAGTACGACGGCTCGCTGCGCGCCCAGGTCGCGCTGAAGCGGCTCACCAGCGAGCTGGTCGGCCGGTTCGCCTCGGCCGCCGTCGGCGCGACCCGCGAGGCGCACGGCGACGGCCCGCTGAGCCGCTACCAGGCCGACCTGGTCGTGCCGCCCCGGGTCGCGGCCGAGGTGGCGCTGCTCAAGGCGGTCGCGGTGCGGTACGTGATGAGCGACCCGGCGCGGCTGGCCGTGCAGGCGTGGCAGCGGGAGCTGGTGGCCGAGCTGGTCCACCTGCTGCTCGACCGCGCGCCGGACTCGCTCGACCCCGCCTTCCACCCCGCGTGGGCCGCCGCCGGCACGGACGCCGAACGGCTGCGCGTCGTGGTCGACCAGGTCGCCTCGCTGACCGACGCCCAGGCGGTGGCGTGGCGGTCGGCGCTGGCGAAAGCCGCCCCCGAACCGCTGTGACCGGTGGCACACTCGGTGGCATGGCCGATGAGTCCAGGAGACCGCCAGGCCGTCCGTGGCCGTGGCGCAGACCGTCCCGTGAACCGGTGCACGCCGGTTTCGAGGTGCCGTACGACGGGTGGGACGACGAACCCGACGACGGTTCCGCCGGGGTGCGCGAACCACGCCACCCCAGGCCGCTCGGACCCACGAGCGGCGCGGGTGAACGTCCGATCCCGGACGAGCCCACAGCTGTCAAGGAGACCCTGTGCCTGATCGAGCGCACCTGACGTTCGCCCTCACCCTGCACGACGCCGTCGCGCCCGATCGCACCCGGAACGCGTGCTGGTCGCCGTACTCGGTGGCCAGCGCCCTCGGTCTGACCGCGCGAGCGGCGCGCGGGCAGACCGAGGCTGAGCTGGTCGCGCTGTTGGGCGCGGACCACGCGGACGTGCTCAAGGCCGCGGTGGTGGGCGACGACGCCGAGTTCGCCGTGGCCAACACGCTGTGGGCGTCCGACGAGCTGCCGATCGACGAGGGCTTCCTCGCCGACCTCGCCGGGTGGCCGGGCGCGGCGGCGCGCTCCGCGCCGTTCGCCGCGGACCCGGAGGGCGCCCGCAAGCTGATCAACGCCGACGTGGCCGAGACGACCCACCAGCTGGTCCCCGAGCTGCTGGCGTCGGGCGCGATCACGTCGGACACGGTCGCGACGCTGGTCAACGCGCTGTACCTGAAGTCGGCGTGGACCGACGAGTTCCCCGAGCACGACACCGCCGACCTGCCGTTCCGCGGCGCCGGCGACGTCCCGACCATGCGCCGCGAGGGCAACGCGCGCTACGCCCGGCAGGCCGGGTGGGAGGCCGTGGCGCTGGCCGCGCAGGGCGGCGTCGAGGCGGTCGTGCTGCTGCCGGAGGGCGACCTGGGCGGCACGGAGGGCGTGCCCGAGGTGCTGGCCGCGCTGGAGCACGACCGGGTCGAGCTGTTCCTGCCGAAGCTGGAGCTGTCGGTGAACTGCTCGCTCGCCGAGGCGTTGCAGCAGGTCGGCGTGCGGACCATGTTCACCGACGCGGCCGACCTGACCGGGCTGAGCCCCGACCCGCGGCTGCGCGTGGACGACGTGGTGCACGAGGCCGTGCTGCGGCTGGACGAGCAGGGCTTCGAGGGCGCGGCGGCGACCGCGGTGGTGATGCGGCTCACGTCGTTCATCCCGGCCGAGCCCGCGCGCACGGTCCGCGTCGACCGGCCGCACCTGCTGCTGGTCCGGCACGCCGGAACGGGTGCGATCTTCTTCTTCGCCCAGGTCGCCAAGCCGTAGCCGCCGTTCCGGCGGGGGACTGTCACGTCCCGGGCGCCCTCCTCGTCCACCGGGTGCAGACCCGAAACGAGGAGGGGACATGCCCAGGATCCCGGTCGTCACCACCAGGCAGGCCAACCCGCTGGTCCGGCTCGCGTACCGGTTCGCCAAGCGGCGGTTCGGCGCGGTGCCGGAGCCGTTCACCGTCGCGGCGCACCACCGCCGGCTGTTCGTGGCGAGCGCGCGGCACGAGCTGGCGGTGGAGAAGGCGGCCACGACGCTGCCGGTGTCGCTGCGCGAGCTGGTCGTCCTCCTGACCGCGGTGAAGCTCGGCTGCTCGTGGTGCGTCGACTTCGGCACCATGCTGATCAAGCACGAGGGCCTGGACGTCGACCGGCTCAAGGAGATCCACGACTACCGGACCTCGGACTCCTACACCGAGCTGGAGAAGCTGGCGCTCGCCTACGCCGACGCGATGACCGAGACGCCGACCGCCGTCACCGACGAGCAGGTCGCCGAGCTGGACCGGCGGCTCGGGCACCGGGGCCTGGTCGAGCTGACCTACCTGATCGCCCTGGAGAACCAGCGCGGCCGGTTCAACTCGGCGTTCGGCATCACCGACCAGGGCTTCACCTCCGGCGACGCCTGCCGGGCGCCGCTGCCCTAGGCGGGTTCGGGGAACGGCACGTGGCCGAGCTTGTCCGGGTTCGAGATGTCGTACACGCCGGCCACCCTGCCGTCCCGCACCGCGAACGCGCTGACCCGCGCGGTGAGCTTGCCGCGGGCGGCGAACAGCAGCCCCAGGTCGCCGTTGACCAGCACCGGTCGCCCGGTCTCCAGCGCGCCGTCGTACTGCCGCAGCAGGCCGAGCACCAGGCGCGCCACCCGGTCCGCGCCGCTGACCACGTTGACCGCGGTCTTGGCCTTGCCGCCGCCGTCGCCCACCAGCACCGCGTCCGGGTGCAGCAGGCTCACCACGGCGTTGACGTCACCGGAGGCCATGGCCCGGAGGAACCGCTCCAGCACCTCGCGCTGCTCCTCCAGCGCCACCCGCGGCGGCGGGTCGGCGTCGGCCGCCGCACGCCTGCCCCGCGAGGCGTGCTGGCGGGCGGTGGCGACCTCGCAGCCCAGCGCGTCGGCGATCTCCGCGAACGGCACGTCGAACGCGTCGTGCAGCACGAAGGCCACCCGCTGCTCGGGCGTGAGGCGGTCCAGCACCACCAGGGCCGCCAGCCGCACGCCGTCGTCGCGCACCACCGCGTCCAGCGGGTCGTCCTCGCCGGAGGTGACCAGCGGCTCGGGCAACCACTGCCCGACGTACCGCTCCCGCCGCACCGCCGCCGACCGCAGCCGGTCCAGGCAGATCCGGCCGACCACGGTCGTCAGCCAGCCGCGCAGGTCCCGGATGTCCGCGCGGCCCCGGTCGCTCAGGCCCGCCAGCCGCAGCCACGCCTCCTGCACCGCGTCCTCGGCGTCCGCGACGCTGCCGGTGAGCCGGTAGGCCACGCCGATCAGGTGGGTGCGGTGCCCGGTGAACGCCGAGGCGACGTCGGGCGCGGTCTCCTCGCCTGCGGTCACGGGCGCCAGTCTGCCAGCACTAGACTCGCTCGACGTGGCAGGACGCATCCGGGAGAGCGACGTCGCACTGGTGCGTGACCGCAGTCGGGTCGACGAGGTCGTGGGCGACCACGTCTCGCTGCGCCGGGCCGGTGGCGGCGCGCTGAAGGGCCTGTGCCCGTTCCACGACGAGAAGTCGCCGTCGTTCAACGTCCGCCCCTCGCACGGCACGTTCCACTGCTTCGGCTGCGGCGAGGGCGGCGACGTCATCGCGTTCGTGATGAAGATCGAGCACCTGGGGTTCGTGGAGGCCGTCGAGCGGCTGGCCGACCGGGCGGGCATCCAGCTCACCTACGAGGGCGGCGGCGCGACGATCCAGCGCGACCGGGGCACCCGCAGCAGGCTCATCGAGGCGCACCGGGCCGCCGCCGAGTTCTACGCCGAGCAGCTGGCCACGCCGGACGCGCTGGCCGCGCGCGAGTTCCTGGCGCAACGCGGCTTCGACGAGGCCGCGGCCCGCCAGTTCGGCTGCGGCTTCGCGCCCGGCGGCTGGGACAAGCTCACCAAGCACCTGCTCGGGCGCGGGTTCGAGCTGACCGAGCTGATCAAGGCCCAGCTGACCAAGGAGGGCAGGCAGGGCCCGATCGACCGGTTCCACCGCAGGTTGCTGTGGCCGATCCGGGACATGGGCGGCGAGGTCGTCGGCTTCGGCGCCCGCCGGATCTTCGACGACGACCCGATCCAGGCCAAGTACCTCAACACCAGCGAGAGCCCGATCTACAAGAAGTCGCAGGTGCTGTTCGGGCTGGACCTGGCCAAGCGGGAGATCGCCAAGCGCAGGCAGGCCGTCGTGGTCGAGGGCTACACCGACGTGATGGCGATGCACCTGGCCGGCGTGCCGACGGCGGTCGCGTCCTGCGGCACGGCGTTCGGCGCGGACCACATGAACGTGCTGCGCCGGCTGCTGATCGACGACTCGCTCAACGGCGAGGTGATCTTCACCTTCGACGGCGACGCGGCCGGCCAGAAGGCGGCGCTGAAGGCGTTCGAGGGCGAGCAGGCGTTCTCCGCGCAGACCTACATCGCCATCGCGCCGGACGGCATGGACCCGTGCGAGCTGCGCCAGGACAAGGGCGACGTGGCGGTGCGCGACCTGGTGGCCCGGCGCACGCCGCTGTTCGAGTTCGCCATCAAGACCCGGTTGAAGGACTACGACCTGGACTCGGTGGACGGCCGGGTCGAGGCGCTGAAGACGATGGTGCCGTTCGTGGCGCAGATCAAGGACCGGGCCAAGCGGGACGGCTACGCGACCCGGTTGGCCTGGTGGGTCGGCTGGGAGGACGAGTCGGCCGTGGTGCGCCGGGTGCGCGAGACGGCGACCGGCCGCGCGCCCGCGCCGTCCCGCCGCGCCGCGCCGGTCGACCCGAACCAGGGCGCGCTGAACGTGGACGTCGACGGTCCGGCGCGGCCCGACCCGCGCGACCCGGCGCTGTGGGCGCAGCGGGAGGCGTTGAAGGCGGCGCTGCAGCTGCCGGAGATGGCCGGGCCGTACTACGACTCGCTGCCCGACGAGGCGTTCACCCACCCCGCGTACCTGGCGCTGCACCAGGCCGTCCGGGAGGCGGGCGGCGCGTCGTCCGGGTTGTCGGGGCCCGCGTTCCTGGACGCGGTGTCGCAGGCGTGCCGGCAGCAGGCCGTGCGGTCGGTGCTGACCGAGCTGAGCGTCGAGCCGCTGCGGGTCAAGTCCGACGACGAGTACCGGTACGTGCAGAGCGTGCTGGCGCGGTTGCAGCAGATCCTGGTGTCCGGGCAGATCACCGAGATCAAGTCGAGGCTGCGGCGGGTGTCGCCGATCGAGGAGCCGGACGAGTACCGGGCCCTGTTCGGCGACCTGATCGCGCTGGAGGACTACCACAAGGCGTTGGGCCAACAAGCGGTGGGCGGGCTGTGATGGGGCTGTTCCGGAGGGTTTTCGGCTCGGGTGCGCCCGAGGGGTTCACCGGGTCGCTGGAGGCCGACGAGAACGTGCTGGCGTCGGCCGCCGTCGGCTCCGAGTGGCTGGTGGCGACGTCGCACGGGCTGTGGTTGCCCGATCCGGGGCAGCCCGGTCCGCGGCGGGTCGGGTGGCACCTGATCAGCAAGGCGGCGTGGAGCGGGAACGCGTTGACGGTGATCGAGGCGGTCGAGGACGGCGCGGCGGGCGCGGCCGTGGTGCTGCGCGACCTCGCGCCGCAGCGGTTCGCGCTGACGTCGGAGGGCAACCTGCCCAAGGTGGTGCACGAGCGGGTGACCGGGTCGATCAAGTCGCGGGAGCACAACACCGCGGTCGGCGCGTGGTTCGTGCAGCGGAAGGTGGCCGGGCGGGACGGCGTGGTGCTGCAGGTGCGGCCGGACCCGGGCGCCGACGTGGAGCGGGTGCGCGAGGTGGCGGCGGCGGTGGCGGCGAAGATCGCGAAGCTGCGCGGTTGACTCCTTGCAGTACGGGCGTACTGTCCAGTGTTAGTGCGTCCGTACTGCTACTGGGGGTGCGCGCGTGTGGGATCCGGGCAAGTACCTGGCGTTCGCCGATCACCGGTCGCGACCGTTCCACGAGCTGGTGGCGCGGGTCGGCGCCGAGTCGCCGCGGCGGGTGGTGGACCTGGGCTGCGGTCCGGGCAACCTGACCGCGTCGCTGGCCGAGCGCTGGCCGTCGGCGGTGCTGGAGGCGCTGGACTCGTCACCGGAGATGGTCTCGGCGGCGCGGGCGCGCGGTGTCGACGCGCGGGTCGGTGACGTGGCGTCGTGGGAGCCCGCGCCGGACACCGACGTGGTGGTGACCAACGCGGTGCTGCAGTGGGTGCCGGGGCACGAGGACCTGCTGCGGTCGTGGGTCCGGGCGCTGCCGTCCGGCGCGTGGCTGGCGACGCAGGTGCCGGGCAACTTCTCCGGGCCGTCGCACGAGCTGGTGCGGTCGCTGGTCGACGCGTCGTGGCCCGAGCTGCGGGGGCTGCTGCGGCCGTCGCCGGTGCTCGACCCGCGCGGGTACGCGGAGGTGTTGGACGGCTGCGCGGTGGACGCGTGGGAGACGACGTACCTCCAGCGGCTGGAGGGCGAGGACGCCGTGCTGGAGTGGATCACGGGAACGGCGCTGCGGCCGATCAGGGCGGCGCTGGACGACGCGGGCTGGGCCGCGTTCCGGGGCGAACTGGCGCCCGCGCTGCGCGAGGCGTACCCGCGGCGGTCGGACGGCACGACCTGGTTCCCGTTCCGCCGGGTCTTCGCCGTGGCGCAAGTGGCCTGAACTCTTCGAGGCCGCCCTCCTGCGCGGGAGGGCGGCCTCGGAGTCGCGCACTAGTTGGCGCGGGGGATGACCGGATCGCGCCGGTGGCCGTTGGCGTGCGAGCGGTGGCGGTCGAAGCCGGTCTTCTCGCCCACCTTGGCCCGGACGATGCCCGCCGCTCCCTGGACGGCCGGGTGGTCGGCCAGCGAGCGGTAGGCGCGCACGATCTGGTCGTAGCGCTGGCGTCCGGCGCGTGCCCCTAGGACGTAGCCGACGGCGGCGCCGAGCAGGATGCCCTTCATGAGGATGTCCTCTCCTGGAGATCGTGCCTGGTCACACCCCTTCCTACCGGAAGGGGAGGGGGTGTGTGCGGACACTGTTGAGGATGCGCTAGAGTTACGTCCTGTCGGGCCGGGAGGCCCGGTCCACAACAGAACATTCCCCCTTAGCTCAATGGCAGAGCATTCGACTGTTAATCGAAGGGTTACTGGTTCGAATCCAGTAGGGGGAGCGCGATGGCACCCCAGGTCCGGCGGACCTGGGGTTTTGTCGTCTCATGGGTGCGGGGTACCCGCACGTCACCCGATTGTCACTCCCTCCGGGCCGGTTTCTTGGGGCACGCTGATCCACATGGCCGACCGCTTCGCCAACCGTCGCCGCATCACGTCGCTGGACCCCGAGCGGGACCACGTCGAGATCATGCGCCTGTCGTCCGGGTACGAGTTCCCGTGGGACTACGTGCGGGCGCTGGAGTTCGCCCTGTTCCGGACCTACTGCGTGCCGTCCATCTCGGCGCTGCTGGCCAAGACCGGCGAGTTCGAGCGCCGGCCGCAGAAGCGGTACGACGACACGGCGCTGCTGATGGCGGAGCTGGTCGACCACGGCTACGACTCGCCGCGCGGGCGTGAGGCGCTGCGCGTGGTGAACCGGCTGCACGGGCGGTACGACATCTCGAACGACGACATGCGGTACGTGCTGTCGACGTTCATCTTCGACCCGATCGAGTGGATCACGAAGTACGGCTGGCGACCGCTGACGGACCACGAGCGCCTGGCCGCGTTCCACTTCTACACGGCGGTGGGCGCGCGGATGGGGATCAAGGCGCTGCCGGGGTCGTACGAGGAGTACCGGACGTTCAAGCGCGAGTACGAGGCTTCGCGGTTCACCTACAGCGACACGAACCGGGCGATCGGCCGGTACACCCTGGACCTGTTCTGCTCCTGGTACCCGGCGCCCCGCAGCCTGACCTCCCGCGCCGTGCTGGCCATGCTCGACCGACCGATGCTCGACGCCTTCGGCTTCCCCGCCCAGCCCACCTGGCTGACCCGAGCCGCCGAACTGGCCCTGCACACCCGCGCCCACACCGTCCGCCTCCTCCCACCGCGCCGGACCCCGCGGTTGACGAACGACCCGCGCAACCGCACCTACCCCGGCTACCCGAACACCTACCGGCCGTCCGACCTCGGAGCCCCGTAGTCGGGAGTGCACAGCTTGGTCACGCCGTGCCGGGTTGTGGAGACGCGGGGTAGTCCCCCTCTGTACCCTCCAGAACCGCACGTCAGGGGGCGGTAGCTCAGCCGGTCAGAGCAGCGGACTCATAATCCGTCAGGTCGTGGGTTCGAACCCCACCCGCCCCACTGTTTCCGCTGGTCAACGAGGTGGCATCAGACGGCACCATGATCAACGCCATGCTTTTGCCCCACTTTACGGGCGGAACCCCTTAACCGCCTCCAGGGCTTCAGCTGCCCTGCGACTGGTCACTCGGCGCGCCATGTAGACGTCCTGCGACGTCGAGACCTTCGAGTGGCCGAGCTGGTCGGCGATCTGCCGAGCGGTCAACCCGGCCTCGTCCAGGATGGTCGCCACCGACCGCCGGAACGTGCGGAAGGTGACCCAGGGATAGCCCGCGCGCTGCCGGAACTCGCGCCATCGGGCAAGCGTGTTGTGCTTGTCCCGCAGGCCGCCGAGGGTGTTCGGGTACACCGGGCCGGTCAGCTGCTCCGGCGCGACCCCGAAGCGCTCGGCCACCCGAACACGGCGATCACGGAGGTTGAGCACCAGCCAACTCGGCAGCGCCAAGGCCCGCTCGGACACGTCCGTCTTACCCGTGTTGATCCTCTGCCCCTGGCCCTTGACCCGGATGAGGCTCCCGCCCCAGTTCACCACGCCCGCGTCCAAGTCGAGGTGTTCCCAGTGGACGGCGAGCCCTTCCCCGGTGCGCTCCCCTGTGCCCGCGTACCACCGAGCCAGGTCCGGGAGGTCTTGGCGGACCGCCACCTCGTCGTCATCCAGCTTGCCCAACAGGTCCGCCAACTCGTCTTCGGACAGCGCACGCGGCCGTGACTTCTTGCCCTCCAACCGCCCGACGTCTCGCACCGGGTTGGCCGGGAGGGCACCGTGCCGGACGGCCAGGCCGCAGACGCCGGACAGGATCGTGCGCACCGTCTTGGCGGTGGCCGAGCTGTGCAAGTCCTGTGCTGCGGCCACCACCTTGTCCAGACGCGGCACGGTCAACTCGCGCACCCGCAGATCACCGATCGCGGGCAGCACCAAGCCGTTGAGCCTGCTTTCGTAGGTCTCCTTCGAGGTGGGGGACCGCCTGCCCGAGTCAACGGCCCGCTGGAACTCCCGCAACCACAACTCGGCGGCCGTCCGGAACCGCATGTCGGGCGTGATGCCTTCCGAGTCCACCGGGGCCGTGCGTTCCGCCAACGCCTTCTTCAGCGCCCGGATCGCCGTAGCCTCCGTCCGACCCCGACGTTCCACCGGCCTGGTGACGCCGTCGAAGTCCCGGAAGTTGGTCCTGGCCCGCCAGCCCGCCGAGTCCTGGTAGGTGCGGATCTTGCCGTAGGTGCCGAGCGGCAGCGGTGGCCGAGGCATCAGGCGAGTCCGTCCGGCAGCGAGTCGACCCAGGCTTTGACCTGGTCGGGGACGAAGCGCACGTACTTGCCGATGCGCTTGCCGGGCGGGCCGTAGTTGCGGGTGCGCCACTGGTAAAGGGTGTTGACCGGGACGCCCAGGAAGTCGGCGACCTCCTTCATCCCCCAGAGCTTGCTCATGCTGCTACCTCCTGTTCGTACTTGCGCTTGCGCTGCTCACGGGTTCGTTCAGCGATGGCCAGGGCAAGTTCGCGCTCGGCGTCGTCGGCGTAGCCGGTGCCGGTGTAGGTCCAGTCGTTGACCACCAGGACCGAGCCGGGGTCGTGGCCGAGCTGGTCGAGCATTTCGGCGGTGCGGAACGCGCGACGTTCGCCCCGGATGGCCTTGAAGGTGGTCGAGTAGGCGCGGGACTTGCTCAGGAAGTGGCCCCGGAAGGCGAGCATGTGCGCCCAGCGCCGCAGGTTGAGCTTCGCGAACTGCTCCAGGTCGCCGAGGTCCCAGGCGGTCTGGATGATCCGGCGGTGGTGGGCGTGCACCCGCAGGTGGTCGATGTCGAGTTGGGAGCGGATCGGCCGGTCGGCGGCTTCGCTCTTGCCGGTGCCCTTGGTGGCGTACTTCGCGACGTAGCCCGCCAACCGAGACTCGCTGATCTCGCCGTCCTCTTCGACCTCGGCGGCGCTGGTCGGGCGGATGCGCCGCACGTCGACCTGCGAGCCCCACCGCAGCGTGGACTTGCTCCCGTCGGGGAGCACCTGGCCCAGGGCGACTGAGCGAGCGGCGCCCATGATGGCCGTCTCCAACAGCTCCGCCGAAGCCCACGAGGGAGTGGGGTCGGCCGGTCCCTCGGGTCCGTCCAGGCGCACGACGGCGTGGAAGTGGACCAGGCCGCGCCGCTGGTACTCAGCGACCTTGGCGTAGGACAGCCGGGCATGGTCCTTGAACTCCCGGACCGGCAGCCCGGCCGCCTTCATCAGCTCCCGCTTCAGCGCGGTGACGAACCGGTGCCACAGCTCACCGGCGTTGGCCTGCCACAGCACCGAGCCGACGTAGTCGTAGGCGTCGGCGTCAAGCGGGGTGCCGATGGCCGGGTCGTCGGGGTGGTGCCAGGAGCCGCACGCGCAGGGCAGGACCTTCCCGCGGCTTGTGGTGCGTCGGTTGTGCACCGGCCCGAATGACGGCGCGGTGAGCGTGGCGAACACGCGCGGCTTCTCGGTAACCGAGACCGGGACGCCCTTGGAGCCACCGGCCAGGCCAGCGTGCATCAGGTGGTAGGCGTCGGCCGCGTACCGGTCCGAGCACGAGGGGCACACCGACTCGCGCCGGTTGCCGCAGGGGATGAACACGTCCCCGCCGTGCCAGTCCAGCAGCGCGCCGGTGGCCTGGTCCTGGACCTGCCAGCCGCCGGTCATGCGGATCGGCTGGGCGCAGCCACCGATGCCGGTGACCTTGTCGCGCCAGTCGCGGTAGTCGGCCCGCCTCAGCCGGTGGGCGATGCGGTCTTCCAGCGTGGACACCACGCGTCACCTCCTTTCGAGCAGGACGAGGAGCGGGGCACGGCCAGGGGAGTGGCCGTGCCCCGCTCATACGGGCAGGTAGGAGTTCCTGCCGTGGATCAGGCGAAGGCGTGCCCGTTGTGGGCGTGCACTTCGGCGACGATGCGGTCGGCGAGGTCGGCGGGGACGCGCGCCGCCTGGCGGACGTCGTCGGCGGTCAACGTGCGCCCTTCGGCGGCGACCTGGTCGACCTTGGCCTTGACCGCGTCGCGGATCGGCTCCGGCAGCTTGAGCCGGGTACCGGTGGCCAGCGCCGCTTGGACCGGCAGGGCAGCTGCCGCAGCGGGTGCCGGGGCAGGCTGCGGTGTGGCGGTGCTGGCAGCGCGGTAGGCGTCGGTGATGGCCTGGTTCATCCGCTGCTGGATCACCGGCATCACCTCGGCGACGCCGAACACCACGACCGGCACCATGACGTGGATGGCGAGGTTGCCGACCTCGAACCGCTCACCGGCCCGCACGGCGATCGTGGGGTAGACGTTCATGAACAGCGTCGAGATCAACAGGATGCGCTTGAGCCAGTCCACCCACTTGCTGTCCACCGGCACGCCCCGGTGCAGCACCTCGGACTCGAACACCAGCAACATGATCAGGATGCCCGCCAGCATCGGTTCGGCCAGCCACGCCGCCCACCACAGCGGGTCGGAAACCGGCCGGTGACCGGCCAGGAAGTCCTGAACCCCAGCCGTGGTGAAGCCGAGGCCCAACGCGAGGAAGAACCACATGCCGCGCGTGATCAACCGGCGTTGCGACTCGATCCGCACCGCCACCATGTCAGGGTCATCGACCAGGCCGCGAAGCTGCGCGGACTCGGCACGCTTGCGGCGCAGGCCCACGACCCGTCTGGTGACCCCCGCCTGGACGTCGATCTCGTCGGAGTCGTGAGCCTGCACGGGGTTCACCTCTTCGAGTCGAGCCGCGCGAGCAGGTCGCGTCCGGCCGGGGTGATCTCCATCAACTGAGCGTTGAACAACTCACCCGATTCGTCCTTCAACACGTGCATCTGCGACGGGACGATGCAGCGGTGCTCCTCCAACAGCCAGACGACTCCGGACTCGTCACCTGCGGCCGGTGTCGCCTGGTCTCCCGGGTCGAGGTACCAGCCCCACGTGCCCGTCCCATCGCCACCACGGGTGTAGAGCCGGTCGGCGACGGCCAAGCGCAGGAACTTGACCACGTCATCCCTGATCCAGTCCGGCGGGTCCTCCTTCGTCCAGTCCGGCCACTTCGGTTGGTTCCCTGGTTCGGGCATCAGTGACGATTCCTTCCCTCTCGGTGTTCCAAGGACAGTCGGCGGTAGTGCTCGGACTCCTCACCCAGCAGCACGTGCAGCCGGTGAGCGATCTCGGCGACCTGCACCGCCCGGTGGTCCGGCAGCTCGCCGTTGTCGTCGGCGTAGCGGCGCACCAGGTCGTCGTACTCGGCCGCCAACCCCGCGATCAGCCGCAGGTTCGACAGCTCGACCAGCGCCGCGACCCCCGTGCGGGCGGGCCGCCTGAGGTCGAAGTCGAAGCGGCTCCGCGCCGTCACCGCGCACCCCGCAGGCTCGACCAGCGAGCACGGATCGCGTGACCGGAGTTGGTCAGGTCGAGCACATAGGTGTTCTTGCGGATCACGCCGTGCAGTTGGGTGGTGAACTCGCCCTGAGCCGCATAGCGCTGTTTGATCAGGGACTCCACCACGGTGGCGATGTCGTCGTCGGCGTGGCGGCAGTGCCCGTCACCGTCGAGCACCACCACCCGCCCCGACGAGTCGAACTGACCGACCGACCCGGCCGAGATGCTGTCGAGCACCTGCGGCACCAGGTCGGGAGTGCCACCGAACCCCGCCAGCGGCACCGGCTTCGATTCGGGAGCAGCAGCGGCTTGCTTCCAGTCGTCGGCGAACAGGTCGACCTGACCGGGGTCGACCCCGCCGCGCGGCCGAGGGGCACGGGTCGCACCACGGGCGCGGATGCGGGCCATCACAGCCGCCCGCGTCGGTGGTCGACCTCGCGGCGGACGAAGTCGCGCAGGATGTAGAACACCGCCACGACACCCACCAGCGCCAGGACGAGGGTCCAGCCGAAGAACGCGCCGAACCCGTCGACCTGGTAGACCACGAACAGCACCCCGGCCGCGACGCCGAGGAACAGCGCGAACCGCCACGCCGCCCACAGCCGGATACCCAGGTTCCACATGGTTGCTCCTCCACTCCGGATCAAGCGATGTGCTTGTGCGGCAACGGATCGCGCCGCGTGATGTGCGATGAGTCAGGCGACCGCGTGCAGGCGCGGGCGGCCCGAGGTGACGAACGCGACCAGGTCGCGGATGTCCTGGTCGGACTGGTAGGAGGCCCGCACGCGCAGCGGGTTGCGGGAGCCCTGCTCCACCACGAACCCGATACCGGCGTGCGCGGAGTCCAACGGGATCTCGTCGGCCAGCGCCCCGCGCAGCCGCATCCCGTCACCCAGGACCATGTCCACCTGGCTCTGCGAGGTCACCGACAGGCACACCCGCGCGGTGAACAGCTCCCGGATCGGGACCGTGTCCTTGGTCGGCTCCTGCACGTAGCCGCACACGCCGAACCCCGCCGCCCGACCCTGCGTCATGACCTCCGAGAGCAGCTTGAGCACACCGCGCACCTCGGACGCCGGACCGTAGGACGTCAACATCCCCAGCTCGTCAATCTGCAACAGCCGCAACGGCGTCTCGACCGACGGCGTGAACTTGCGCCTACCCTGCTCGCGCAGCTCGGCCTGCCGCGCCTTCAGCTCGTCCCGGAACGACTCGACTACCTCGACCGCGTCGCCCCACTCGATCGCCCGGCGGTGGAAGATCGGAGCACCGATCTCGGTCTCCATTCCCTCCTTCAGGTCGATCACGTCCGGCAGGACGACCCCGTCCCGCAACAGCGGAGCCATGCCCCGCAACGGCGACCACAGCAGCGAGCCCTTGCCCGAGCCGGTCGCCCCCGCGACGAACACGTGCTGGCCCACGAACGACTGCGTC
The DNA here is from genome assembly GCF_040744945.1 of Saccharothrix sp. HUAS TT1. Lineage (NCBI taxonomy): Bacteria > Bacillati > Actinomycetota > Actinomycetes > Pseudonocardiales > Pseudonocardiaceae > Saccharothrix > Saccharothrix camelliae. The sequence goes on along the minus strand of NZ_CP160453.1, from coordinate 8,467,665 downwards.
CAGGCCGTGCCGTACTCGGTGTCGCCCAGCTCGATCGCGCCCAGGTCGACCTCGTCGGAGTCGTGCGGCAGGTCGATAGCCGGGATCGGGTCGGCGTCGAACGGGTTCTCTCGCTCGACCACCAGGCCGATGACCTGCGGCTTGATCTTCACCACCGCGACCCGCTGAGCCAGCAGAGCGTGCGCCAGGGCGTCAGCGCGCTCCTCGAACATCGACGGCGTCTGGCCCCGGTTGAGCCTCACGTGGATCGTGTCTATCGACGGCGACGCCGACCGCACCCGCAGGATGCGCGGCACCACCATCGCGTCCGTGCGCCGGTTGACCGTGACCAGATCGCAGTCCGCCAGGATGTCCGCCCACCGGCGCCCTACGTAGGTCAGCCAGCGCCGACGGAACGCCCGCAACCGGGGCAGCATCAGGTGGTCGAACGACGCCGGGTGACCCCGATACCAACCCGCCAACCCCAACGCCGCACCGCCCACGATTCCGCCCGTAGTCGGCAACCCCATCTCCACCACACCCACACCCACCGCAGCCGCCAGGGCGGGCGGAACCGCCACCATGCCGGGGTGTCGGACACCCCACTTCACCGCCCGGACCTCGAAACCCTGACTGCGAGTCGGTTTCGGCATCACGAACACCCCTTCTCTTCGTGCGTGTGGAAACCAGAGACCCGATCAGCCGTATTCGGCGTGATCGGGTCTCCGGCGAAACGTTGAAAACCGTGTTGCTAGTCGTCCCGCAGGTACGGCTTCACGTCCTGCATCGCGATCGACAGGTTGGCCACCGCTCGCGTGACCGCCTTGTGCTGACCGGCGAAGCGGAACCGCGCGAACGGCATCCCGTCCACCGCCTCCCGGAGCTGGTTCATGGCCTGGTCAATCGCGTCGACCGCCTGGTTCGCGCCGTAACGAGCAGCCACCGTCAGACCCTCCAGTTCTTCGCGACCAGGTCCGCCTCGTACTTCTTGGCGTCCTTGGTGAACTCTTCGATCTCCCGAACGGCCTTGTCGCACAACGACTTCAGCTCGTCCGCCGTCGGCACCGCCCAGGCGTCCGCCGGGATGTCCGCGTCCTCCGCCTTCGCGATGAAGCCCCGGACGTACTCGTCCACGGTCTCCTGCAACAGCGTGATCGCGGCCCGGAACGTCGCGTAGTTCTCCTGCGCCGCCTTGTTCACGATCTCCACCACACCACCTCATTTCCGTAAGGAACGGGAGACACAAAGCCCCCGGCATTGGACACCGGACGTGCCGGGGGCAACGAATCTCCCGGCACCCGATGAGTCGGTGCCGGAAAAGGTATGGATCTACCCACTGTGGAATTCTCAAAGAACGAACGGACACCCCTGCTTGACGGCAGCACTGCCTACCCCGACAACGCGGAGCGGTTCACGTGGCCACAGGAGCCCGATTCTCGAAACGGGTCAGGAAACTCGCGAGTGAAGCGGCTCAGCCGAGCGGCTTCAGGCCGACCGCCCGCCACGCCAGGCCGGACACCGTCTCACCCTTGCCGTTCTTGAAGCTGTACGGCGACACCGTCGCCCCCACCAGCTCCACCAAGGTGCCCTCCTCGAAGCCCTCGCCGGGGTCGGTGCCGAGGGTCACGCGGATCTCCTCGCCCTTCTGCCCCTTGGACTTCACGAACACCGACACGACGAACTGCGACGCGCCATCGCGGTCGGTCACGACCTCCGCCGTGCCGTCCACCTCTCGCGTCTTCAGCGTCGGCTCTTCCGTCACCATCAGCCGCCAACCGGTCAGCACCACCGGGATCTCACGCATGGCATCTCCTCTGTACAGAACTTGGTAGCTACAGATAACCATGGTTCTGTACCGAACTCAAGGTATATCTGTACAGAGGTTGCAAAAGCGAATGCACGTGTTGCGCGCAAGCAACACTGTCGGCCGGGTGTGCCGCTTAGTCGTCAGCGGCGAACTTATACTCCAGAACGTACGACGAGCTGTCGAGCACCATGAGGTTCACCTCTACCGGCAAGTTCTCGCTGGTGTAGGCAGTGCGGACAATCTCGATGACAGGCGTTCCCTGCGCCAGTTCAAGCGTTTGCCGCTCGTGCTCCCGAGGCATGCGGGTCCGCAGTTCTTCCCGGAACCTCACTGGCTTGTGCCCCAGCTCGGCCAGCCGCGCGTACGAGCCGCCTTCACCCGTGTTCGGTTGGGTGATCGGCGAGCCCTCTACGAGTTGGGCCGGGTAGTACGAGGTGGCTAGCTGTACCGGCTTGTCCTCAACCGCGAAGCGGCGTCGCCGCACAACGACCGCAGTGCCCTCGTCAAGTTCGAGCACGTGAGCGACGATCGGGGGAGCGGGTTCGGTGGTCACGGTCGTGCCCTGATCCAGTGGCCGAAGCCCAAGGTCGGCGCTCCAGATCGAACGACCGGCGCCCCACACCACGGCCTTGAGCCGGTCGGGCGAGACCCTGCGGATGGGGCGGAACTCTCGGACGAAGGTGCCCGAACCACGCTTGGCGACCACCAGGCCCTCGTTCTTGAGGACGTCCAGCGCACGGCGCGCCGTAGGCTGCTCCACGCCGTACCTGGTCATCAGGTCGTTCTCGCCTGGAACCTTCTCACCAGGCTTGAGCTGCCCGGAGTCGATCTCCTGGCGTAGCTCATCAGCGATCTCGCGGTAGCCCACTCGGGCCAAACCGTCTCCCACGGGCCACCTCCGCTACCTCACGTAGTTCTGTACAGCTCGTACAGCCCCAAGTTACCCCGTCCGTGTTGCACGCATGCAACGGCCTCGCCAGGTCACACCGACGTGTTCAGAGTTTCTTTTCTTCATCAAGGCGGCCCCTGCCGGGGCCGCTCGCGCCGCTCTGCTTGAGGCCGCTCGGCAAGGGCCAGGGGCCCGGCTCCGCCACCCTGGCCCGCCGGCGGCCGAAGACGCGACCGACCCCAGCAGGCCCCGTAGAGGGAAAGACATGTCCTCGCCGGACGGGCAGGCCAGCAGGATGACCGGAGGACACCGCCAGCTCGGCTACCAGCGTGGGTCGGGTTTCGTGTCATCCCGCCGACCTCCACGAGGGCAACCACACGCGTCAAGGGGGCAGTCCCAGCCTGACAGTCCTGTGCGGACGGATAGCGCCCCCTTGACACGCGTGGTTGGGGCGAGCCAGGTCGGCGGGATGACACGAAGCCCTTAGTTGACACAAAGCAAGGTGCTCGTGTTTATCGAACTGGTTACTGTGTGCACATATGCTGAATTGGCCTTATTCTGCTATGGTTTGCGTCTCGTTTTCATTTGATTCGGTATGAGATTTACGCACATGGGCGAGGACTCGCGTCCTTCTTTCGTTCGCTTCGATATCATTTTCGTAAATATGACACTCATGGGAGACCTTCAATACTCCCTGGGGTAGTCCCCATTTGGCGCGTGCTCTAGTGTCGATGTCGAACGCCGCAAGAATCAAGGTGGACATCATGTCCAATGCGTTATATTGAGTAGCAACATGGCCTATTGAATTGCCATACTTGGCCGCGTCGCGGGCCAGGCGTTCATCGACAACGCTGTTATTGTGAACGATGACGTTACGGAGGCCGACTGCCTCGACGGCTGTGTTCAGCACGGCGACATCCGTGAATAGTTGAAAGTCACATTTGTTTTTGATGTCACGGTAGAGGTCGCGCAGACTCTTGTAGCTCAAATCTTGCACGTATTTATCGACTGCGTAACCGATTATTGAATCTTTATCCGGAGCATTGAGTACGGCTGCAAGGGGTACTGTAACTACATTCTGTAGAATTTCCGGCTTTTCTCTGAAAAGCAACCCTAGAAGGCGCGACACATAGGTCAAGAAGGCGTCGGTCGTGCGAGTTAGGAGTAGCTCGCCGATAATTCCTCTGTCCTCTGTGAGGCGGTCGGAATATCGCATTAAGTCGTTTCGGTCAAACTTGTAGATTTCACTAAGCGAGTCTAGGGTCTCGTCCATTCTGGAGGCGACCTTGTAAATCCTTCCGATGAAATGCCAAAAGCTGTGCACGCGGGAGGTGAATATCCGGTACGGGTCGGTTGTCTCGCCAGCCCTCGGGTTGCACATCAGTGCGCCAGCCTGTATGAATTTGTTACTGCTTTCATCGGTAGGACTGACCATTCGCGCGATTGTACACTAGTGGACGTTTTTGGTCGACCGCAATATGGTTCGATGCGATTGATCGGTTTGGTCGTCTTTAGATTCGTCCGTCGACGACGACGGTCTTGCGTAGAAGATCAACGCCACACCTTTGCCCCACAAAACGACGGCAGACGACGGTGAACCACGATCCACAGTGGTCGTTCGCGGACGCGAAGCGCGCTGGTGGTGACGAGTGCTGGCAGGTGTCGGCAGACGGCGGGAGAGGCGGCCAACAATCCGTCAGGTCGTGGGTTCGAACCCCACCCGCCCCACTCGACTACCTGCGGAAACGTCTGGGTCAAGATCCACTGTAGATCATCTGTCCAGGTTGTTGGCCATGAGCCTCAGGGTGATCGTCGGCCGGAACCGCGGGCGGCGGTGGTCGGTGTCGTCATTCGCCGATCTTCTTCGCGCTCAGCAGGATTTCCGTGTCGCAGTCGACGACCTCGCCCGCGGCGGGGCTTTGGGCGGTGGTGGTCCAGTTGCGGTCCAGGACGAGGACGCGGCCCTGGCCGGTGGCGTCTTCTTCGCGGAGCAGGTAGAGGCCGGCGGCCTGCATGGTGTCCTGGGCGGTTTGGTGGACCATTCCGACGACGTTCGGGACGGTGCACGTTGTGGGGGCTGCGGGAGGTTCGGGGGACGCAGGCGGTGCGGGGGACGTGAGGGGGGTGGGGGCCTCGGTGGTGGGGATCGGGGTGGGGGAGGGGGGATTGGTGGTCGGCGCGCCGGTGGGTGATGAGGTCGAGCACCCGGTGAGCAGGGCGGTGGTGCAGAGCAGCACGGCTAAGCGGGTCCTCACGAGTCCTCCTGGCGAGACGGTGTCGTCGCGCATGTCGTCCAGTAGGCGTAGGGCGTTACCTCCATCGGACACCGCCTGAACGGTCAGTCCACGCACGGAACGGGGTCGGTTGGACCGCCCGCGCCCGACGAACCACCACCGCCCAGAGCCGACGCGACAGCCTCCCGGAGCACGGGCTGGACGTCGACCGACGGGTCGTTCTCCAACGGCAGCGTCCGGAACCGGACACCGGACACGCCCTGCGCCAGCGACAGCAGGTCCCAGCCCTCCGACAGCACGACGTTCCCCTTGGCCACCTCCGCCACCGGCCCCAGCGCGTCCGCCCCGCGCGAGCGCAGCCGGTGCGCCACGGCGCTCAGGAAAGCCTGCTGCCGACGCGTCCGGTCGAGGTCGCCGTTGGCCAACCCGTGCCGCTGCCGGACGAACGCCAGCGCCTGCGCCGCCGTCAGGTGCTGCCGACCGGCCGGGAAGTCGGCGCCCGAGTAGGTGTCCGACGTGGCGTTGTTCAAGCACACCTCGACCCCGCCCAGCGCCTCCGCCAGGTGGTAGAAGCCGACCATGCTCACCTCGACGAGGTGGTCGACCGGCACGCCGAGCAGCGACCGCACCGTCTCCACCTGCGCCCGCCGACCCGCCTCGCGCCCCCGCCACTCGACCTCGGCGACGTCCATCGGGGCCAGCTCCGCCAGCCGCCGCTCCTCGGCCTCCTTCGCCCGCCCGTACGCCTCCTTCACCTTCCCGTGCTGCGGCCCGCCCGGTATGCCGAGCAGCGTGGCGTGGTTGTCCCGCGGCACGGACAGGGCCGTCGCCGCCGAACCGTCCGCCGGCACGTGCAGCAGGATCAACGTGTTCGCGTTGTACCCGCCGCGGTCCACGTCACCGGCGTGCAGCGCGGCCAGCACGTCGTCGGGCGGTGTCCCGCCGTCCAGGTCCCGTCGCGTGGTCAACCCGACCAGCAGCACGTTCACCCCGGACGTCGACCTCACGTCGTCCGCCCGCACCGCCTGCGACCGCCGCACCCCCGTGTCCACGTCCTGGTAAGTGGTCCAGGCCACTCCCGCCAGCACCAGCACCGCCGCCGACAGCACCACCCATGTGCCGCGAACCACGCCGAGCAATATCGCGCGCAACATCCACGCCCCCTTCACGTCACTTAACCTAGGAGACGTTCAGGGGGGCGTGGCGTGGCCGACCGCATGGCTCACTTGCCGAGCATGGCGGCACTCGCCGTGTCGGCGGTCTTCACCGGCGTCGGGATCCGGGTCGACGGCGGCGAAAACGGCTTGGTGCTCGGCGTCATGATGGTGCTCGGCACGACCCTCGCCGCCGCGATGGTGCGGCCGATCGGGCTGTGGACCGTCGTGCCCGCGCCACCGCTGCTCTACGCGGGGCTCGTGGTCGGGGTGGCCGCGGTCCGGGGGAAGTCGTTGGGGGAGTTGACGGTTCTCGTCGCGCCTCCGGTGATCCGCGCGTTCCCGCACCTCGCGGTGGCGGTCGGGTGCGGGTTGTCGGTCGCGTTGGTGAGGGTGGGGGGATCGTGGTGGAGGAGCAGGTCTTCGTCGACCGGACGGGGAGACGCCGGGGGCTGATGCGGGCGGTGAGCATCGCGCTGGCGACGTCGTTGCTGAGCCTGTCGGCGCTGATCGTGACGACCGTCTTCGAGCACGTCAGGTGAGAGCGCACTGGATCTCGCTGGTGCTGGGGCTGGGACTGCTGATGGGCGCGTTGAGCTTCCACGCCTACGCCACGTCCCTGGCCGACGAACCCGCGCTGGTCGCCGCCGGGGACGAGCCGGTGGTGGACGGCGCGGTGGCGCTGGTGTTCCACGGCGGGCCGCACCCGCGCTACACGCCGCGGGTGCTGGACGCGTTGGCCGAGCGCGGTCTGCGGGCGACGTTCTTCGTGGTCGGCGCGCACGTCAACGAGCACCCGGACCTGGTGCGGCGGATGGTCGCCGAGGGGCACGAGGTCGGCGTCTCGGGGTTCCGCTCGGGCGAGTCGACCGGGTTGGGCCGGGCGTTCGCGCAGCACGCCCTGGCCGACGCGGCGAACGTCCACACCGGACTGGAGGAGGCCGAGCCGGACACGCTCGACCGCCACCTCTACGACGCGCACCACGTCGTCGCCGCCGTCGACCCCGGTCACGTCATCCGGCTGCACGTCTCCAGCACCGCGCCCGCCGTGGTCGCCCTGCTGGCCGACGCGCTGCCGGACCGCCGCTTCACCACCCTGACCGACGCCACCGGCCGCGCCGACGCGATGACCGACGCCGGGTTCGGCGCCAGGGTCACCGGCCGGGCGCAGGCGTGGGCGCAGCACCACGGCGACGTGCTCGCCGCGGTCCTGGGCGTCGTCTGCGCGATCGTCGCCGTGCTGGCCGTGCTGCGGACGGTGCTGCAGCTCGGCCTGGCGCACACGTCGCGCCGGCTGCACCGGGAGACCGAGGTGCGGCCGCACGCGCCGCCGGTGTCGGTGATCGTCCCCGCCTACAACGAGGCCGCGAACATCGCCGCCGCCGTGCGGTCGATCGCGGCCTCCGAGCACCCCGCCGAGGTGGAGGTGGTCGTGGTGGACGACGGCTCGACCGACGGCACGGCCGCGGTGGTCGAGGCGCTGGGGCTGCCCGGCGTGCGGGTGGTCAGCCAGCCGAACCGGGGCAAGTTCGCCGCCCTCAACGCGGGCATCGCGCTGGCCCGGCACGACGCCCTGGTGCTGGTGGACGGCGACACGGTGTTCGAGCCGGACACCGTCTCCAAGGTGGTGCGCCCGCTCGGCGACACCGGCGTCGGCGCGGTCTCGGGCAACGTCAAGGTCGCCAACCGGGGCGGGCTGCTCGGCCGCTGGCAGCACCTGGAGTACTGCGCGGGCTCGAACCTGGACCGGCAGATCCTCAACGCGCTGGAGTGCATCCCGACCATCCCCGGCGCGATCGGCGCGTTCCGCCGGGAGGCGGTGGAGGAGGTCGGCGGGATCAGCGCGGACACGCTGGCCGAGGACACCGACCTGACCATGGCGATCACCCGGGCCGGGTGGCGGGTGGTGTACGAGCCGGCGGCGCGGGCGTGGACCGAGGTGCCGACGGGCGCGCGCGGGCTGTACAAGCAGCGGTACCGGTGGTCGTACGGGACGTTCCAGTCGATGTGGAAGCACCGGACCGCGTTGCGCGAGGACGGCCGGATGGGCCGGTTCGGGCTGCTGTACCTGCTGGTCTTCCACGTGGTGCTGCCGGTGCTCGCGCCCGCGCTCGACGTGTACGTGCTGTACGGGGCGTTCGTGGCGGACGCGCCGCTCGGGCTGGTGATCTGGGGCGTCTTCCTGGCCGTGCAGACGGCGAGCGCCGGCTACGCGCTGCGGCTCGACGGCGAGTCGCTGAAACCGCTCTGGGCGTTCCCGCTCCAGCAGCTGGCGTACCGGCAGCTGACCTACCTCGTGGTGGTCCAGTCGCTGGTCACGGCCGCGCACGGGACGCCGCTCAAGTGGCAGACGGCGCGTCGCAGCGGGTTGGCCGAGGTGGCTACCGGGTAATACCGGAGGTAGCATCGCTGGTATGAAAATCAGTGTGAGCCTCCCTGAGGAGGACGTAGAGTTCGTTGATCACTACCTGCGGCAACACCACAGCGCATCACGGTCGTCGGTGATCCACCAGGCGATCGCGTTGCTGCGCGAGGCGGGGCTGGAGAACGCCTACGCGAGCGCGTGGGAGGAGTGGGAGACCGGAGGAGACGCCGAGATGTGGGACGTGACCGCGCCGGACGGTGTCTCCGATGCGCCGAGGTGACATCTACTGGGTGGACCTGGAGCCGGTGCGGGGCGCCGAGGCGAACAAGGTCCGCCCGGCCGTGGTCGTGAGCAACGACGCGGCGAACCGGGTCGCCGGCCGGGGCGGCCGGGGTGTGGTGACGGTCGTGCCGATCACCTCCAACACCGCGCGGGTGTACCCGTTCCAGGTGCTGCTGACCGCCAAGGACTGCGGGCTCGGCGCGGACTCCAAGGCGCAGGCCGAGCAGGTGCGCACGGTCGCCGCGGCCAGGCTCCGCGCCCGGATCGGCGGCCTGCCGCCCGCCGTGCTCAAGCAGCTCGACGAGGCCCTTCGCGTGCACCTCGCGCTCTGAGCACGCCGTCGCACCGTTAGGGTCGACGCGTGCTCGACGTCGCGATCGACCGCAACCGCCTGCTGACCGCGCTCGCCACCGGGCTGTCCGACATCGCGGGCGCCTGGTCGGTGGACGGCGGGGTGGTCCGCACCGAGGGCTCGCCGGTGGTCCTGGTCGAGGACCTGCACGGCGGCGAGCAGCCGGCCGGTCACGTCGACGTCGGCTTCGCCTTCAACCCGGAGGCGCCCGGGGCACCGGTGCTGTGGGACTGCGCCGTCGGCTTCGGCGGGACGCCGGCCGAGGTCGCCGAGCAGGCGGCGAGGACGTGGCTGTCGACCACCGCGCCCGCGCTGCTGGAACTGCTCGCCCAACGCGGCGAGCTCGCCGACCACATCTCCGGCGACGACCCGGTGGGACTGCCCGGCCACCACGTGATCCACGGCCCGATCCAGTCGTGGGGCCTCGACCCCGTGGCGATGCGCGACTGGACGGCCGACCACCCGCTGGCGCCCGCGCTGCGCGACACCCTGCCCGCCCACCTCGACCAGCCGGTCAACGGCGTGAAGCTCATCTTCGGCGGCAGCGCCGGCTCCGAGGTGGTCGAGGCGCGGGTCAACGGCGTCGTGCGGCCGGACGTCACGGAAGCGCTGCGCGCCCTCGACTGGCCGCGCGGCGAGTCGGCGAACTTCGCCCGCGCGTTCCTGGTCGTGCTGACCGACCAGCAGCACTAGGGAGCACCGCCGGGACCGCCCCGGTGGGACGGCCCCGACGGCGTGGTCACCCCACGACGCGGATCGCGCCCGCCGGGCACAGGTGCGCCGCTTCCCGCGCCGCCGTCCCGTGCTCGCCGGTCGGGGACGGCTCCAGGAGCACGACCGTCCCGTCCACCTCGTCCTGGTCGAACACCACCGGGTCGGTCAACGCGCACATGCCCGACCCGACGCACCGCTCCTGGTCGACCTCCACCCTCACGAGAACTCCACCGGCAGCTCGTGCACCCCGTAGATCGCCATGTCGGTCCGCGGTCGGACCTCCTCGGCGGGCACCGCGAGCCGCAGGTCCGGGAACTCGCGGAACAGCGCGGTGAACCCGACCCGCATCTCGATCCGGGCCAGCTGCTGGCCGAGGCACTGGTGCACGCCGTGGCCGAACCCGATGTGCCCGGACGCCGGCCGGTGGACGTCGAACTCGTCGGGCCGCTCGAACCGCGCCGGGTCCCGGTTGGCGGCGGAGACGGAGATCGACACCGACTCGCCGGCCCGGACCACCACGCCGCCGACCTCCACGTCCTCCAGCGCCGTGCGCAGCGTGCCGAACTGGAGGATCGACAGGTACCGCATCATCTCCTCGACCGCGTTGTCCACCAGGGACGGGTCGGCCCGCAGCGCCGCCAGCTGCTCCGGGTGCTGCAGCAGCAGCAAGGTGCCGATGCCCAGCATGTTGGCCGTGGTCTCGTGCCCGGCGACGAGCAGGAGCAGCCCCATGTTGGCGACTTCCTCGTCGGTCAGCTCGCCGGTGGCGATCAACCCGGACAGCATGTCGTCGCCCGGCGTGACGTGCTTGCGCTCGACGAGCCGGAGCACGAACGCCTCCAGCCGCTCGAACGCCGCCATGACCTCCTCGAACGTGGAGTCCAGGCTCAGCAGCCGCGCGGTGTCGTGCTGGAACGACTCGCGCTCGTCGTAGGGCACCCCCAGCAGTTCGCAGATCACCAGTGACGGCACCGGCAGCGCGAAGTTCGCCACCAGGTCCGCCGGCGAGCCCGCCGCGCGCAGCGCGGCCAGGTGGTCGGCCACGATCCGCTCGATCCGCGGCATCAGCTGGTTCATCCGGCGGACGGTGAACTGGCCGGTCAGCAGCTTGCGGTAGCGGGTGTGGTCCGGCGCGTCCATCGAGATGAACATGCCCGGCTTGGCCGGCGGCCGCTGCTGGATCGGCTGCCCCGCGGCCATCCGCGGCGGGTGCTGCAGCTCGGCCCGGCTGCTGAACCGGCGGTCCGCGTGCACCTCCCGCGCCAGCTCGTAGCTGGTCACGAGCCAGCCGACGTGGCCGTCGGGGAACCGCATCCGGCTGATGGGGGCCCGCTCGCGGAGCAACCCCAACTCCGCGGGCGGGTCGAACACCGTGCTGCGCTGCGTGGGCAGCTCGGAGTACAGCGTTTCGGTCATCTCGCACACCTCCCAGTGCGTTAAGGGACCTACTTCGCAACGTACAGAAGTTTCACGAAGCCATGAAGTAAATATGCCGTAAGGGTGTGGAGCTAGTACGTCCGATAGCAGGTGTGCTACAAATCGGCCGAGAACTCTGACAAGGGGGAGGTGAGGGTCCTTGGTCATCGAGGTGCGCGATCTGCGGATGCGCTACGGCACGACGGACGTGCTGCGCGGGGTCGACTTCACCGCGGGGCCGGGCGAGGTGGTGGCCCTGCTCGGGCCCAACGGCGCGGGCAAGACCACCACGATCGAAATCCTGGAGGGCTTCCGGCTGCCCTCCGCCGGCCACGTGCGGGTGCTCGGCGTCGACCCGGCGACCGGTGACGAGGCTTGGCGGGCCCGGCTGGGCGTGGTGCTCCAGTCGTGGCGCGACCACGGCCGCTGGAGGGTCCGGGAGCTGCTGCACCACCTCGGCCGCTACTACGAGCCGTACGCGACGCCGCACCAGTCGCGGCCGTTCGGGACCGACGAGCTGATCGAGACGGTCGGCCTGACCGAGCACGCGCGGCAGAAGATCGGCAGCCTGTCCGGCGGCCAGCGGCGGCGGCTGGACGTCGCGATCGGCATCGTCGGCAAGCCGGACCTGCTGTTCCTGGACGAGCCGACGGCCGGGTTCGACCCGCACGCGCGGCGGGACTTCCACGACCTGGTGCACCGGCTGTCGGACCTGGAGGGCATGACGATCCTGCTCACCACGCACGACCTGGCCGAGGCGGAGAGGCTGGCGGACCGCATCCTGGTGCTCGCGGGCGGCCGGATCATCGCCGACGGCAGCCCGGACCGGCTCGGCCGCGAGGTCGCGGGCAAGTCCGAGGTCCGCTGGACGCGCGACGGCTCGCGGCACGTGCACACGACCGACGACGCGACGGAGTTCGTGCGCGACCTGTTCCGGCAGCACCCGTCCGGCATCTCGGAGCTGGAGGTGCGGCGCAGTACGTTGGAGGACACCTACATGGCACTCGTGCAGCGGCACGAGAGCGGCCAGGCGACCGGGGACGGGGTGGCGGTCCGGTGAACACGAGGACGCAGGCCATCCGGCTCGGCGTGGACCGCGGCGTGCGCGAGTTCCGGCACTCCATGGGCAGCTCGGACCAGTGGTACAACGTGTTCGTCTCGCTCGGCTTCCTGAGCGTGCTGTGGTTCCAGCGCGACTCGCCCGCCGACGCCTCCGGCATCTCGCTGGCCGCGCTCACCCTGCCGGGCATGCTCGGCATGGGGATGGTGTTCGGCAGCCTGGTCGGGCCCGCGGGCCAGCTCTCGATGAACCGCGAGGACGGCACGCTGCTGCGGGCCAAGGCGGTGCCGAACGGCATGCTCGGCTACCTGGTCGGCCGGGCCGTGCAGACGTCGCTGGACAACGTGGTCAGCCTGCTGGTCGTGCTGGTGCCGGGCTCGTTCCTGGTGAACGTGCTGGCCGACGCGGGCGTCGACGGCGTGCTCGGCCTGCTCGCGGTGCTGGCGCTGGGCATGGCGTCGGTGCTGCCGTGGGGCGCGGTCGCCGGGTCGATCACCAAGTCGCCGTCCGGCGCGATGGGGATCACCATGTTGCCGATGATGGGCATCGTGGCGATCTCGGGCATCTTCTACCCGATCACCGCGCTGCCCGGCTGGTTGCAGGGCGTGGCGCAGGTCTTCCCGGTGTACTGGGCGGGCCACGGCGCCAGGGCGGCCCTGCTGCCGGACGCGGCGGCGGCCGAGGAGGTCGGCGGTTCCTGGCGGGTGCCGGAGATGGTGGGCGTGCTCGGGGTGTGGGCGGTGGTCGGCTTCCTGCTAGCGCCTACGATCCTGCGTCGGATGGCTCGTCGGGAGTCCGGAGCGGAGATGGAGCAGCGCCGACAGGCGGCGATGCAGAGGGTGAGATGAGCGAGAGCGTCTACAACCGGATCGCGATGCTGCGCGCGGAACGGGGTGTGTCACGCCGGCAGCTCTCCGAGGCGTTGGGCATCCACTACCAGACCGTCGGCTACCTCGAACGGGGCGAGTACAGCCCCAGCCTGTACCTGGCGCTGCGCATCGCGCAGTACTTCGAGGTGCCGGTGGAGGTCGTGTTCTCCACCGACCCGTTCCCCCGGCTGGGCAGTTCCGAGCGGTCCGCGTAGGCGGCCGGGGGTGAGCACGGAGGGGGCGACGCCGCGGCGCCGCCCCCCGGTGCTCACCCCAGTTCGGCCTCGATCACGTCGGCCGCCGCGGTCGTGCCGCCGGCCTGCCGCACCTCGGCCCTGATCGCGGCCAGCCGCCGGGCCACCTCGGGGTCGTCCGCCAGGTCGAGCACGGCGGCGCGCAGCTCGCCGGCGGTGACCGCCTCGCGGTCCAGGAGCCTGCCGACGCCCAGCTCGACCAGGCGCAGCGCGTTCATCGCCTGCTCGCCGAGCACCGGCAGGGCCACCATCGGCACGCCGTGGTACAGCCCCTCCATCGTGCCGCCCATGCCGCAGTGCGTGATGAACGCCTTGGCGTGCGACAGCACCTCCAGCTGCGGCACCCACCGGTGCAGCTCGACGTTGGCCGGTGGCTCGCCCAGCTCGGCGAGGTCCACGTGCTTGCCGATGTTGATCACCACGTGCCAGTCGAGGTCGCCGAACGCCTCGAAGCACGCCCGGTACACGCCCGGCTCGTTGGTGTAGGCCGAGCCGAACGACACCAGCAGCACCGGCCGGTCGTCCGCCGGCCGCTCCCACGTGCCCTGGAACGACGACCGGTCGGCCAGGCACGGTCCCACGAAGGTGTACTTCGGGTGCACGGACCCGTGGTTGGGCTGGAACGACCGCGCGATGCTCACCACCGCCCGGTCCGGGTGGCCGACGTAGGTCCGGCCGGGGGTGGCCGAGCCCTCCGCCGCGAGCCACCCGTCCAGCTCGCCGAAGAACGCCTCCACGTCGGGGTGGTCGTACAGGTGCGCCACCTCCTCCTCCCACCCCTCGTAGGTGACGAAGGTGGGGGAAACTGGATCGCCGGCACGCCCCAGCGGTCGGCCAGCAGGCGCGCGGTCCACGCGCCGATGTCGTAGACGACCAGGTCCGGCCGGTCGTCGGCGTACGCGCGTTCGAGCACCGGCAGGACCGACCTGGCCTCGTCCAGGAACAGCCGCATGGCGGGCGCCACCTCGGTCGGCCACTCGCGGTCGTCGGCGGGCAGGACGGTCGGGTGGGCCACGGGCCGCGCGCCCGCTCGCGCGACGAGGTCGGCGAACCCGGTCGGGACGGCGTAGGTGACGCGGTGGCCGCGGTTCACCAGCTCGGTGACGACGGGCAGGGTCGGGTTGACGTGGCCGTGGCCGGGGATGTTGAAGAAAGCGATGTGCGACATGGGGTCTCCGCTGTGGTTCCAGGGGTGATCACCCCGTCGCGCGAGGACCGCGCGGGGGTGGACGGCTGCCCTGGGATCAGAGGTAGAAGACCCGGAATGCCCACATGCGATCGACTATAGCGACCGGTCGCCACCGGTTTTCCCGGCGCGCGGACCGAGCACGCCGCGCAGCGCGGCGCGGACCGCACCGGCCAGCTCGGCCCGGCTCTCCGGCGTCCCGGGGGTCGGCGCGGCCAGCGCTCCCGCCCCGACGAGCCGGTCGAACAGCAGGCCGTCGACGAACGCCACCAGTTCCCGGCTCCGCCGCTCCGGGTCCTCCGCCCCGAGCGCCGCCAGCACCTCCCGCGCCTGGGCCCGCGGCCGTTCGCCGTGAGCCAGGACGCCGCGCAGCTCGGGGTGGTGGGTGGCCTCCAGCAGGCACGCGTACCGGGCCAGCGTGCGCTCCCGGGCCGTCGTCATCCAGTGGTCGAGCACGGCCGCGATGCCCTCGGCGAGCAGGTCCGGGTCGGGTGGCGCGGTCAGCCGGGCCGCTGCCACCTCGGCGTCGTCCAGGTCGGCCAACCGCTGCACCACGCCCTCCACCAGCGCCTTGCGGGTGCGGAAGTAGGCCGAGGTGGAGCCGGTCGGCACGCCCGCCTGCGCGTCGACCGCGCGGTGGGTCAGCCCCCGCATCCCCTTGGTGGCCACCACGTGGATCGCCGCGTCGGCGAGGGCGGCCATGCGCTCCGTCACAGTGCGTCCTCCTTCTACAGCTGTAGAGTACTGGTATCTACAGGTGTAGAAGGAGGACGCGGTGAAGGCGGTCGTGGTGGGTGGTGGCCTCGGCGGGGTCACGGCGGCGGTGGCGTTGCGCGCGGTCGGGTGGGAGGTCGTCGTGCTGGAGCGCGCGCCGGAGTTCGGCGAGGTCGGCGCGGGCGTGGGGGTGATGCCGAACGCCATGCGCGCGTTGGACGCGCTCGGGCTGGCCGACGACGTGCGGCGGATCGGCACGCCCCGGGTGGCGGGCGGCATCCTGGACCGCGCGGGTCGGTCGCTGACCAGGGTGGAACCGACCGGGGTCGAGCACGTGGTGGCCGTGCACCGGGCGGACCTGCACCGGGTGCTGCGGTCGGCGCTGCCGGAGTCCTGCCTGGTGACGAACACCGAGGTGCGGTCGGTGGCCGACCTGGACGCGGACCTGGTGGTCGCGGCGGACGGCATCCGCAGCCGGCTGCGGGAGGCGTTGTTCCCGGCGTTGCCCCGGCCGAGGTACGTGGGCACGACGGCGTGGCGCAGCGTGACCACCGCCCGGTTCCCGCGCGACCTGAGGATCAGCCAGACGCTCGGGCCGGGCTCGGAGTTCGGCGTCCTGCCGCTGGGTGACGGCCGGGTGTGCTGGTACGCGGCGACGGTCGCGCCCGCGGGCGGTCGTTCGGAGGACGAACTGGGCGAGGTGCGCCGGCTCGTCGGCGACTGGCACGACCCGATCCCGGCGGTGCTGGGCGCGACGCCGCCCGCCACCGTGCTGCGGCACGACATCCACGAGCTGGCCAAGCCGCTGCCGACCTACGTCGCCGGCCGGGTGGCGCTGCTCGGCGATGCGGCCCACGCCATGACCCCCTACCTGGGGCAGGGCGCGTGCATGGCGATCGAGGACGCCGTCGTGCTGGCCGCCGCGTGCGCCCGTGCCGACGACGTGCCGACCGCGCTGGCCGAGTACGACCGGCAGCGCCGGCCGCGCACGCAGTCGATGGCGAAGGCGTCGCGGGCGCTCGGCCGGGTCGGGCACAAGCTGCGCAACCCGGTGGCCGTGGCGGTGCGCGACGCCGCCATGCGCGCGGTCCCGGCGCGGGTCGGCGCGCGCGGGATGGCGAAGTTCCTGGGCTGGTCGCCACCGTCTTTGTCACCCGATAGGGGAAATATGGCCGGTGACCTAAATCACAAATGAGGAGCTTGGTGGAAATGAATAACGATTGAATATCACTCGTTTTCGCAGGATGCGTCACCCTTGTGAAGGATCAAGCACTCACTGTGCGGCATCAATCGCACGCCGTGTCGACCTCCGGGTCCCCGACGCGGCGGTGCACCGACGGCACCGGGCCAACTACGGTGTGCCGCCATGGCCCCCGTCCCCTCGTGTCCGGCTGAAGCCATCCCCCTGCGCGAGACCGCGGTAGACCTCGCCGAGGCCGACGACTTCATCCGGCTGCACCACTCCGAGCACCCCGAACTGGGCTCGGCCGAGCACCGCCTCGCCGAGGTGCACGCCGAGGTCGCGGCGACCGGCACCTACCGCCACACCCCTGACGAGCTGACCTTCGGCGCCCGGGTCGCGTGGCGCAACAGCGCCCGCTGCATCGGCCGGCTGTACTGGCGCAGCCTGAAGGTCCGCGACCTGCGCGACCTGCGCGACCCCAAGGAGGTCGCGGACGAGTGCGTCGAGCACCTGAAGCTCGCCACCAACGGCGGCAAGGTCCGCCCGGTGATCACCGTGTTCGCGCCCGACGAGCCCGGCCGGCCCGCGCCGCGCATCCGCAACGAGCAGCTGATCCGCTACGCGGGCTACCTCGGCCCGGACGGCGGCGTGCTCGGCGACCGGCGCAACGTCGAGCTGACCGACCTGGCCGTCGACCTGGGCTGGCGCCCGCCCGCCCGGCGCGGCCCGTTCGACGTGCTGCCGCTGGTCGTGGAGCGGGAGGACGCCGAGCCGTGCCTGGTCGAGCTGCCGCCGGACGCGGTGCTCGAAGTGCCGATCGGCCACCCCGAGCTGCCCTGGCTCGCCGAGCTGGGGCTGCGCTGGCACGCCGTGCCCGCGATCGGCAACATGCGCCTGCGCATCGGCGGGATCGACTACCCGGCCGCGCCGTTCAACGGCTGGTACATGGGCACCGAGATCGGCGCCCGCAACTTCGCCGACGTCGACCGGTACGACCTGCTGCCGTACCTGGCCAGGCGGATGGGCCTGGACACGTCGTCCGCGCGGACGCTGTGGAAGGACCGGGTGCTGGTCGAGCTGAACCGCGCGGTGCTGCACTCGTTCGGCGAGGCCGGGGTGACCATCACCGACCACCACACCGAGTCCGACCGGTTCCTGACGCACCTGGAGAAGGAGGAGGCGGCGGGCCGGTCGTGCCCGGCCGACTGGACCTGGATCGTGCCGCCCATGTCCAGCGGCGTCACCAGCGTCTTCCACCGGTACTACGACAAGCGCGAGCTGGTGCCGAACTTCTTCGCCGGCGACACGCGGGGCGTGTGCCCGGTCATCCACTGACGCGGTCCGGTCTCAGCAAGACGTATGTACGGTTAACGTGAACGGCTATGTGTGGCGTAGATCACCTCAGTCGGACTAGGGTGACTCTCCGTGAGAGTGGGCATACCCGTCGAGGCGCGGCCCGCTGAGCGCCGCGTAGCCGGTCTACCGGAAACGGTGACCACGCTGATCGGTGCCGGACTCACGGTCGACGTGCAAGCCGGAGCGGGCCGCCACGCCCACGCCTCCGACGCCGCCTACCGCGCAGCCGGTGCGAACGTCATCGCCGACCACCCGGCCGGTCGGTCCGACGTGGTCGTCTCCGTCCAACCACCGACACCCGAGCAGGCCGCCGCCCTGCGCGAGGGCGACATCACGATCAGCTTCCTGCAGCCCCACAGCGAGCCGGAGCTGGTCGAGGTGCTGGTCGCCAACAAGGTCACCGCGTTCAGCCTGGACCTGCTACCCAGGGTGACCAGGGCGCAGTCCGCCGACGCCCTGTCGTCGCAGGCCCTGGTCGCGGGGTACCGGGCGGTCGTGGAGGCGGTGGGCAGGTTGCCGAAGTTCCTGCCCATGTTCACCACGGCGGCGGGCACCATCCCGCCGGCCAAGGTGCTCGTCCTCGGCGCGGGCGTGGCCGGGCTCCAGGCCATCGCCACCGCGCGCCGGCTCGGGGCCGTGGTCGAGGCGTACGACGTGCGCGCGGCGGCCCGTGACGAGGTCCGGAGCCTCGGCGCGCGGTTCCTCGAACTGGACCTGGAGACGCAGCAGGGCGTCTACGCCGAGGTGCAGTCGGAGACGTTCCTGGAACGCCAGCGCGAGCTGATCGCGGAGCGGGTCGCCGCCTCCGACGTGGTGATCTCCACCGCCGCCATCCCCGGCCGCAAGGCGCCGGTGCTGGTCACCAACGACATGCTCGGGGCGATGGCGCCCGGCTCGGTGGTGGTCGACCTGGCCGCCGAGTCCGGCGGCAACGTGACCGCGAGCAGCCCGGGCGAGCAGACCTGGGTCGGCGAGGTGCTGGTCTACGGCGCGAAGAACATGCCGAGCAGCATGCCGGTGCACGCCAGCAGGCTCTACGCGCGCAACGTGGCCAACCTGCTGATGATGATGACCCACGACGGTCGGGTCGTCCCGGACCTCGCCGACGAGGTGCTGTCCGGCTGCTGCCTCACGCACGCGGGCGAGCTGAGGAGGGAGCTGCGGTGATCGACCTGTTGACGATCTTCGTGCTGGCCGTGTTCGTGGGCTTCGAGGTCGTGTCGAAGGTGTCCACGATCCTGCACACGCCGCTGATGTCCGGCGCGAACGCCATCCACGGCGTGATCCTGGTCGGCGCCATCCTCATCACCGGCCGCGCCGAGCGGCCGCTGGAGGTCGTGCTCGGCCTGGCCGCCGTCTTCCTGGCCACGGTCAACGTGGTCGGCGGCTTCGTGGTGACCGACCGGATGCTGGAGATGTTCAAGGGCCACCGGGCGGGCAAGCCGGTCAAGAGCGGCAGCAACGGGCACAAGGAGGTGGGGAGGTGAGCAGCCCCACCTGGGTCCAGCTCGCGTACCTCGTCGCCGCCCTGTGCTTCGTGCTCGCGCTCAAGGGCCTGAGCACGCCGAAGTACGCCCGCGCGGGCAACCTGCTCGGCGCGGCGGGCATGGCGCTGGCCGTGGTCACCGCGTACGCGCACGGCGCGGTCCACAACGGACTGCTGATCCTGCTCGCCGTCGCGGCGGGCGTGGTCGTCGGCATCCCGGCGGCGCGGTCGGTGAAGATGACCGCCATCCCGCAGATGGTGGCGCTGTTCAACGGCGTCGGCGGCGCGGCGGCGGCGCTGGTGGCGCTGACCGAGTTCCTGGCCGTGCCGCACGGCTCGGTGCTGTTCCAGGTCGCCACCGTGCTCACCGTGCTGATCGGCTCGGTCAGCTTCTCCGGCAGCGTGGTCACGTTCCTCAAGCTCCAGGAGATCATGACCACCCGGCCGGTGCTGCTGCCCGCGGGCCGGTTCCTCGGCATCGGCGTGGCCGCGGCGAGCGCGCTATTGGCGCTGGCGGTCGTGCTGACCGGGAGCAGCGCCCTGCTGGTGCTGCTGGCGGTGGCCGGTCTCGTGCTGGGCGTGCTGTTCGTGCTGCCGGTCGGCGGCGCGGACGTGCCGATCGCGATCTCACTGCTCAACGCGTTCACCGGCCTGGCCGTCGCGGCCTCCGGCTACGTGCTGGCCAACACCCTGCTGATCGTCGCGGGCACGCTCGTCGGCGCGTCCGGCACGATCCTGACCCGGCTGATGGCGCAGGCCATGGGCCGACCGCTGACCAACATCCTGTTCGGCGCGTTCCAGGCCACCGCGGCCACCGCTGTCACCGACGAGCAGCGCACCGTCCGCGCCGGCACGGTGGAGGACGTCGCCATCCTGCTCGGCTACGCCCACTCCGTGCTCGTGGTGCCCGGCTACGGCCTGGCCGTGGCCCAGGGGCAGCACGCCGCGCGGGAGCTGGCGCAGGTGCTGGAGCAGCGCGGCATCACCGTGCACTACGGCATCCACCCGGTCGCGGGCCGGATGCCGGGCCACATGAACGTCCTGCTCGCCGAGGCCGACGTGCCGTACGAGCACCTGAAGGAGCTGGACGACGTCAACCCGGGCATCGGCAGCGTCGACGTGGTGCTGGTGGTCGGGGCGAACGACGTGGTCAACCCCGGCGCGCGGGACGAGCCGAGCAGCCCGATCTACGGCATGCCGATCTTCGACGTGGACCGGGCCAAGGCCGTGGTGTTCATGAAGCGCTCGATGCGGCCGGGGTTCGCGGGCGTGGACAACAGCCTGCTGTACAACCCCAAGACCACCATGCTGTTCGGCGACGCCAAGGAGTCGCTGACCAAGCTGCTGGCCGCGGTGAAGCACGTCTGAGCACGACCGGGTGTTCGTCAGGCGCCGTCCCTAGGCGCCGGACAGCTCGTAACCCGGCACGGCGGGCGCGAGGTGGTCGCCGAACGCGGCGTCCACCTCGACCCGCGCCCACCACGCCGCCTGCTCCTCGGTGGCGATGCCGGGCACCAGCACGGACACCCCGGACAGCCGGATCAGGCCGACCATCCGCGCCACCGCCTCGTGCAGGAACGACTCCGGCCGCTCGGCGAGCCTGCGCACCACCGACGGGTCCAGGACCAGCGCGTCCACCCGCAGGTCGGCCAGCAGCGCCAGCTCGGCCTGCCCGCCGTTGAACCGGGTCAGCCCGGTGGCGATCCCGTTGTCCCGCAACACCTGCGCGTTGTCCTCGCCGACGCCTTCGAGCATGGACCGGGTGTCCAGGAAGAGCCGCAGCCGGGACGCGGGCAGCCCGGTCTCCTCCAGCGTCCGCTTCACCCGGCGGACCAGGTCCTCGTCGCGCGACTGCATCGGCGACAGCTCGAAGTGCAGCGGCCCGAAGCCGGGCGCGCCCGCGTCGCCCGCCGCCTCGCGCAGCGCCCACTGGCCGAGCGCCAGGGACAACCCGGTCTCCTCGGCCAGCTGCAGGCACTCGTCGTGCCCGGCGTCGTCCCAGCGCAGCCGGGCCACGTGCCCGAGCACCCGGCCGTCGGCCAGGTCCAGCACCGGCTGGTGCTCCACCTCCAGCTCGTGGTCGGCCAGCGCGCCGGGCATCCGCGCGGCCCGCGCCTGCCGGTCCCGGAACCGCTGGTCGGCGTGCCGGTCGTGGGGCAGCCACTGCCGCTTGCCGGACGCCTTGGCCCGGCGCAGCGTCGCGTCGGCCGCGCGCAGCACCTCGGCCGCGCCCCAGCCCGCGGGCGGCCGGTCGACCACGCCGATCGACGCGGACGCGGCCACGCCGCCGTCCATCGGCCGGCCCAGCGCCTCGTTGATCCGGTCCACCATGGCGGGCACGGTCGGCGTGGTCGGCGAGTTGTCCACCACGACGGCGAACTCGTCGCCGCCCATCCGGGCGACCAGCGCCACCTCGTCGGCCACCACGGCTTCGAGCCGGTGGCCGACCTCGGTGAGCAGCCGGTCGCCGACCGCGTGGCCGAGGCCGTTGTTCACCACCGAGAACGCGTCCAGGCCGAGGTGGTAGAGCGTGACGCCGTCGCGGGACGCGCCCAGCAGCGCCTCCAGCCGGGTGGCGAAGCGCTGCCGGTTCGACAGGCCGGTCAGCGAGTCGTGCAGCAGCTGGAAGTCCAGGTTCTTCTGCAGCAGGTGCAGCTCGCTGACGTCCTCGACCATCGTGACGTGGCACGCGGGCGCGCCGTCCGCGTCGCGCAGCAGCGACACCGCCAGGTGCGCCCACACCGGCTCGCCGTCCTCGCGCAGCAGCCGCCGCTGCTCGCGGACCCGTTCCCGCCCGCCCTCGCCGACCTCCCGGTAGGCGTCCGCCAGCGCGCCCGCGTCGGCCGGGTCGAACAGCCCGATCAACGGCGTGCCGACCAGCTCGGCGCGGTCGCGGCCGACCATGGCGGCCAGCGCGGCGTTCACCTCGACGCACTCGCCGCGCAGGTCGGTGATCGCGATGCCCAGCGCGGAGGAGTCGAACACCTCGCGGAACCTGGCCTCGCTGACCTGCAGCACCCGCTCGGCCCGGACCTCGGCAGCCAGCAGCGCCCGGTTGACCTCCTCCTGCCGGTCGAGCGCGTCCAGCCGCATCGCGGTGGCGAAGCCGGCGCCGAGGCTGCCCAGGATGGCGACGACCTTCTCCGCCAGCCGCGGCACGTCCTGCAGCTCGGGGGTGAACAGCAGCGCGTGCCCGAGCACGTCCACCGTGCGGCGCAACGTCTCCGGCCCGGTGAAGTGGGCCTGGACCAGCCGGTCGCCCACGACGCCGACCGGGTCGACGGTGAACGGGTCGGCCTGCACCGCGTCGGCGATCACGTCGACGAGCCCGAGCAGGAACTCCTCGATCTCGGCGGGCGACATCGGCACGTACGCGGTCGGGTAGACCGCCCGCAGCCACGACCGCGCGATGTCCTGCCGCCGGGTCCTAGCGCGTGGCGACAATTCGGCTCACCTCTTGCGACCCACCCCGGCGAAGATCCCGGACCTCTCGGCGTCCTCCTCGGTGGCGCCCTCCTCCGGACGCCACCGAGGCAGCGGGACCACCCCCGGCTCGACCAGCTCGAAGCCCTCGAACAGGGCGGTGATCCCGGCGTGCGTGCGCGGGAACACCGGGTCGGTGCTGTGCCGCATCACCGCCACCACCCCGGCCATCTCCTCGGGTTGCAGGTCCGAGGTGAACTGGGACAGGGCCAGGCAGCTGCCCGGCGCGACGGCGTCCCGGTACCCGGCGACCACGCCCGCCGGGTCCCGCTCGGGCGGCACGAAGTGGAACACCCCGACGGCGAGCACGCCGATCGGCTCGGCGAAGTCGACCAGGCCGGTGCCGCGGACGCCCGCGAGCACCGCGGCCGGGTCGGTGATGTCCTCCTGGACGACGGTGGCCAGCTCGTCGTCCGCCAGGATCATGTGGCTGTGCGCGACGGCGACGTCCTCGTAGTCGACGTAGACCACGCGCGCGTCGGGCGCGGCCCTGCGCGCGACCTCGTGCACGTTGCCGACGGTCGGGATGCCCGAGCCGAGGTCCAGGAACTGCCGCACGCCCGCGTCGACCAGGTGCAGCACGGCCCGGCGCAGGAACGCGCGGTTGAGGCGGGCGATCGTGCGGCCGTTGGGCTGGGCGCGGAGGAACTGCTCGGCGAGCTGCCGGTCGGCGGCGAAGTTGTGGCCCCCGCCGAGCAGGTAGTCGTACAGCCGCGCGGCGCTGGGCAGGTCCGTGTCGACCCCGTCGGGCACCCAGCTCAGCCGTTCCGCCACCGCATCCTCACCCGTGTGTGTGCCAGCCCGAGCCTTCGCCCCCGCGGGGCGAGATTACTGATCCGGCGCGACTCGTGGGCAGGCGCGGAGCCGGCTTGTCCCCGATCGGCGTACACGACGTCAGCGAAGCGATGACCGCGAGCAGGCCGAACGCGGCGCCGACGCGCCGAGTCGTCCCGCGATGCGGGCAGGGCGGGTGTGACGGCGCTCGCGTCGAACCGGTCGGAGAACGCGACGAGGCGGACCGGCGCCGCCACGACCAGGGCGATTCCGCGCCGGAGCGGCGTCACGAGAAGTTCATCGGGACCAGATCAACTCTGCAGCGGACGTATTTCGGCGCAGTACCCTTCGCGCATGTCAGACGAGGCACGCTCGCTCACCGACGTGGTCACCAGGCTGCGTCGCGCGCTGCGCACGAGCATCCGGTCGGAGTGGCCGTGGGACTCCCTGCCGATGGCGCAGGTCGAGCTGCTGCAGACGCTCGCCGAGCGCCCGCCGATGCGCGTCGGCGACCTCGCGGCCGAGCTGCGGCTGGCGCCCAACACGGTCAGCGGGCTCGTCGGCCAGCTGATCGAGGCCGGTCTGGTCGAGCGGGGCGGCGACCCGAGCGACCGCCGGGTGGCCCGGCTCTCGGTGACGCCGCAGGGGCACGAGCAGCTGGCCGTCTGGCAGTCCGCGCACGAGAAGCGCATCGGCGCCGCGCTGGACAAGCTCGACCCGGGCGAGCGCGCCGACGTGGTCCGCGCCCTGGCCGCCCTGGACCACCTGGTGGACCACCTGCGTGCGAACTGAGGCCGGGGTCGTCGCGGCCGTCGCACTGGGCGGCGGCCTCGGTGGTGTGGCGCGCCTCGGCCTGACCGCGGTGGTGCACGGTCCACTGGGGACACTCGTGGTCAACGTCCTGGGCTGCGCGCTGATCGGGGTGCTGATGGTGCTGGCGCCCCGCCTGCACCCGCTCGCCCGGCCGTTCCTCGGGATCGGTGTGCTCGGCGGCTTCACCACGTTCTCGGGGTACGCGCTGGACGCGGTGCGGTTGGGCGGTTTCCCCGGGCTCGCCTACCTGGGCGGGACGCTGGTGCTGGCCCTGGGCGCGACGTTCGGCGCGATGGCCGCGACCCGGCGGGTGACGGCGTGACGGTGCTGCTGGTCTTCGTCGGCGCGGCGGTCGGCGCGGTGCTGCGGTACGCGACCGGGCGGCTGCTCCGGCGCTCGTTCCCGTGGGCCACCCTCGTGGTGAACGCGCTGGGCTCGTTCGTGCTCGGCTGCGTGGCCGGCGCGTCACCGGACCTGGTCGCGCTGCTCGGCACCGGCCTGTGCGGCGGCCTCACGACCTACAGCGCGTTCGGCTACGAGACGATCAAGCTGGCCGAGGACGGCGAGCACCGGCAAGCGTTTGCCAACGTCGTCACCAGCGTCGCCGTCGGTGTGGGCGCCGCCGCCCTCGGCTACGCCCTCACCCGCTGACGACCCCCCTCACACGGCGGCCAGCCTCCGCAGCACCTCGGGCAGGTCGCCGGTGTGCACGACGCCGAGCCGCTGGGTGGCCCGGGTCAGCGCGACGTACAGGTCGCTCGCACCGCGCGGCGACTCGGCCAGGATGCCCGCCGGGTCGACGACCAGCACCGAGTCGAACTCCAGCCCCTTGGCGTCGGTCACGCCGAGCACCACGACCTGCGTGTCGAGGTCGTCCGACGCGCCCGGCACGGCGGCGCGCAGCGACGACACCAGCGCGGCGGGCACGATCACCGCCAGCTTGCCGTCCCCGATCGCGGCGACCTCCTTGTCCACCACCGGCGGCAGGGCGTCGGGCAGGGACGGCGCCCGCAGGCTCCACGGCTCGAAACCGCTGTCACGCACCGACGTCGGCGGTGCCAGGTCCGGGTCCACCGACTCCAGCACGTCCGCCGCCACCGCCATGATCTCCGACGGCGTCCGGTAGTTCACCGTCAGCTCGGTGAGCTTCCAGCGGTCCATCACGTACGGCGACAGGACCTCGTGCCACGAGGACGCGCCCGCGATGTCCCCGGTCTGCGCGATGTCGCCCACCACGGTCATCGACTTGGAGGGGCAGCGCCGCATCAGCGTCCGCCACGCCATCGGCGACAGCTCCTGCGCCTCGTCCACGATGACGTGCCCGAACGTCCACGTCCGGTCCGCCGCGGCCCGCTCGGCGGCGGTCTCGTAGCGCTCCGCGCCGTGCCGCTCGGCCAACCGGTAGGCGTCCACCAGGTCGGTCGCCATCAGGATCTCCGGGTCGGCGTCGTCCTCCAGGTCGAGGATGTCCAGCACGCCCTGCGCGTAGTCGATCGCCTGCCGCCGCTGCCGCTCGGCCCGCGCCTTGGCCTCGGTGTCGTCCTCGCCGAGCAGTTCCGCCGCCTCGTCCAGCAGCGGCACGTCGGCGGGCGTCCACTCCGAGCCGCGCGGGCGCTCCAGCAGCGCGCGTTCCTCGGCGGAGGACTTCGGCATGGCCTTGGCGATCAGCTTCGGCGTCGCGTACAGGTCTTCCAGCAGCCGCTGCGGCGACAGCGTCGGCCACAGCTTCTCGATCGCGGCCTGCACCCCGGGGTCCTCGCGCAGCTCGCGCCGGATGTCGTCGATGTCGGCCTGGTCCAGCAGGTGCCTGCCCAACCGGGACACCGCCTGCGACGCCAGCGTGGAGATGATCTCGCGCTGGAACGTCCGCCGCGCCTCGTTGTGCGGACGACGGGTCCGGCGGGCCCGACCGCGGGCCTCGGTGATCGCCCGCCGGTCCAGCCGCAGCACGTCCTGGTCGAACGGGACCTCGACCAGGCCGGGCGCCTCCTGCCGGTCCCGGATCGCGTGCGCGACCACGTCCGCCATCCCGACGCGGCCCTTGAGCGCGGCGGCCTCGGCCGACTCGCGGCCGACCGCGGTCAGGCCGGGGAACAGCTCGCCGACGGTGGACAGCAGCACGCCGGTCTCGCCCAGCGACGGCAGCACCTGGCCGATGTAGCGCAGGAACGTCGGGTTCGGGCCGACCACCAGCACGCCGCGCTTGGCCAGCTGCCGCCGGTGGGTGTAGAGCAGGTACGCGGCGCGGTGCAGCGCCACCGCCGTCTTGCCCGTGCCCGGACCGCCCTGCACGACGACGACGCCGTTCAGCTCGGTGCGGATGATCCTGTCCTGCTCGGCCTGGATGGTCGCGACGATGTCGCCCATCTGGCCGGTGCGGCTCGCGTTGACCGCGGCCAGCAGGGTGGCCTCACCGGTCAGGCCCTCGGACCGGCGGTCCGGGTCGACCGAGTTGATGTCCAGCACCTCGTCGTCGAACCCGACGACCTTGCGCTGCTTGGTGCGCAGGTGCCTGCGCCGCCGGACGCCTTCCGGGGCGGCCGCGGTGGCCAGGTAGAACGGGCGGGCGGCGGGCGCGCGCCAGTCCATCAGCAGCGGCTCGTACTCCTTGTCCTCGTCGAACAAGCCGATCCGGCCGATGTAGAACCGGTCGTCGGTGTCGAAGTCGAGCCGGCCGAAGCACAACCCGTTCTCCACCGCGCTGTACTGCGCCAACTGGTCGGAGTACATCGCGACCGAGGTGTCCCGCTCGGAGCGCATCTGGTGCGTCCCGCCGGTTTCCCGCAGCGCCCCGGCCAGGCGCTTCGAGCTCTGCTCGCGGAGGTCGTCCAGCCGGCCGTACAGCATCGACACGTATTCCTGCTCTGCCTCGGTTTCCGCGAGCCGGAGGTCATCGGAGGGGCTTGACAACGTGCCTCATTTCTGGATAGCGTGGTTTATCAGCCTGTGTCGCATTGCGGCTGACAGTTCCCTGCGCCCATCCTGCGCAGAACGTCTAATCTACTACACGTTCTTCGCGCTGGTAGCGGACAACTCCGCGCCCGCGGCCCGACCCCGTGACGTGCGAAGGCCGCCGACGAGCGGGGTGCTCGCCGACGGCCGGTCCAGCGGTCAGAGCCGATCGGCCACCCAGCGGCCGATGGCGTCCATGCCCCGGGCGTTCGGGTGCAGCGGCGCGGCGGGCCCGGTCGGCGAGAAGCCCTCGAACCACCTGGTCCGCGCGGGCGCGCACGCGTCGTGGCCGACGCTCGGGGGCGCGATGTCGACGAACGTCGCGCCGTGCGCGGCCGACTCGCG
The DNA here is from genome assembly GCF_040744945.1 of Saccharothrix sp. HUAS TT1. Taxonomy (NCBI): domain Bacteria; kingdom Bacillati; phylum Actinomycetota; class Actinomycetes; order Pseudonocardiales; family Pseudonocardiaceae; genus Saccharothrix; species Saccharothrix camelliae. Next base: position 8,439,998 of record NZ_CP160453.1, on the reverse strand, counting down.
GGCCAGCACCTCGTTCAGCCGGTGGATGCTCGCCTGGAGGTAGTCCGAGTCGCGGCCCCAGATCGGCTGGTCGGGGTAGCAGCCGCCAGGTTGGATGTAGGTGCCGTAGCCGACGACGACGACCCGCGCCTCGGGCGACTTGGTCGCGATGAGGTCGAGCGCATCGGCGAACTCGGTCGCGTAGGCGTCGACCTCCTCCGCCAGCCGGTCCCGGCCGTTGGCGGTGAGCCGGTCGCGGCACGACGTGCCGAGCGGTTCGGGCAGCAGGTTGACGCAGTCGAGCGCCGTGCCGACCAGGTCGACGTCGTTGCCGCCGATCGTGATCGTGACCAGGTCCGCCTCCGGGGTCAGCGCGTCGGCCTGCGGCGCCTGCCTGCCGTCGAAGGTCTCCTGCGAGCCGGCCAGGTCGTCGGTGACGGCGCCGGAGCACGTCACGTCGGTGAGCTCGGCGCCGAGCTGCGCGGCCAGCACGGCTGGCCAGTTGCGGGTGGAGCGCAGGCAGCCGGGGGCGCTCGTGTCCTGCTGGGGGATGAGCGGGCCCGCCGCGGCCGAGTCGCCCAGGGCGACGTAGGTGAAGGTGTCGGCCTGGTCGACGTGGTCGGCGAGGACGACCTCGTCGACGTGGTCGACGGGGTCCGGCTCGGCGGTCGCCGCGGCGGTGGTCGAGATGATCGAGAACGTCGCCAACAGCGCCGGTAGCAGCCTGCGCACGAACGCCTCCTCTGCGTGATCGGGTGGTTTCGCCCGCCATGATGTGGGTTGGGCGACCCGAGCGGGCCGCGGAGCGCGGGTGGTTCACCCGGGAGAGTTGGTCCACCGGGTGAAGGTCGCGGCTCACGCGCGGTGACGGTCGGGCCACCCGATGAGCGGCTGTGCCGAGGCACGCGGGTGAAACCGGATTCCGGTCCACGACCACTCCGGCACGCTGGGAGGGGTGAGGGAGAAGCGCCAGGAGCTGGTCCGGCTGTGCCGCGTCGCGGTGGACCGGCCGCGGTGGCAGCTCGGCTTCGCGGTGGTCGTGTCGGTGTGGTCGCTGGCGTGGGTGGTCGGCCAGGCGTTCGGCGGGCCGAGCCCGCTGGAGGTGCTGCCGGTGCGCTGGGCGGGCCTGCCGACGGACTGGCTGGACGCGACCCGCGGCTGGTTCGACGGCCGCACGGGGTTCCTGGCCGTGGTCGGCGGGCTGCTGTGGGCGATGACGAGCGCGCGTCGGCAGGCGTCGGCGCTGGTGGGCTGGCTCGCGGTGATGGCGGCGGCCGAGGACGTCGGCTACGTCGCGGTCCGGTGGGCGCTGCTGTCGCTCGCGGTGTTCCTGGTCGTGATGGGCCTGGTGTCGATCACCGGGCGGCGGGCGTTCGTGGTGGACCGGATCGCGGTCATCCCGCGGGACGTGGCGCGGGCCGGCGCGACGGCGGTGGCGCTGTCGGCGGTGGTGCCGCTGGTCGCGCCGGGGCTGGCGCTGGCCCGGCTGGTCGGCCCCTACGTGACTCGGCCACCGCGCCGCCGGGCCGGGACGCCGATCGTCCGCGCGGCTTCCACCGAACGGCGGCCGGTCGCCGACACACCCGGTGAACTGGCAAAACCGGTTCCGGCGCAGCGCGGACCGCGCTGAGGCGGCCCCTGGTTTACCGATCTCGGAGTGATGTCCGGGGTGATGTCCGAGGCGCGGCCGGGCAAATAGTTTTGGCCCCCAACAATTCCTGCGCGGGCGAATCCGAGCCCACCTCACATCACATTCCGGAATCGTCTGTTTGGGCTTACCGGTCCGTATCCATCAAGATGTGCCCGTGCCAGAAAATCCCGCCGAAAACCGCTTAGCCAGGGTGATGCGTCGTCAGCCCGTTCAGCAGCGCGGGGCCGCCACGGTGGCCGCGATTGTCGATGCCTGCGCGTCGCTGCTCAACGACTACGACTACGACGACATCACCACCGCCCGGATCGTCGAGCTGGCCGGCGTGCCAATTGGATCGTTCTACCAATACTTCCCGGACAAGCGTTCTGTGGTGCACGCCTTGGCGTTGCGCGGTATGGAGGAGTACCTGGGCCGGGTCGAGGTGCTGTTCACCGAGGGTCGGCTCGCCGCCGACTGGCGGGACGCGGTGCAGCAGGTCGTCGGCGTCTACCTGCGGATGCTGGTCGAGGTGCCCGGCTTCGGGAGGGTGCGGTTCAGCGACCTGCTCGACGGCCACCGGCTCGACGCCTCCGTCGACCAGTACGAGCTGATGGCCGAACGGTTGCGCGACCTGTTCCTGGGTCGCTTCGCGGTGCGCGGCGCCGCGCCCGTCACGTTGACGTTCCGGATGGCCGCCCAGACCGCCGACGCGATGTACAAGCTGGCCGAACGGGTCGAGCCCGACGAGCGCCCGGTGGTCCTCCGCACCGCCGACGGCGTGATCTTGAAGATGCTCTCCGGGGTGTTCGACCCGGCGTGACTTGCCGCGCCGGTCCGGGTGGTGTGGGGTGGACCGGTGAGCGACGACTTCGACGTGATCGTGATCGGCGGCGGACCGGTGGGCGAGAACGCCGCCGCCCGGACCGCCGCCGGCGGGCTGCGCACCGCCCTGGTGGAGGCCGAACGCCTCGGCGGCGAGTGCTCGTACTGGGCCTGCATGCCGAGCAAGGCGCTGCTGCGCCCGGGCCACGCGCTCGCCGCCGCCCGCCGGGTGCCCGGCGTGCCGGTCGGCGACCGGCTCGACCCGGCGGAGGTGCTGAAGCGGCGCAACGGCTTCACCTCCGACTGGGACGACGCGGGCCAGGTCGAGTGGGCCGAGGGCGCCGGGCTGGTGGTGGTGCGCGGTCGGGGTCGACTGGCGGGTGAGCGCCGGGTCGACGTCGACGGGCGCGTGCTGACCGCGTCCAAGGCGGTCGTGGTGTGCACCGGCAGCGTGCCGCGCGTCCCGTCGCTGCCCGGCCTGTCCGACGTGCCGTACTGGACGTCCCGCGAGGCCACCTCGGCGCAGGAGGCGCCCTCGTCGTTGGTGGTGCTCGGCGGTGGCGTGGTCGGCGTCGAGATGGCCCAGGCGTGGGCCCGGCTCGGCTCCGACGTGACGCTGGTCGTGTCCGGCGACCGGCCGCTGCCGAAGTTCGAGGCGTTCGCCGGCGACCTGGTCGCCGACGGGCTGCGCGAGGACGGCGTGCGGATCGTCTCCGGCGTCAAGGCGACCGGTGTGTCCCAAGCGGACGGGCGCGTGTCGTTGCGGCTGTCCGACGGGACGTCGGTGTCGGGCGCGCACCTGCTGGTCGCGACCGGCCGGCAGCCGGCGACGTTCGACCTCGGGGTGGAGCGGTTCGGGTTCACCGCGGGCGAGGCGCTGGAGGTGGCCGACACCGGCCGGGTGTCCGGAGTGGACTGGCTGTACGCGGCGGGCGACGTCACCGGGCGCGCGCTGCTGACGCACCAGGGCAAGTACGCGGCGCGCGCGGTCGGCACGGCGATCGTGAGCGGCGCCGTCGACCCGGAGCCGTGGACGGTGGCCGTGGCCACCGCCGACCACACGGCGGTGCCGCAGGTCGTGTTCACCGACCCCGAGGTGGCGTCGGTGGGGTGGACCGAGGCGCAGGCGCGCGAGGCCGGGCTGGAGATTCGGGTCGTCGACCTGGACATCGCGGTGGCCGGGTCGTCGCTGCACGCCGACGGGTACCGGGGCAAGGCGCGGATGATCGTGGACGAGCGGAAGCGGACCCTCGTCGGCGTCACCTTCGCCGGGCCGGACGTCGCCGAGATGATCCACGCGGCGACGATCGCGATCGTGGGCGGGGTGACGGTCGACCGGCTGTGGCACGCGGTGCCGGCGTACCCGACGATCAGCGAGGTGTGGCTGCGCCTGCTGGAGGCGTACGGGCTCTGAGGTGCATGTGCGCCAACGGTTTTTGACGCTGCGTATACGTGGTGTCAGCGGACCGTGTGCCGGTTGCGCCGACTGAACCATCGGGCGCGGGGCCATAGGGCGTCTTAACCCAGAAGTGCGGCTTCAGCTGTTTACACTGCGGGATGTGACCAGGACAACGGTGGTACTGGCGAGTGGCGCGGTGCTCTGGTGCGCCTTCGTCATCGCCACCACGTTCGTGCCGACCGGACCGTCCTGGCCGCCTGCCGCGGTGCACCTGCCGGGGTTCCTGGTCCTCCCCGTGGTGCTGCACACCCTGTTCCGCGCGCGGTCGAGCGCGTTGCTGTGCCTGGCCCACGTGCCGAAGCCGGTGCTGTTCACCGGGTTCGGGATCGCGGTGGGCGGGTGGTTGTTCTCGTTCGGCGTGATCACCGGGAAACCGGGCACGGAGATGTTGTGCGCGGTGGCCGGGTTGGTGATCGTGCTGCACGTGGCGTTCGGGTTGATCGGGGTGGGGATGGTGCGGACCGGGCGTTGACCCGGGGCCCGATGGCCCAGGGGTTGGACGGCCCGGGGGTACGGTCACTGCTGGGAAGCGGGGAGCCTCGCGGCCTGCTCGGCGATCTTGGCGAGGATCGGGTCGGCCGGGTCGGACTCGCCGTCGGCCCACACGACCTGGGTGATCCGCAGTTGGGCCGCCTTCGGCGCGACGCGGATGACCGAGCGGTCGAACGACGCGGGGCCGCCCTCCCAGTTCCGGCCCTCCTTGACCAGCGTGGTGATGCCGCCCGCGCCCGCCTTCGACGCGATCGCGTGCAACTCGGCGGCGCGGGTGGCGTCGGGCAGGTTCAGCTCGGCGATCGCCACCCCGGCCCGGCGACCGTCCACTGTGGTCTCGTACTGCGCGCGGCGCAGCTGCATGCACACGTGCCCGGACAGCCACGCCTGGACGTCGCCGAACGCGTGCCCGTCGCAGTCGTCGGTCCGGTCCGCGCCGCGCGGCGAGAAGCTGCGGCCGTCCACGACGACGGTGGTCGGCTGCGGGGTCGGGGTGGTGGAGGTGGAGCTGTCGGCGGTGTCCCCGGAGGACAGCGAGGCGATCAGGGCGATGATCAGCAGCACGGCCACGACGACACCGGCGACGTAGGGCAGCAGCCTGCGGGCGGTCGAAGGCCGGGCGGTGGTGACCTTCGGCAGCAGCATGGTGCTGGCCGACGCCAGGTCGGCCGCCGCGTCGGAGAAGCCCTCGGCGATCAGGTGCTGGCGGGCGGGTGGCGCGCCGGTCGGCGCGAGCACGGCGACCAGCTTGGCGGCGTGGTCGGCCGAGCAGGGCCGGTCGCTGGTGGCCAGTTCCCGCGCGGCGGCCAGGAGGGTCGTCGGCTTGGGGTGCAGGACGCGGACGCCGCGGTTCAGGTCGACGGTCGGCTGCACGACCTGGCCGACGTACGGGCCGACGGCCACGACGGTGGTCACCGGCAGCGGCTCGCCGCGCATGTCCTGGATGCGGCGGGCGACGGCGGTGGTGGCTTCGAGCGCTTCGGCGGCCGGGCTCGTCGCGCCGTCGGCGCTGCTGAGCGGCCAGCCGTCGATCCGCCACTGGCCGTTGAGCGGGGCTTCCAGCCGCATCGCCGGGTCCGGCAGGTCGACGCCGACGACCACGAGCACGCCGCGGGGCAGGACGATCACGGCGTCGAGGTCGCGCGGGGAGTCCGGCGGTCGCACGCCGAGCAGCGCGACGCCGCCGAGCACGGAGTCGCCGATGCCCCACGTGCTCAGCGCGGCGCGCACGTCGGCGCCCACCGCCGAGGGTTCGGTCCCGAGTCGGATCAGCCGCACGATCGGACACGTTAGCGTTGCGGGGGTTCGGCCGGTCGGGCGCACCGGGGGAGGCGGCGGAGCGGTGACCACCGTCACCCGAGGGGGCGGTGCGGGGGATGACGATGTTATTGATCACGTGACCGTGTCCGGGTGATCTCGGAAAGTCACCTGGCGGCGCGGTAGCCGGTGGTCGGGTCGTCGTTTTGGGGTCGAAAGTCCTGTATCTGACCCGCCTGGGTGAGGAACGCGATGGTTCTTATGGCGGACCGGTGCGACAACGGGCAGAATGACCATGTCGGGAATTCACAAGATCACCGCATCCTCGAGAGGTCGTAGGGGAAGACGTCCCTCGTCGAGTAGCGGAGGTCAGCTGTGAGCACCCGTGGCAGCACCAGTGGCGTGGTCTACGTCCACTCGTCGCCGTCTGCGGTCTGTCCGCACGTCGAGTGGGCGATCTCGGGCACCCTCGGCGAGCGAGCGGACCTCAAGTGGGCGGCCCAGCCAGCGGCGCCGGGGCAGTTGCGCGCCGAGTGCAACTGGACCGGCGAAGCCGGCACCGGGGCCAGACTCGTGTCCGCGCTCAGGGCGTGGCCGATGCTCAGGTTCGAGGTGACGGAGGACCCGAGCCCTGGCGTGGACGGCACGCGGTACTGCTTCGCGCCCGTGCTGGGTTTGTGGCACGCGCGGACCAGCGCCAACGGCGACATCGTCGTGTCGGAGGACCAGCTGCGCGCGTTGGCAGCGCGCAGTCGGGGCGGTGAGTCGTTCGCGCACGGCGTGGACGAGATCCTGGGCGCGGCCTGGGACGACGCCCTGGAGCCGTTCCGACGAGCCGGTGACGGCGCCCCCGTCACCTGGCTCCACCGCGTCGGCTGACCGCGAGCCGCCCCCTCCCCTCCCGCGTGTCGAACCCTCACGTCCCGCGTGTCCTACGTTCGGGACGCGAGAGTCCTACGTTCAGGGTGCGAGAGTCCTACGTTCGGGAGTCCTGAGTTCTACGTTCAGGGCGGTGGTTGGGTCCGGTTCGATTTGACATGGGGCCCTTACGGGCACCCTATGCAGGCCAAAGCCGGCAGGCCCGGCGGGGAAGAGCGTCCCGCCAGGCCTGCCGGCTTCGTCCAGCCTATGGCACCCGAACCCATGTCAAATCGAACCTCGGTGGGTGGGCGGCGGGTCCGATGTGGTGAGGGTTGGTCAGGTGGTGGAGGTTGGTGCGGGTTGCCAGGCGGCCATGAGGTCTTTGTAGAGCGGTGAGGTGGCAAGTAGGTCGGTGTGGTTGCCCAGGAGGGGTGGGCCGCCGTCCATCAGCAGGACGAGGTCTGCTCGCAGGGCTGAGGAGAGGCGGTGGGCGATGACGATCAGGGTGCCGCCGCGGGCGGCGAAGGCTTGTTCGACAGTGGCTTCGGCGGCGGGGTCCAGGGCGGAGGCGGCTTCGTCGAGGATCACGACGGTGGCTTGCGAGGCGTAGACGCGGGCGGCGGCCAGTAGTTGGGATTCGCCGCCTGAGAGGCCGTTGCCGGAGTGGCCCACGGTGCCCGCGAGGCCGCCCAGTCTGGTGACGAGGTCGGAGGCACCGACCGCTTCGACGGCGCGCAGGAGGGTGGCGTCGGAGGCGGTGGGGGCGAAGAGGGCCAGGTTTTCCCTGACCGTGCCGGTGAAGAGGTAGGTCTCCTGGGGCACCAGGGCGATCTGGTCGTGGCGGATCTCCGGCTTGAGCGATCGCACGGGGACGCCGCCGAAGCGGACGGTTCCGGTCTGGGGTTCCACCATGCCGGTCACCAGGCCGGCCAGGGTGGACTTGCCGATGCCGCTGGGGCCGATGACGGCCAGGTGGGTGCCCGCCGGGAGGGTCAGGTCGAGCGATCGCACCACGGGTTCGGCGGTGGGGCTCCAGCCGAACGTCACGTCGCGCAGTTCCAGCTCGGCGCCCTCGGGGGTTCCGTCGCCGGTCGGCGGTTCGATCGGTGGCGCGGCTTCCGCGAGCCGGCGCAGGGCCACGACCAGGCGCAGGACGACGGTGCTGGTCGTGTCGGCGAGGCGGCGCAGGGCGGGTTGGACGCTGGTGCTCAGGTAGACGATGGCGCCGAGGACTTCGCCGACGGTCAACGTGCCCGCGCGCACCATCGCCGGCGCGAGCAAGAGCAGCAGGACGATGGGGGCGAACCCGCCCAGGGCGATGACGACGCCGCGCAGCGCGGTGGCGTAGGCCATCCGCACGGTGGCGGACGCCTGGCGCTCCACCTGTGCCATCACGTCGTGCAGCGCGTGGTCCGCACCGCCGGCGGCCGTTACGTCGCGCACGCCCAGGAAGACGGTGCCGGCCACGGCGGCGGCGTCCTCGTCGGCCATGACCAGGTGGCGTTGGCGGCGGGCCAGGGAGGGGAGGAGGAGGCCGAAGAGGACCAACGCGGCGATCACCGGCAGGACCACGAGCCAGGCCAGCGAGGAGACCGTGGTGGCGAGGCCGATGAGGGCGGCGGTGGTGGTGACCAGCAGGGCGCGGGCCTGCACCAGGACGCCGGCGGTGGCGTCGCGGACGACTTCGACGTGGCGGGTGATCCTGGCGACGGCGCTGGCGTCCGGTTGGCGGGTTTGGGAGCCGGCGTGCAGGACGCCGCGCACGACTTCGCGCACCAAGGAGTCGCGCAGCGGCTCCACTACGGCTCCCAGGCGCATGAAGACCTGGCGCAGGCCGAAGCCGCCGAGGACCGCTACAGCCGCGAAGACCAGCAGCCAGGTGATGCCGACGCCGGGCCTGCCGGCGGCGAAGCCCTGGTCGACGGCCATCCCCACCAGCCGTCCCGACAGCAGGGCCGGGATGCCCTCCAGGACCGACCAGCCGAGCAGGACCACGATGCCGCGTCGCTGCTCGCGCAAGGCGCGCAGGTAGGTCATCAGCCGAACACCGCCCGGTACTCGTCGTCGTCCCACAGCTCGGCGTGCGGCCCCACTTTCCGCACCCGCCCGTCGTCCAACCAGACGACGACGTCCGCACGTCGGGCGGTGGCGGCGCGGTGGGTCACCACGACCCTCGTCCGGCCCGGCAGGGCGGACTCCACCGCACGCTCCACAGTGGACTCGGTGACCATGTCGAGGCTCGCGGTGGCGTCGTCCAGCACCAGGACGGCCGGGTCGCGGACGAACGCGCGGGCCAGGCCGAGGCGTTGGGCCTCGCCGCCGGACATCGGGGCGGTCGCCATGGGCGTGTCGTAGCCCTGCGGCAACCGCACGACGACGTCGTGCACCTGGGCGGCCCGGCAGGCGGCTTCCACGTCGGCGCGGTCGAGGGTGGTGCCGTAGCGGACGGCGTCGGCGACGGTGGTGCCCACCAGCGCCGGGCGTTCGAACGCGTACCCGACGGAGCCGCCCCGGCGGACCTCGCCGGTGGTCGGTCGGACCAGGCCGCCGATCACGGAGGCCAGCGCGGACTTGCCCGAGCCGGACCGGCCGACGACGGCCACGAAGGTCCCGGTCGGCACGGTGAGGTCGACGTCGTGGAGGGCGCCGGGGACGTTCACGGCGGCCAGCACGACTTCGCCGGACTTCGCGTAGCCCGGCCGCTCCTGCGGCGGCACGGGGGTCGCGAGCACTTCCTCGAGGCGTCGGGCGGACGCGCGGGCGCGTTGGAGGGCGGTCAGCAGGGTCGTCTGCCCGACCACCGACATGCCCAGCGCCGCGTAACCGAGGGCGGCGAGGACGTCGCCGACGCTCAACCGGCCCGCCATCACGCCGAAACCGGCGGCGGTGAGCACGGCCAGTTCCACGGCGGGCAGCAGCAGGCCGGCCCGCCAGATCATCCTGGCCTGCGTGGTCCACATGCCGACGCCGGCGGCGGTGAGGCGGGACAGCGGGCGCAGGACCCGGTCCGCCTCCTGGTCCGCTCGGCCGGACGCGGCGATCGTGCGCAGCCCGCCGACCGCGTCCACCAGTCGCGCGGACAACTCGCCGGACACCTCCTGGTAGGTCGCCACGTCGGCGGCGGTGAGGCGCAGGTGCGAGCGCACCAGCAGCGCGGCCAGGGGGACGCTCACCAGGAACACCGCGGCGAGCCGCCAGTCCAGCAGGGCCAGCGCGGTGATCGCGCCGACGGCGGTGAGCGCGGAGATCCCGAGGTTCACCGCGAGGACGGTGATGCCGCCGGCGATCGCGCTGTCGCCGGTCAGCCTGCTCACCGCGTCACCGGGCTCGAACCTGGCCGGGTGGCCCAGCTCCAGCAGGTGCGAGGTCAGCTTGCGCCGCAGGAACACGGCGCCGCGGGCGGTGATCGCCGCGGCGAGGATGACGCCGATCGCGTCACCGAGGACTTCCACGCCCGCCAGGCCGACCAGCCACAGCACGGTGCCGCTGTCCAGCCGGCCGTTCAGCGCCATGTCGACCGCCGAGGCGAGCGCGGTGGGCAGCAGCAGCCCGGCCAGGGTGGCGGGCAGGGCGTTCAACGCCAGCAGCACCCACCTGAGGTCGTGCCGCACCACGGCCAGCAACATGGTCCCGGGCTCCTATGCGATTGCCGTGGTCGGGCGCATCATGTGTGCGGGGGTCCGACGGCGTGCCGTCGGACCCCCGCTTGGCCGGGTGAGCGGCGCACTTCGCCTGCGCCGCTCACCCGGACCGCGTGAAGACCTGTCAGCAGAGGACCAGGCTGACGGTCGAGTGGCTGCAGGGGAGCAGCAGGGAGGCGTTGGAGGCCGTGGTGCTGCCGCCGCCGCCGCTGCTGCCGCCGCTCGCCATGGCGTTGGACTGGGCCTCGGGGGTCTCGAGGTCCTGGAGGTCGAGGATGAAGTCCATGGTGACTCCTCATTCGGGGGATTGGAAAGGGTTACTGCTACCGGCCGGTGAGGGCCGGGGCTGTGAGGAACGGCAGCACGGGTGTGCCGTTCAGCGAGCCGAGCGCCAGCAGCACGCCCGCGCTGCCGGTGTCGACGTCCATCGAGAGCCGCCGCAACTGGATGCCGGGGAACGCCAGGCCCTCCTGGTAGGGCACGGCGTGCCAGGCCAGCGCGGCGAGGTGCCGGTCGATCGCCTCCGGTGACCCGCCCGCGTGGACGAGGGTCGCCAGCAGACCTGCCCGACCGAGCATGAGCGCCGGTTGGATCACGAACTCGCCGGTCGCGCTGCCGACCAGTTCCGGCAGCCGTTCGACGACCGGCAGGTCCGGCGCGGCGAGGCGGAACTCGTTGAGCACCAGGGCGATGCCCGCGCTGCCCACGCCGACGTACGGCAGGGTGCGGAAGTTGCCGTCCCGGACCTGGGTCGAGCCGTCCAGCGCGGTCATCGTCTCGGCCAGGTCCCGCTCCAGCGCCCGGGCGCCGAGGTCGAGCCAGCGGCGGTCGTCGGTGTGCTGGAACAGCCGCAGGAACAGCAGCGCCGGGCCGGACCAGCCGTGCTCGAAGCCGGCCCGCGCCTTCGGTCCGGGCGGCTCGGCCTCGGCGAGCGCGGTGTCCAGCCGCTCGCCCAGCGCCAGCGCCTGGTCGGCGTAGGTCTCGTCGTCGCGGGTGCCCGCGAAGTGCAGCAGGTTCAGGCCGATGCCGGCCAGGCCCGCCTTGAGGCTGTGGTCCTGCGTGTCGGGCACCATCTGCCCGTAGGAGCGGACCAGCTCCTCGGCCAGGTCGTGGTGGCCGAAGTTCTCCAGCACGTGGGCGATGCCGTGACCGCCGGTGTAGAAGCCGGGCTCCTTCGGTGGGTCGCGGCGCACCGCGTCCAGCAGCCACTGCTCGTGGTCGGGGAACCGGCCCATGCCGGTGACGTCCAACGCGTGCAGCACGCCCGCGGCGCCGTAGCCGAACCCCGCGCCGCCGATCTCGAACTGCTCCACGTCGCCGGGGAACAGCCGGTCCGCGCGCTGGGGCGTGGCGCTGGCCAGGATGCCCGCCGCGATCGACTTGCGCACCACGTCCCAGTCCGGCTCCGGCACGTCCAGCGCGGTCGTCGTCGGGCCGGTCGGCACGTCGACGCGCGAGGTCAGGACGTCGAGGATCCTGGCGCAGTACTCGTCGGACAGGCCGAACCGCCGCTGGATGAAGTCGACGTGGGCGCGCAGCTTCACCGGCGCCAGCTCGATCACCGCGTTGAGCGGCAGGAAGACGTAGAGGCGCAGCGCGGCCATCGCGTGCTCGTCGATCTCGAACCCGGAGCGGTCCGGCGGCGCCTGGAAACCGGGCGCGCCGAGCGTGGGCCTGCGGTTCTCCTCGATGCCGAACGCCAGCTCGAAGTCGATCAGCGACACCGCGTCGTCGTCGTCCACCAGGACGTTGAGCGGGTGCAGGTCGGTGAAGACGACACCGCGCTCGTGCACCGCGGCCATGATCCGCTCGACGTCGGCGATCAGCTTCAGCGCGCGCTCGGTGTAGGCGGTGATGTCGTCGTCGGTGACCACGTGGTGGGTCAGCGGGTAGTTGTGGCCGAGCCACTGGCCGAGCGGGCGGCCGGGCACCCGCTCCATGGCCATGAACTCGTGCTCCCACGCGGTGAAGTGCTCGTGCACCTCGGGCACGCCGGGCACCCCGGCCACCCTGGTCAGCATCTCGTGCTCGCGGCGCAGGCGGGCCACGGCGTCGACGTTCTCCCGGTCCAGGCCCGCGTGCGGCCTGGCCTCCTTGAGCACGACCTCGCGGCCGTCGGACTTGCGCACGGCCTCGTACACGCCGCCGCCGTTGGAGAAGTGCAGCGACTGGACCACGCGGTAGGGGAACTCGTCGGCGGAGCCGGCGCGGCGCGCGGCCAGGTGCTCGTCCAGGCACGCGGGCAGCTTCACCCAGTCCGGCACCCAGAACGTCGGCTTGCGCTGGTCGGGCACGAGCGCGCCGTCCGGGCCCTCGATGGCCAGCACGCGCTTGCCGTCCCGCTCCAGCCACTGCTCGACGAATCCGCCGTAGCGGACGAACAGGGGACCGGCGCCATAGCGGAGGTCGCTGAGGATGTACGCGCCCGATTGGCCTTTCAAGACCTCGGACAACTCGGTCAGCGTCGATTCGAGTTCGGCGTCGTCGGCCGGGTAGATCGTGATGAGCTTGCCGCTGCCCTCGCGTGGCGCGTACTTCGAGTTGCGGGCCAGCACGATCGACCGGGTGCGCAGGTACTTGAACGGGATGCGGCGCGCGATCAGGTACTCGTAGGACTTGAGCAGCACGTCGCCCGCGTTCAGCACGGTCGCCGAAACGTGCACCTTCCAGCCCTGGCGGGGCAGTTCCACCCCGTCGGGGTGGAGGTGCCGCCAGATGTTGCGGTCGCCTTGCCGCCAACCGTCCGGCAACGGGGGAAGCACCTGCGAGAAATCGTCTTCGGCGGTTTCCGCGTGGCTTTGCACGTCGTAGAACAGACGGTCCGCGAAGCAGTAGGCCTCATAGCGGAGGTCCACGGGTTTTCGCCTCCTCGCGATTTTTCCGACCGGAATATTTCCGCACGGCAACCTCTGAGAAGCCAATCCACCATTTCGGGGGCGCTCTGCGTCCGTTCGTGCGAGTAGCTGTTCGTCGGATCTGCACTGCACGTACCTATAGGACCAAGAGAGTCACCCGAACGCGAGGTTTGAGCGCGCCGGTGAGGGGAAACCGACCACTCGGTCAGCCTAAACGAAACGCGATCGTTCTTCGCATTCTAGCGGCTCGACCTGCGGTTATATCGGGAGACCGCTGTATTGCGGGTTACATCACTGACGGTGTCCCACCAGGTGGTCGGACGGACTGGTCGCAATTCGGGACGCGGTTGACCCGCAATATGGTGGGAATGGGGTGGTTGCTTCACAACGGAACTATTGGCAGTGGCTATGCCGCCCGGTCAAACCGCAAAGTGCGGGTGATCTGCTACACCGTCCGGGTGATTACCCGCGCGTAGTGGCGCTGTGGCACGCTCCAGGTGTGTCCGCACGTCTGCTGCTGCCCGTCGTGCTCGTGGTCGCCGCCGCCACGGCGGGTGTCGGCGTGCTGGCTCGCGAGGTCTACCAGCGACCGGCGCTGGCCCAGGGCGACCAGATCGCCGGACCCGATTCGGGGCCGTCCAGCTCCGTGCCGCGCAGCGCGCAGCCGGGTGGCGGGACGGTGCAGCTGAGCATCGACGCGTCGCAGCACCCCGACAACCAGCGCGTGCGGGACGTGTTCCAGCAGTTCTTCGACGCGATCAACAGCCACGACTACGAGGCGTGGGCCAGGACGGTGACCGCGCACCGGGTCGGCCAGACGCCGAGGTCGCGGTGGCTGTCGGACTACGAGAGCAGCCGCGACGGGTCGATCGTGGTGCACCGGATCGAGTCGGTCACGCCGACCAGGCTGCGGGTGCTGATGACGTTCACCAGCACGCAGGACGTGGCCAAGGCGCCCGCCGAGCTCCAGGCCGACTGCATCCACTGGCGCGTCGTCTACCCGTTGCAGGAGGAGCGCGGGGCGCTCCGGGTTGACCTGGGCACCGAGGGCTCGACCTCCCAGTTCACCGCCTGCTGAACGTAGGACACGCGTGGGCTGGAGGTACGACTCTCGCGAGAGTCCTACGTTCAGGACGCGAGAGTCCTGCGTTCAGGAGGGGTGAGTTGAACGTTCGGACATGGCGGTGGGGTCGCCCCCCGACAGAGCGACCCCACCGAAGACTCGGCCGCTACAGCGGGATGTTGCCGTGCGCGCCGCGGCCGGCGGGGGCCGCGGCGAGGGCCCGGGCCAGTGCCCGGCGGGTTCGGGTGGGGTCGACGACCTCGTCCACGACGCCGATCGCGATCGCCCGGTCCACGCCGCCGGCGATCCGCTCGTGCTCCCGCACCAACTCGGCGTGCAGCGCCTCGCGCTCCTCGTCGGGCACGGCCGCGAGCTTCCTGCGGTGCAGGATGCCCACCGCGGCCCCCGCACCCATCACGGCCACCTCCGCCTCCGGCCACGCGAACACCGCCGTGGCGCCCAGCGACCGCGAGTTCATCGCGATGTAGGCCCCGCCGTAGGACTTGCGCGTCACCAGCGTCACCCGCGGCACGACGGCCTCGCCGAAGGCGTGCAGCAGCTTCGCGCCCCGCCGCACCACCCCGTCCCACTCCTGCCCCACCCCGGGCAGATACCCCGGCACGTCCACCAGCACCAGCAACGGCACCCCGAACGCGTCGCACATCCGCACGAACCGCGCCGCCTTCTCCGCCGACAACGAGTCCAGGCAGCCGCCCTTGCGGATCGGGTTGTTCGCGATCACCCCCACCGCGCGCCCGCCCAACCGGCCCAGGCCGACCACGACGTTGGGCGCCCACCGCGCCTGCAACTCCTCCAACGAGTCCTCGTCCAGGATCGCCCGCACCAGCGGCTTGACGTCGTAGGCCCGCCGCGGCCGGTCCGGCAGCAACGCCCGCAGGTCCTCCCCGTCGGGCACCGACTGCAGGTCGAACACCCCCGGCCGGGCGAACAGCCCGGTGATCCGCCGCGCCCGCAGGTAGGCGTCGGGCTCGTCCTCGGCCACCACGTGCACCACACCGGACCTGCGCCCGTGCGCCTCCGCCCCGCCCAGACCGTCCATGTCGATCCGCTCGCCGGTCACCGACCGCACCACGTCCGGCCCGGTCACGAACACCTTCCCGGCCGGGGCCATCACGACCACGTCGGTCAACGCCGGCCCGTACGCGCCGCCGCCGGCGGCGGGGCCGACCACGACCGAGACCTGCGGCACCCGCCCCGAGGCCCGGATCATCGCCGCGAACATCCGGCCCATGCCGTCCAGCGACTCCACCCCCTCCGGCAGCCTCGCGCCGCCGGAGTGCCACACCCCGATCACCGGGACGCGCTCACGCACCGCGGTGTCGATCGCCTCCACGATGTGCCCACACCCCTGTGACCCCAACGCGCCACCCATCCGCGTGGCATCACTGCAGTAGGCCACGACCCTCGCGCCGTCGATGCGTCCCCGCACCGCGAACATGCCGCTGTCATCACGCGGACGCAGCGGCACGATCGAACCGGGGTCGAGCAGCTGCGCCAACCGGAACTCCGGATCGCGCGGATCGGTCTCGCCGTCCGCCTCCGGGCTCACCGGTGGGGACGCCAGGGCAGTCATCGCGAAGCTCCTCGTGTGGACGTTCGGGGGTGGTCAGGCTTGGGTGAAGACGAGCGAGACGTTGTGCCCGCCGAACCCGAACGAGTTGTTGACCGCCGCGATCAGGTCGATCTTGCGCGGCTCACCCGTGACGACCTCCAGCTGCACCCTCGGGTCCTGCTCCTGCAGGTTCAGCGTCGGCGGCACGATGCCGTCGCGGACCGACAGCAGCGTGGTGATCGCCTCCACCGCGCCCGAGGCGCCCAGCAGGTGCCCGTGGTTGCCCTTGGGCGCGGTCAGCACGGCGTGCTCACCGATCGCCCGGCGCACGGCCTGCGGCTCGATCACGTCGCCCACCGGGGTGGACGTCGCGTGGCAGTTGACGTGGCCGACGTCGGCCGGGTCGACGCCCGCGGTGCGGATCGCCTTCGTGATGGCCCGGGACTGGCCGATGCCCTCCGGGTCGGCCGCGGTGATGTGGTGGCCGTCGGAGGTGGTGCCGATGCCCGCGAGCTTGCCGTAGATCCGCGCGCCGCGGGCGCGGGCGAAGTCCTCGCGCTCCAGCACCAGGATGCCGGCGCCCTCGCCGAGCACGAACCCGTCCCGGTGGACGTCGAACGGCCGCGAGGCGGCTTCCGGGTCGTCGTTGCGGGTGCTCATGGTCCGGGCCTGGATGAAGCCGGCCATGGTGATGGTGGTGATGCACGCCTCCGCGCCACCGGCCACGACCACGTCCGCCTCGCCCGACTTCAGCATCCGGTACGCCCAGGCCAGCGCCTCGGCGCCGGACGCGCAGGCCGACACCGGCGCGTGCACGCCCGCGCGCGCCTTCAGGTCCAGGCCGACGTGCGCGGCCGGGCCGTTCGGCATGAGCATCGGCACGGTCAGCGGCGACACCTTGCGCAGGCCGGACGCCTCGATCAGGTCGTCCTGGTCCAGCAGCGTCATCGCGCCGCCGATGCCGGTGCCCACCACGACACCGAGCCGTTCGGGGTCGACGTCGTCCTCGCCGAACCCGGCGTCCGCCCACGCCTGGCGCGCGGCGACCACGGCGACCTGCTCGCAGCGGTCCAGCCGGCGGGCCTCGACGCGCGGCAGCACCTCGGTCGGCTCGACCGCGAGCGGCGCGCCGATCTTGACCGGCAGTTCGAAGCGCTCGACGAAGTCGGCCGTCAGGGTGCGCACACCGCTGCGGCCGGCCAGGAGCGCGTCCCAGGTGGAGGCGACATCGCCACCGAGCGGGGTGGTGGCACCCAGCCCGGTGACGACGACGTCGTTGCTACTGGTCATGCGTTGCTGGCGATGTAGTTGACCGCATCGCCCACGGTCTTGAGGTTGGCCAGCTCGTCGTCCGGGATCTTCACGCCGAACTTGTCCTCGGCCTGCACGGCGATCTCCACCATGGACAGCGAGTCGATGTCCAGGTCGTCCACAAAGGACTTGTCAACCGTCACGTCGGCCGCCTCGACACCGGCGACCTCCTCGACGATCTCGGCGAGCCCCTTCTGGATGTCCTCGTTGCTCACTGAAAATCCCTTCCTTCTTCTTGCTCAACCGGCTGGTTGGTCCCACCGGGGTCTGGGGTTGCGGTCACGGCAGCCGGACGACCTGTCCCGCGTAGGACAGGCCGGCGCCGAAGCCGACGAGCAGCGCCACGTCGCCGCTGCGCACCTCTCCCGCCGCGCGCATGTGGTCCAGCGCGAGCGGGATCGAAGCGGACGAGGTGTTGCCGGATTCCACGATGTCACGCGCGATCACCAGGTCTTCACGGGCGCCCTTGGCGCGCAACCGCTTCGCGATGGCCTCGATGATCCGCAGGTTCGCCTGGTGCGGCACGAAGACGTCCACGTCGGACACCTGCAGACCGGCCAGCTCGATCGCCTTGAGCGCGATCGGGGCGATCTGCGTGGTCGCCCAGCGGAAGACCGACTGGCCCTCCTGGAAGATGGACGAGTGCCGGTCGGCGACGTGGATCATGTCCACCAGGTCGCCCGCGCTGCCCCACGACACCGGGCCGATGCCCGGCTCGTCGGCCGGTCCGACGACCGCCGCGCCCGCGCCGTCGGCGAAGATGATCGCGGTGGACCGGTCGTCGGGGTCGACCCAGTCGGTCAGCTTCTCCGCGCCGATGACCAGCACGTGCTCCGCGGTGCCGCCGCGGACCAGGTCGGACGCGGTGCCCAGGGCGTAGCAGAAGCCCGCGCACGCGGCGTTGAGGTCGAACGCGGCCGCGGCCTTGATCCCGATCCGGTGGGCGACCTGCGCCGCCGCGTTGGGGATCTGGGACGGCATGGTGCAGGTGGCCACGATGACCGCGCCGATGTCCGACGGGGTGAGCCCGGCGTCGGCGACGGCCTTGGCGCCCGCCTCGATCGCCATGTCGACCAACCGCTCGTCCGGCTTGGCCACCCGGCGGTTGGCGATGCCGACCCGGTCGCGGATCCACTCGTCGGAGGTGTCCATCCGCAGGCTGAGGTCGTGGTTGCTGACGATGGTCTCGGGCTGGTAGCTGCCCAGGCCGAGGATGCGGGTGCCCGCCGCGCTCGCGGGGACCGAGAAGGTGCTCACTCGGCCACCCCCGCGGGTGTCGCGGCGATCTTCTCGACGGCCTGGTCGAGCTGGTCCGGGGTCTTGAGGCCCAAGGTGGGTGTGCCCTTCAGTTCGCGCTTGGCCAGGCCGGTCAGCGCGCCCGCGGGCGGCAGTTCCACCACCGCGGTCACGGCGTGGCCGGCCAGGGTTGCCTGGCAGGCGTCCCACCGCACGGGGCGGGTCACCTGGGAGATCAGTCGGCCCAGCACCTCGGCGCCGTCGGTCACCACCGCGCCGTCGGCGTTGGACAGCAGCGGCAGCGCGGGGTCCGAGACCGCGATCCCGGCGGCACGGGCGCGCAGCGCCTCTTCGGCGGGCGCCATGAACCTGGTGTGGAAGGCGCCCGCGACCTGCAGCTTGCGGATCTTGGCCCGGGACGGCGGGGCCTCGACCAGTTCGTCCAGCGCGTCCAGCGGGCCCGCGGCCACGATCTGGCCCGCGCCGTTGCGGTTCGCGCCGACCAGGCCGAGGTCGTCCAGCCGGGCCAGCACCTCGTCCTCCTCGCCGCCGAGCACCGCGGCCATGCCGGTCGGCGCCAGCGCGCAGGCGGCGGCCATCTCGGCGCCGCGCACGGCGGCGAGCGCCACGGCGTCGTCGCTGCTCAGCACGCCCGCGATGGCGGCGGCGGCCAGCTCGCCGACGGAGTGGCCGGCGATGATCGTGTCGGCGGGCAGCTCGACCCGGCGGCGCAGCTCCTCGAACGCGAGCAGCGCGAGGGCGACGACCAGCGGCTGGGTGACGGCGGTGTCCTTGATCTCGTCCGCGTCGGCCTCGGTGCCCAGCCGGACGAGGTCGAGCCCGGTCGCCTCGGACCACGCGCCGACGCGCTCGGCAGCACCGTCGAGGGCGAGCCACGGGGTGAGCATGCCGGGTGTCTGGGAGCCCTGTCCGGGGGCGAGGAGCGCGATCACGCGTTCACTGAACACGCTTCCGGCGGCTTGACGTGATGCCGCCACTGACGAAACGAGGGACCCAGCGTTGTAGGGTCTCTACAAATGTGACCCGTAGATGAACGTAGAACGACGTCACGCGTTGTCGATGCTGCCCCAAATCGGACATGCGTCTTCCGTCACACCCGGTCGTGATCGCCCGGTCGGGTCACCACAGACCGCGAGCGCGGGCCAGCCTGCCCACGGAGAGTGCGACGCGCAGCACCAGAGCGTCACGGGGGTCGTTGGCGTTGCGCCCGGTCAGCTCGGTGGCCCGCTTGAGCCGGTAGCGGACCGTGTTCGGGTGCACGAACAGCTTCCGCGCGCACGCCTCCAGCACGCCGCCCACCTCCAGGAACCCGTCCACCGTCTCCAGCAGCGCGCCGCCCGCCTCCTCCAGCGGCCGGGCCACCCGGTCCACCAGCTGCCACTCCGCCTCCGGGTCGCCCGCCAGCGCCCGCTCCGGCAGCAGGTCCAGCGACCGCACCGGCCGCGGCGCGGCGGGCCACCCCACCACCGCGCGCAGCCCGGACAGCGCGTCGCCCGCGCTGCGGTGCGCGTCGCCCAGGCTGGTCACGGTCGGCCCGGCCACCACCGGACCCGGCCCGAACGCGTCGGAGATCCGGACCAGCGCCTCGCCGCGCTGGGTCTCACCGCCCAGCACCACGACCAGCCGCGAGCCCTGCACGCTCAGCAGCACCGGCCGGCCGATCCGGGCCGCCCGGCTGCGCACCTCGAACACCACCGCGGGCGGGTCGTCCGACGGCGGGTTGCCCACCAGCACGGTCGCCTCCGCCGCCGGGTCCCAGCCCAGCGCGGTCGCCCGCGACAGCAGCGACTCCTCCCCGTCGCCACGAACGATGCCGTCGACCACCAACGCCTCCAGCCGGGCGTCCCACGCGCCGCGCGCCTCGGCCGCCGCCGCGTACGAGGTGGCCGCCGAGAACGCGATCTCCCGGCCGTACCGCAGCACGCCCTCGTTCAGCAGCGCGCGCTCGGCCTCGTTCTCGGCCAGCCTCGGCAGCAACTGCTCGAACAGCTCCAGCGCGATCCGCACCAGCTCCACGGTCTGCCGCAGGCTCACCCAGCGGGAGATGTCCTTGGGCGCGGAGC
Source organism: Saccharothrix sp. HUAS TT1 (assembly GCF_040744945.1). Classification (NCBI taxonomy): domain Bacteria; kingdom Bacillati; phylum Actinomycetota; class Actinomycetes; order Pseudonocardiales; family Pseudonocardiaceae; genus Saccharothrix; species Saccharothrix camelliae. Next base: position 8,419,735 of record NZ_CP160453.1, on the reverse strand, counting down.
GGAACGCCTCGGCGGTCAGCCGGATCGCCTGCTGCGGGTCGTGCAGCCAGGACACGAACCCGGAGACGCCGTTCTGGATCAGCAGCTGCACCCCGGCCCGCTGGTCGGCGGGCATCCGCCGGAACCAGGGCAGGCGCTCCTCCATCTCGGCCACGCTCGCCGCGGCCAGGTCGCCCGACGCCCGTCGCAGCGCTCGCAAGGTGGCCCGCGACAACGCGGTTGAGCTGGTCATACCCACCACGATCGCACGGGCTCGGAAGGTCGACACCAACGAGTGACACATCAGGACGCTCCGCGCCGATCGTCCTACGGTCGGTGGCGTTCGTGACCGGCTCGTTCGGGGAGGGTGCTCGTGCGCAGGTACATGTCAGTCGGCCTGGTGGTGGCCGCCGTGCTCGCGACGGCGGCGGTGCCGTCGTTCGGGTCGGCGCGCAGCGATCCGCTCGCGGAGTTCCACGCGCAGCCCATCACCTGGACGCCGTGCAAGCAGCTCCTGGAGTGCGCCGAGCTGGTGCTGCCGCTGGACTACGCGCGACCGGAGGCCGAGCGGATCTCGCTGGTGATCAGCCGCAAGAAGGCGACCGACCCGGCGCGCAGGCGCGGCGTCCTGCTGCTCAACCCCGGCGGTCCGGGCGGTTCGGGCCTGGGCATGCCGCTGTTCCTGGCGGGCAGCGAGCCCGCCAAGGTCTACGACCTGATCGGGTTCGACCCGCGCGGGGTCGGCAGCTCGACCGCGCTCACCTGCCGCACGGTCCCGGAACTGGCCACCCTCGACACCCGACCGGCTGATTCCGAGTTCCCGAAGTGGGCCGCCGAGGCGCACGCCGCCGAGGACGCCTGCCAGCGCGCGGCGGGCGGCATCCGGCAGTTCGTCAACACCGCGAACACCGCGCGGGACATGGACGTGGTGCGGGCGGTGCTGGGCGAGGACAAGCTCAACTACCTGGGCTACTCCTACGGCACCTACCTGGGCGCGGTGTACGGCAGCCTGTTCCCGTCGAGGCTGGACCGCAGCGTGCTCGACTCGTCCGTGCACCCGGAGTGGATCTGGCGCGAGCAGTTCCGGCAGCAGGCGGTGGCGCTGCGGCGCAACGTCGACCTGTGGGCGGCCTGGGTCGCGCAGCACCACGACCGGTTCACCCTCGGCGCGACCCCCGACGCGGTGCTGGCCACCGTCGAGGGCGTCGCGACGGCCCTCGCGGCGAAGCCGGTCGGCACCCAGAGCCGCACCCGGTTCGACGCGGCGGTCGGCGTCGGCGCGCGCTACCGTCCACTGTGGGCGGACCTGGCCACCACGGTGGCCGACCTGCAGACGGGCGTGACGTCCGAGGCGAGCGCGCTGATGGCCGGCGAGGCGCACGACGACCTGGTGTCCGGCGTGTTCAACACGGTCCGGTGCGAGGCCGACTGGCCGACCGACATGGAGACGTACTACGAGGACATGAGGGTCTTCCGGGACCGCTACCCGTACGGCTTCGGCCTGCTCCGGGTGGCGCCGACGACCTGCGCGTTCCGCACGTTCACCCCGCCCGAGCCACCGGTGGAGCTGAAGCGGGACGGCTACCCGATCGGCGTGGTCGTGCAGGCCGAGGGCGACACGCAGACCCAGTACGAGGGCGGCCCGGCCATGGCCGAACGGCTCAGGCACAACCTGGTCACCGTGCTGGACGAGGGCAAGCACGGCATCTACGGCAGCGGCAACGCGTGCGTCGACCGGGCCGTCAACCGCTACCTGGTGCACGGCGTGCTGCCGCCCAGCAGCTCCACCTGCCCCGGCGACGCGCGGCCCGAGGTCGGCCAGGGCACGGCGCTGCAGCAGTCGCAGACCACGGCCCAGCACGTGCAGACCTACCTGGACGGCCGGGGGTTGTCCGCGCTGCCGTGAACCGTGGCACGGCACGCGAAAACGCCCGGCGCGAGAACATCGCGCCGGGCGTTTCCCTCTCCCCGGTCCCCACCGGTGATTCCACTCTGGACCGCCGGCGCGAGAACCGCCACGTCAGTCACCCTTTCGTGCCACCACTTCAGGTTGCCGGGTGATGCGCCCTGAGAAACGATCCCGATCAGAAGCGAAAACGGAGGAGGGGTGTCGTGGGCTCCCAGATCACCGACGGACTCGGGCAGGCGTGGGCGATGGTGGCCACGTTCGTCCCGAAGCTCCTGGGCTTCCTGCTCGTCCTGCTCATCGGCTGGCTGATCGCCAAGGCCCTGGCGAAGGCGGTGGGCTTCCTGCTCAAGCGGGTCGGCTTCGACCGCCTGGTGGAGCGCTCCGGCCTGGGCGGTGCGATGGCGAAGTCGCCGATCGACGCCTCCGGCCTGATCGTCAAGCTGGTGTACTACTTCGTGCTGCTGATCGCGCTGCAGCTCGCGTTCGGCGTGTTCGGCACCGGCAACGCGGTCAGCGCCCTGCTCAACGACGTGATCGCGTACCTGCCCCGGATCGTCGTGGCCATCGTGCTGGTCCTGGTCGCCGCGGCCATCGGCAAGGCGGTGCGCGGACTGGTCACCGGCGCGCTGGGCCAGCGGCCCTACACCAGGATGCTGGGCACCATCACCTACGGCTTCATCGTCGCGCTCGGCGTGATCGCCGCGCTGAACCAGCTGGGCATCGCGGTCGCGGTCACCATGCCGGTCCTGATCACGGTGTTGGCCACGCTCGCCGGCGTGATCGTGATCGGCGTCGGCGGCGGTCTGGTGCGGCCGATGCAGCAGCGCTGGGAGGGCTGGCTCAACCGCATCCAGCAGGAGTCGGCCGACCTCGCGCCCGCGCCGCGCCGCTCGCAGGAACCGGTGACGGCGGCGGCCCGCGCGGCCAGGCAGGGACCGGTGGACCCCCCGACGCCGCCGGCCGGCACGCGGATGCCACCCGCCGGCGGGCGCTGACCCACCGGGACCCCCGAGACGGCCCATCCCCCGAGCCGAGGTGCGTTCGCCTGTGACGCGTGTGGCGAGCGCACCGCGGAGGCCGAGGTGCGTCCGCCTGTGACGCGCGTGGCAGGCGCACCGCGGAAACCGACAGGCCCCCGCCCGGCACCACGGGCAGGGGCCTGTCACCTCTTCAAGGGGTCAGTCCAGCCCGGCCAGCACGTCCGCCCAGCTCACGTAGGCGAACCCGGTGGCGGGCAGGCCGCCGGGGGCCGGCGTCCGCTCGCCGTCGTGCACGACCAGCAGCCCGCGCCGGTAGCCCGGCCCGAGGTCGGCGGTCACCAGGTGCGCGCCGTCGGAGTGCTCGACCGAGTCGTTGCCCCGGCCGCGGCCCACCGCGAACCCGCCGACGTGCCGGTTGCGGCCGGTGCGCTCGTAGACCACGAACCGCGAGTCGCCCTGGCTGGACGCGACCAGGTACCCGTCGCCGACGGTCAGCCCCTCGGCGTCGGCGGTCAGGTGCTCGCCGCCGAAGCCGGGGTCGGCGCCGGAGACCGCGCACTCGTCGGCGACGGGGTCGTAGGTCTGCGGCACGCCGAACGACCGCACCTCGTCGATCAGCACGGGCTCGCCGAACCCGCCCGCCCGCAGCGGCACCCGCCAGATGCCGACGTCCTCCTGCGCCGCGTACAGCACGCCGTGCGCCGAGTCGACCACCATGCCCTCCAGCTGGGGCCGCTCGCCCGGCTCGCCGCACGGCGTCCACGAGGTCCCGTCCGGCAGCCGGAACGTCGACGGCAGGTCCAGGGTCGCCACCACCGACGTGCCGACCGAGCCCGCCGGACCGGCCGTCACGCGCAGCAGCGCCAACCGGGTCTCGCCGCGCCGGTTGGTCACGACCACCGGCGTCCGCCCGACGAACCCGGTCGCCAACCCGTACGCCGTGCGCTGGTCGTCCACCTCCTCCTCCGACGCGGAGAACACCGGTCGCGCGCCGGGGTCGGTCACGTCGCGCACGACCGCCGCGCCCGCCGCCGCGCCGCGGTGGTCGAGCTCGTAGACCCGGATCCGGTCCCGACCGCGGTCGCTGACGAACGCCAGGTCGCGCGCCCGCCCGCCGACCGGGACCCGGCTCAGCACGTCGACGTTGTTGAACCGGCCGGGCTTGGCGTCCGGCGTCGGCGGCACGGGCGCCGGGTAGGCGCCCAAGGTCCGGCCGGCCAGGTCGAACGCGGCCAGCCCGCCCTCCTTCAGCGTGCCGAGCACGACGCTCTGCCGGGCCGAGCGCGGGTGCGCCCAGATCGCCGGGTCGTCGGCGTCGGCGTTGGCGGGCGACGCGGACGCGTCGTCCACGAACGCGCGGGTCTGGGCGACGGGCGCCACCACGGCGGGCGCCACCGCGGCGGGACCGGGCGAGGGGTGCCCGGGAGAGGAACCGAGGAGCAGCGGCGCCACCGCGACCGCGAGCAGGATTCGCATTCGGCGGAAGCTACCGAGCCCCGGTGTACCCGGGCTGAAGTCGCGGTGACGTCCCGCCCGCGGGTTCTCGGTTCTTGCGGATGTGTGCCATCGCTCACCCCAGGAACAGGTCGGCGGTCCATGATGTTCGGACGCGATGAAAGACATGCGCTCCGGGGCTCGGTGGAAATCCGAACCGGCGGTGACAGCCCGCGACCCGCCCACCAGGGCGGTTGACCCGGTGGAACTCCGGGGCCGACGGTGAAAGTCCGGATGGGAGGCGCGCGTCGCGTCTGCTCGCCGTGCCCCGGAACGCCTGTCGGGGATGGAGGACGCGGTGCACGTCTTGTTGGAGCAGGGCTTCACGGTCTTCGGGCAGAAGGTGTCCTGGGCGGAGTTCACCGGCCAGGTCTTCGCGCTGGTGGTGGTCTACCTGGCGCAGAAGCGCACGATCTGGACCTGGCCCGTGCAACTGGTCTCGGTTGCCCTGCTGTTCGTGGTCTACGTGTCCGCGCAGCTCGGCGGCACGGCCGCGCGCCAGGTGGTGATCGCGGCGATCACGTTCTACGGCTGGTGGGCCTGGAGCCGGCGGCGCGACCCGGTGTTCGGCGTGGTCGTCCGCAAGGGCACCGCGAAGGAGCGCGTCGCGGTGGTGGTCGCGTTCGTCCTGGGCACGGTCGGGTTCGCGCTGCTGCTGGACGCGCTGGACGCCTCGTGGGCGCCGTGGCCGGACGCGGCGCTGTTCGTCGGCACCGTCCTCGCCTTCACCCTCCAGGGCTTCGGCCTGGTCGAGTTCTGGCTGGTCTGGCTGGTGGTGGACGCGATCGGCGTGCCGCTGCAGATCGGCTCCGGGCTGTACTTCAGCGCGTTCGTCTACTCGATCTTCGCCGTCCTGGTGGTCCGGGGCTGGATCGACTGGAACCGCGCCGCCAAGCAGACGACGGCCCGCGCCGAGGCGGCCGCCAACTAGCGGCCGCCCTTGGCCCGCGCCAGGTCCTCCGCCAGCGCCCGCAACGACTCGTCGACGGACTTGGGGTTGTCCAGCGCGTGGTGCAGGTTCTCCTGCATCACGCTGGTCAGCTCGTCGTAGTGCGCGGACAGCGGCCGGACGCGGGCGTTCAGCACGGTCTCGCCCAGGTCGGCCGTCGCCGGCTCCCGGTACAGGTCGGTGGACACCGGCGCGAACCCGGCGTGCTCGAACATCTCCCACTGGTTCGCGTCACCGGTGACGAACTTGATGAACTCGCGGGCGGTCTTCTGGTTCGCCGAGCACCGCGACACGGCCAGGTTCCAGCCGCCCAGCGTGCTGGGGCCGGGCAGGGCGGTCACCGCCCACCGCCCGGCCACCCGCGAGTCCGCGCCGTCCAGCAGCGGCCGGGCGTACGGCCAGTTGCGCATGAACAGCGCCCGCCCGGCCCGGAACTCGTCCAGGGACGCGTTCTCGTCGTAGTCGAGCGCCGCGCGCGGCACCCAGCCCTGCTCGACGCCGTCCGCCACCGCCTGCACGCCCGCCGCGGTCCTCGGGTCGTCCGGGCGCTCCAGGTCGCCGCCGTGCGCCCAGATCACCTCGGCCATGTTCACGATCAGGCCCTCGTACCGCTTGAACTGGCCCACGTAACCCTGGAGCTCGTGCCGCGGCGCGATCTCGACCGCCTGCCGCCTCAGCTCGGCCCACGTCGTCGGCGGGCGCTCGCCCTCGCCGTCGAGCACGTCCTTGCGGTAGTAGAGCAGCCCGGCGTCGCTGCGCCACGGGACCGCCCACAGCCGCTCGTCGCCCGGCGACCCGGCCGCCGCCACCGCCTGCGGCAGCATCCGGTCGACGCCGAACTCCGCCGGGTCCAGCGGCACCAGGTGCCCGGCGGCGGCGAACTCGGCCGTCCACACGTTGTCGACGGCGATCACGTCGTAGCACTCCGCGCTGTCGCGCACGCCCGCCAGGTCCTGGGCGCGGGCGGTCAGGTGGGCGCGGTGCGCGTCGGTGGAACCCGGCATCTCCACGAACGACACCTGCTCGCGCGGGCTGGCGCGCTCGTTCCAGCGGTCGACCATCTTCGCCACCTGGCCGCCCGCAGTGATGTCGTGGCTCTCCACGAACGTGATCGGCCCGGTCCCGTCCTTCGCCCCGTCCTCGACCGGGGGAGCGCAGCCGGCCAGGAGCACCAGCAGCGGCACGAGCACTCGGATCACGTCAGCCTCCCCACGCGGCGCGCGCGATGTCGTCCAGGGCGCGTTCCCGGCCCTCAGCGCCGCCGGAACCGTTCGATCCACCGATCTGGTGGCAGAGACCGCCGTGGGCCGTCGCGGCGGCGTAGAGAGCCGTTGAGGGCGCGCACGCCCCGTCACCGAACCCGATCGCCACCACCCGTACGGGGCCGCTGACGCCCTTCGAGAGTGGGGCGATCGGCGTCGCCGACAGCAGCACCACGACGTTCGCGCCCCGGCCGAAGCCCTCCTCGGCCACGCCCTCCGACAGCGGCAGGTCGACCACCTCGTCCCGCGGGCCGGCCAGCCGCCGCACCTCGTCGGCGAACCGGTCCGCGTCGGCCGAGCCGTCCCCGGCGATCCCGATCCGCCGCTGCCTGCTCGCCGCCTGCCACGCGTCGCGCACGGCCCGCACGTCCGGCTGGACGGGCAGCGTGCGCGGCCGGTCGGGGCGGACGCCCGGTCCGGTCCGGGGACCGACGTTCCAGGCCACGTCGCGGAAGTCGGCCCGCTTGAACTGCTCCTGGGCGGGAGCCGAGACCAGGTGCTCCAGGAACCGGTCCACGATCCGCAGCCGCCGCTGGTTGGGCGGCCGGTTCGGCCGCTCCACCTCGACGAACGGGTGGTCCAGCACCAGCGCGCCGTCCTTCGGGTAGAGCACCCGGCAGCCCTCGGCGCCCGCCACCGCCTTCTCCGACCCGACCAGCGCCACGTCGCCGACGCACGGCGCCGCGGTGGTCGTGCGCCGGGTGATGTCGTGCAGCGCGCGCGGCACGCCCGGACCGGACAGGTCCAGCCCGCCCAACCCGGCCCGCGCCAGCGCGGCGGCCGCGATCACGCCCGAACCGGACGACGCGTCCACCGCGGCCGGCCGCCGCACGTGCTGCCAGTCGAACTCGCCGTCCGGCGCGATCTGCGCGGCCAGCTCCGCCGACGCGCCGAGCACCACCGGCGACACCGCCACCTGCCGGCGCAGGTGCAGCCGCACGTCGGTGCGCTCCAGCAGCGCCGCCCGCACCGCCTCGACCTCGGCGGTGGTGTCCGGCAGCCACACGTGCGGCTCGGCGCCGACGTCCACCAGGTCGCTCGGCTGCCAGCCCCGGCCCAGCGCGCCGGCCGTCGCCTCGGCGGACCCGCCGGTGTACACCAGCGAGTTGAACTCCTTGCAGCCCAGCTCGTTGTGCCGGCCGGAGTCGTCCTCCAGCTCCAGCAGGAGCGAGCGGACGACCTCCTCCTTCTCCGCCGACACCACCACGTTCAGCTGCACCGGGGGAGGGCAGGGCGGCACGCCCGGCGGCGCGGCCCCGGCGCCGTTCGTGACGCCGACGAACAGCAGCGGCGCCACCAGCAGCACGGGCGCCCAGCGCGGCTCGCGGCGCTCCTCGCGGCGCTTCCTGCGGTGCCGGGGCGGGCGGCGATCGGCCGCCGGCGGCGGCGCGCCGGTGCTCGGCACGTGCAGCCAGGCGTGCCCGCGGACCTCCTTGACGTGCACGTCGACCCGGCGGAACGAGTCCGGCTCCATCGCCGGGTCGGGCCGGACCACCTCGTCGTGGATCCGGTCGGAGACGATCAGCGCGATCAGCGCGGTCGACCGCTGCAGCGCGGTCCGCACCGGGTCCGAGTCGAGCAGCCGGAACGCCAGCGTCACCTCGTCGCCGACCACGCCGTGCTCGTCGTGCTGCACCTCGCCCGCGGTGACCGCCATCCGCAGCCGCAGCCGGGCGTCCTCGTTGCGGCTGGCGTTGTACCGGCGCAGCTCGCCGAGCAGGGCGTGCGGCAGGCCGCCGACCACCCGGCTCTTGGGCGCGTCGGCGGGCACCAGCACGAACACGCCGTCGCCGCGGTCCTCGTGGTGGACGGCCGACCAGTCCAGCCCGCTGTCGTCGAAGGCGGACGCCAGCGCCGCGTAGAGCCCGCGTCGGATCTCCTCCTGCGGCAACCGAGGCCGCCCGCTGAACGCGACCACGTCCACGACCACCACGGTGCGGTGCACCGCGTGCTGCGGCTGCGTCCCCAAGCCGACCCCTCGTTGGAACGCCGGGTTTGTCCGCCAAGTCTATGCGCTGGATCACGCGCCGCACCGGGGAGGTGGGCATTTCCGCTGGCAGCCGCATTACTGCGGACACACCTCGGGGGCGGTTCCGGCGCCGGAACCGCCCCCGAGGAGGTGTCGTGCGATCAGGCCAGGCCGGCGTCCGAGGTGGACGGGCCCGCCGCGCCGACGTCGTCGATCTTGTACTTCCGGGCCGCCTGCACCACCAGCGACTGCTGGATCTCACCGCGCTTGGCCAGCGCGGCCAGGGTGGCGACCACGACCGACTCGGCGTCGACCAGGAAGTGCCGCCGCGCCGCCGGCCGGGTGTCGGAGAACCCGAACCCGTCGGTGCCCAGCGTGGTCATGTCGGTCGGCACGTACGGCCGGATCAGGTCCGGCACGGCGCTCATCCAGTCCGACACCGCCACCACCGGGCCGGCCGCGCCCGCCAGCGCCTGCGTGACGTACGGCACGCGCGGTTCCTGGTCGGGGTGCAGCAGGTTGTGCCGGTCGACCTCGACCGCCTCGCGCCGCAGCTCCGAGTACGACGTCGCGGACCACACGTCCGCCTGCACGCCCCACTCCTCGGCGAGCATGCGCTGCGCGTTGATCGCCCACGGCATCGCCACGCCGGACGCGAGCAGCTGCACCCGCGGACCGCTCTGCGAGGACGCCGCCTGGTACCGGTAAAGACCCTTGAGCAGGCCCTCGACGTCCAAGCCCTCCGGCTCGGCCGGCTGCTGGTACGGCTCGTTGTAGACGGTCATGTAGTAGAAGATGTTCTCGGCGTTCTCGCCGTACATCCGCCGCAGGCCGTCCCGGACGATGTGCGCCACCTCGAACGACCACGCCGGGTCGTACGCCACCACCGCGGGGTTGGTGTGCGCGAGCAGCAGCGAGTGCCCGTCCGCGTGCTGCAGGCCCTCACCGGTCAGCGTGGTGCGGCCGGCCGTCGCGCCGAGCACGAAACCGCGCGCCATCTGGTCCGCCGCCGCCCACAGGCCGTCGCCGGTCCGCTGGAAGCCGAACATCGAGTAGAAGATGTAGATCGGGATCATCGGCTCGCCGTGCGTGGCGTACGACGTGCCCGCCGCGGTGAACGACGCCGTCGAACCGGCCTCGTTGATGCCCTCGTGCAGGATCTGGCCCTGCTCGCTCTCCTTGTACGCCAGCATCAGCTGGGCGTCCACGGAGGTGTACATCTGCCCGTTCGGGTTGTAGATCTTCTGCGCCGGGAACATCGAGTCCATGCCGAACGTGCGCGCCTCGTCCGGGATGATCGGCACGATCCGGCTGCCGATCTCCGGGTCCTTGGCCAGGTCGCGGACCAGCCGGACGAACGCCATCGTGGTGGCGACCTCCTGCTTGCCCGAGCCGCGCTTGATCACGTCGTAGACCTTGTCGCCGGGCAGCACCAGCGCCTTGGACTTGGTCCGCCGCTCCGGCACGTACCCGCCGAGCTGCTTGCGCCGCTCCTGCAGGTACTGGATCTCCGGGGAGTCCTCGCCGGGGTGGTAGTACGGCGGCAGGTACGGGTCCAGGTCCTTGTCCTCGATCGGGATGCGCAGGCTGTCCCGGAAGAGCTTCAGGTCCTCGTGGGTCATCTTCTTCATCTGGTGCGTGGCGTTGCGCGCCGCGAAGTGCGGGCCCAGGCCGTAGCCCTTGATGGTCTTGGCGAGGATGACCGTCGGCTGGCCGTGGTGCTCCACCGCCGCCTTGTAGGCCGCGTAGACCTTGCGGTAGTCGTGGCCGCCGCGCTTGAGGTTCCACACCTCGTCGTCGGTCATCGGCAGGACCAGGTCCTTCGTCCGCGGGTCGCGGCCGAAGAAGTGCTCCCGGACGTACGCGCCGTCGTTGGCCTTGTACGTCTGGTAGTCGCCGTCCGGCGTGGTGTTCATCAGGTTGACCAGCGCGCCGTCGCGGTCGGCGTGCAGCAGGGTGTCCCACTCACGGCCCCAGATGACCTTGATGACGTTCCAGCCCGCGCCGCGGAAGAACGACTCCAGCTCCTGGATGATCTTGCCGTTGCCGCGGACCGGGCCGTCGAGGCGCTGCAGGTTGCAGTTGACCACGAAGTTCAGGTTGTCCAGCTGCTCGTTCGCCGCGACCTGGAGCAGGCCGCGCGACTCCGGCTCGTCCATCTCGCCGTCGCCGAGGAACGCCCAGACCTGCTGGTCGGAGGTGTCCTTGATGCCGCGGTCGTGCAGGTAGCGGTTGAACCGCGCCTGGTAGATCGCGTTCATCGGGCCGAGGCCCATGGACACGGTGGGGAACTCCCAGAAGTCCGGCATCAGCCGCGGGTGCGGGTACGACGGCAGGCCGCCACCCGGTCCGGCGTGCGAGAACTCCTGGCGGAAGCCGTCGAGCTGGTCGGCGCTCAGCCGGCCCTCGAGGAAGGCGCGGGCGTAGACGCCGGGGGAGGCGTGGCCCTGGATGAACACGTGGTCGCCGCCGCCGGGGTGGTCCTTGCCCCGGAAGAAGTGGTTGAAGCCGACCTCGTAGAGGCTCGCCGACGACGCGTAGGTCGAGATGTGCCCGCCGACGCCGACGCCGGGCCGCTGCGCGCGGTGCACCGTCATCGCCGCGTTCCACCGGATCCAGGCCCGGTAGCGGCGCTCCACCTCCTCGTCGCCGGGGAACCACGGCTCGCGCTCGGTGGGGATGGTGTTCACGTAGTCCGTGCTGGTCAGCGAGGGGACGCCGACGTGGCTCTCCCTGGCCCGCTCGAGCAGCCGCAGCATCAGGTAGCGGGCGCGCTGCTGCCCGCCGCCCTTGAGCGCGGCGTCGAACGACTCCAGCCACTCCGCGGTCTCCTCCGGGTCGATGTCCGGGAGGTGGGCGGCCAGACCGTCACGGATGACGCGTACCCGCTCGGGGGTGTTCTGCGGGGCCAAGGGATCTCCTCGTTCCGGTGTCTGCTGACTCCATGGTCGCCGCACGAACGCGTTCCCGTCACCGCTACCGGTGAGTAGTTCTGGATCGTGTCTCTCGCGCGCGCGGATAGGAGGTGTGTAGAGCGTGCCTCATCCGTTCGGAGGACTGCATCCGGGGGTACCCGATGCGGCGTGTCTTGGCTCTTACGGTTGCGCGTGGCGGGGCTGACAGTGTTCGCTAGCCGCGACTGGTAGTGACATCGCGCGGCAGTCGTACCCCGGCTGCCGCTCTTGTGTACTTGGAGGAGTGGAAGCCGTGGTCGCCGCGGAAGACGCCGGCAAGATCGGTGTCGCCGACAGGCTCGGGATCGAACCGGGCAACGTGGTCCAGGAGATCGGCTGGGACGAGGACGTCGACGACGACCTGCGCGCCGCGATCGAGGAGCGGGTGGGCGGTGATCTGCTCGATGAGGACTCCGACGAGGTCATGGACGTGGTCCTGCTGTGGTGGCGCGAGGAGGACGGCGACCTCGCCGACGCCTTGATCAACGCCACCACAGGCCTGGCCGACGACGGCGTGATCTGGGTGCTGACGCCGAAGACCGGTCGGGCCGGTCACGTCGAGCCGAGTGACATCGCCGAGGCCGTGAGCACCGCGGGGCTCGCCCAGACCTCCAACATCAACGTGAGCGGTGACTGGTCGGCGACCAGGCTCGTGTCCCCGAAGTCGGCCAAGACGAAGCGCTGACCACCGGCCGCCGGCCGCTGCGGTGGTCGCCGGCCGCCGGTCGCGGCGCGCACGTCGACCGCCATGCCCTAGGCTCGACGGCGGGCTCCCCGACGGGTGAGCCCGTTCTTCGGGTTGCGCTGATCCGGTCCGGTCCGTCCGGGTGTCGGTGGGGGGTTCGTCATGGTCGAGGTCGGCGCGCAGGCACCGGACTTCACGCTCAGCGACTACAACAAGCAGCCCGTGACGCTCTCCTCGTTCCGCGGCGAGCGCAACGTCCTGCTGGTCTTCTACCCGTTCGCGTTCAGCGGCATCTGCACCGGTGAGCTGTGCCAGGTGCGCGACGAGCTGGCGGCGTACGAGGACGGGAACGTGCAGGTCGTCGGTGTGTCCGTGGACACACCGTTCAGCCTGAAGGCGTGGGCCGCCCAGGAGGGCTACCAGTTCCCGCTGCTGTCCGACTTCTGGCCGCACGGGCAGGTCGCGCGGGCGTACGGCGTGTTCAACGAGAAGGCCGGCCTGGCCAACCGCGGCACGTTCCTGATCGACACCACCGGCGTGGTCCGCTACGCCGAGGTGAACGCCCCTGGCGAACCCCGTGACCAGGAGGCGTGGAAGAAGGCCGTGGCCGCCCTGGCCTGATACCTTCTGTCGCCGGCCGGGTCCCGCCGGCACTTCGGGGGCGCGTAGCTCAGCGGAAGAGCACTCGGTTTACACCCGAGCGGTCGCAGGTTCGAACCCTGCCGCGCCCACTGCGCCCGGTGCGGGGGTGCAGCCCCGCACCCGGTGCTCGTGGCTGCCCGGCAAGACCCGCCCCTGTGGCGTGGCCTTCGCCTACGACGTGGTCTGCGCCGTCGGCGCCCAGCCCGTCGAGCTCCAGATCACCCTGCGGCCCGGCTTCGGGTCCGGCGAGGTGGCGTTCGTCGGCCGGGCGTAGCCGCTCCGGGACGGCCCGGTCTCGTGCCAGCGGCCCTCGTGGAGGTGGTAGGACCGGCCCGCGACGGTGGTCTCGAAGGTCAGCCAGTGGTCCATCGGGATCGGGGCGGTCAGCAGTTCCTCGCGCTCCTGGTCGGCGCAGGGGATCAGGCGGGACTGCTTGAGCTCGTCGGTGCGGGCGAACTCCGGGATCTTGGCGAACCGGGTGGTGATGACGGTGACGTCCAAGCTCCGGTCGAGGGGCACCGGGCCGTAGCCGCCCACGTCGTTGGTGCGGAACGCGACCGTGTCGGCGGCCCGGCGCCGGGCGGCGGTCGGCCAGCGCAGGGCCAGGCGGCCGAAGCGGGTGCTGCCGCCGAGAGCGGCGGCCAGGCGGCGTTCCAGGGCGGTCAGCAGTGTGTCGTCCTCGATGGCGTTCACGGTGGGCTGGAACTCCTTCTCATGCGCGGCGGAACGGTGGGAAGAGTTCGTTCGGTGCATCGACCATGACCCACGAACGGGTGGAACAGCCGACTCGGTCGGCGAGCGGCGAGTGGCTTGAGCCCAGCGGCGGAGACGGTTTTAGGCGGGCGTTGAAGTGCGAAGACCGCTGTTCGTGCCCGGCGGGGTGGGGTATTGGGCGGATCGGGTGGAGGCGCGAGGGAACAAGTCACTCGATAGAGTGATTATCCTCTTTCTCAGTGATCGAGACCTGAAGAGTTCCTGAAATTGCCGGCGCCGTGAATGGCCCGGCCGGTCGGATTCGGCAGCCGCGGGACCGTTCGGCGCGCGACGACATCCGCTCGCCCCGAGTGGGCCGGGTGGTCCATCAAGTGCGAACACCTCCCGGCCGCGTCGCCGCGCGGATCGGCGGCCGGGAGGTGCTTCCGCGTGCTCGGTCAGTCCTCGTCGAGCCGAGGTGGTCGGCGTGCCCGCCTGACCGCCGACGCCACGCCCAGTGCCGCGACCGCTGCTTGCAGCGTTGCCGTGGCGAGTTCCAGCCACAACGTCACAGGTGCCCCTTCAGGTCGTTGCCCGCGTGCCGCTAGGCGGCGAAGCGCACGGGCGGCAGGAGGTAGGTCGTCGCGGCGGCCGCGGCGCAGACGGCCAGGGGCACGACCGCTTGCGCGCCCAGCGCGAGCAGCACCACCAGCGCGCCGAGCACGGCCAGGCCGAGCAGGACCCGGACCCGGTGGTGGAGGGCGGCGACGGTCGGCAGGCGGTGGGCGCCGGTCGGCGGCTGCGGTGCGGCCGGTCCGGTCCCGGTAACCCCTCGCGGCGCGGTCGGCGACCGGTGCGCGGACGGCAGTCGGTGCACGGGGAGGCTGCGCCGAACGGGTGTAGCCGCACCATCACTCGGATGTGCCTGCTCGACCCCTGGTCGGGACCAAGGGGACAACTCTAGACTCAACAGTTGTTCCTCCGAACGTTCTTCTGGTTTCTGAGGCCACGGAGACGGGTGGGACGCACGCGGTCTCCTGTTCGCGCAGGAGGCCGCGTTCACATGCCCGGTTTCGTTCGCGTCGTTGTTCGGTGACGCTGTAATCAGTGTGGCGCACCGCAACGACTGATCGGGTCACTCGAAACGCCCGGTCGGCGAACGGTTCCTTCTTCGGGGCCAGCGGTGATCTTCGACAACCCGGCGGGAAGTCCGTGGTCAGCGCCCCGGCGGGGCGATTATTCACTCGATCGTGTGACGCAAGCGTTTGTGGAAAGACGGCAATTCCCGGTGACTCGGAAAATCACTACCGTTGGTGACGAACCACTGGTCGTGTGATCTGTTTGGCTGATCTGCGGAGTGATAAAGGCTGCCGTTCGGCGCTCTGGGTGTGCCGTTCATCCCCCGGTTTTGCCCTTGTGGACCTGCGGTCCCCGATGGGCCGGATGGTCGGGCGGGGGTTGCCAACTGGGACGTGCCCCTATGCCGGAGCCCGCCGAAGACGTAACTTCCTCACATGTCGCCCAGGGTCGTCACCGCGGTGGTCGGTGTCGCGTTCTTCCTGGCCGGTCTGCTGATCGTGCTGCTGCCCCTGACCACCGACTCCCCGTCGGGCCTCCCGATCTCCTGCGGCAACGGCGCGGGGATGGGGTTCGACCGGGTCGGGGTCGAGGCGGAGGGCGCGGCGTTCGTCGAGATCTGCGGACGGCTGCGGTTGGAGCGGTTGGCGTGGGCCGCCCCGGTCGCCGTGGTGGGGTTGTTGCTCGTGGTCGGGAGCCTCGTGGTGCGGCGGAGGTCGTCCGGGTAGCTACCTGCGAGTAGCTTCTACCCCATGACGTGGATGATCTACGGCGCCAACGGGTTCACCGGCACGCTCGTCGCCGAGCTGGCGGTGCGACGGGGACTGCGACCGGTGCTGGCCGGGCGCGACGAGGCGAAGGTGCGCCCCCTGGCCGAGCGACTGGGCCTGGAGCACCGCGTCTTCGCCCTTGAGGACGCTGCGAAGGCGCTCCGGGACGTGGACGCGGTCGCGCACTGCGCCGGCCCGTTCTCGGCCACCTCCGGCCCGATGGTGGACGCGTGCCTCACCAGCGGGACCCACTACCTCGACATCACCGGCGAGATCGACGTCTTCGAGGCGGTGGGCCGGCGCGACGCCGACGCGAAGGCCGCCGGCGTGGTGCTGCTGCCCGGCGCCGGGTTCGACGTCGTCCCCACCGACTGCCTGGCCGCCATGCTGCACGCCGCCCTGCCCACGGCCACCCACCTCGACCTCGCGTTCCTGGTCCAGGGCGGCGCCAGCACGGGCACGGCGCGGACGGCCGTCGAGGGCTCGGGCGGGGGCGGTCGGGCCAGGGTCGACGGCGTGATCCGCGGCGTCCCGCTCGGTCACCGGCGGCGGACGGCGCACTTCCGCGACCGGCCCCGCGACGTCGGCGCGATCCCGTGGGGCGACGTCAGCACGGCCTACCGGTCCACCGGCATCCCGAACATCACCACGTTCACCGCGTTCCCCGCCCTGCTGGGCAAGCTCCAGCCGGTCACCGCGCCGCTGCTGCGCACGGGCCTGGCCCAGAAGCTGGGCCGGGCGGTGGTCAAGCGCATCGGCGGGCCGAGCGAGGCCACCAGGGCGAAGACGCGCTGCGAGGTGTTCGGCGAGGTGTGGGACGCCGACGGCAACCGGGTCCGGGCCGCGCTCACCGGTCCGAACGCCTACGACCTCACCGCCGACTCGGTGATCAGGGCCGTCCAACGCCTCCAGGAGGCGACCCCGGGCGCGCACACGCCGTCCAGCGCGTTCGGAGCGGACTACGTCCGGGCGCTGGACGGCGTGGTGGTCGACGAACCCTCAGCGGGACGACAGCAGTGAGGTGATCTCCTGCGCCGCGCCACCGGCTTCGAGCAGGTGGCGCAGGTTCTCCGGCAGCACGTCGCCGCGCTTCTGCACGGCCTGCGCGTACAGCCGCCCGGCGCGGTAGGACGAGCGGACCAGGGGACCGGCCATGACGCCGGAGAACCCGATGCCCTCGGCGGTCTCCTTGTGCGCCACGAACTCCTCCGGCTTCACCCAGCGCTCCACCGGGTGGTGCCGGGGCGAGGGCCGCAGGTACTGCGTGATCGTGATGATCTCGCAGCCGGCGTCGTGCAGGTCGCTCAGCGCCTCGGTGACCTCGTCCGGCGTCTCGCCCATGCCCAGGATCAGGTTGGACTTGGTCACCAGGCCGGCCTCGCGGGCGGCGGTGATGACCTCCAGGGACCGCTCGTAGCGGAACCCCGGCCGGATGCGCTTGAAGATGCGCGGCACGGTCTCCAGGTTGTGCGCCAGCACCTCGGGCCGCGACGAGAACACCTCGGCCAGCTGCTCGGGCACCGCGTTGAAGTCCGGGATCAGCAGCTCGACGCCGGTGCCCGGGTTGATCTCGTGGATGCGGCGGACGGTCTCGGCGTACAGCCAGGCCCCGCCGTCCTCCAGGTCGTCCCGGGCCACGCCGGTCACGGTCGAGTAGCGCAGGCCCATGGCCTGCACGGACTCCGCCACCCGCCGCGGTTCATCGCGGTCGAGGTCGGCGGGCTTGCCGGTGTCGATCTGGCAGAAGTCGCAGCGTCGGGTGCACTGCTCGCCACCGATGAGGAAGGTGGCCTCGCGGTCTTCCCAGCACTCGTAGATGTTGGGACAACCGGCTTCTTCGCACACCGTGTGCAAGCCCTCGCGTTTGACCAGGCCCTTGAGCTCCCGGTACTCGGGGCCCATCTTCGCCTTGGTCTTGATCCACGAGGGCTTCTTCTCGATGGGCGTTTGGCTGTTGCGGACTTCCAGCCGCAGCAGCTTCCGACCTTCAGGTACGACGGTCACGGCCTCAACCCTACGTCACGAGGGGTCCGGTGCGACGGCCGTGAGCTTGGCCGTCAAGTCCCACAACCGGCTGGCCGCGAGGTCGTCGCGGGCGGCCGTGGTGGACCCGACCCGCGTCGGGTGGCCGCGCGTGCCGCGGAAGCCGTCCGGCCCGTAGTAACCGCCCGGTTCGACGTCCGGCGACGTCGCCGCGTAGAGCTGCGGCAACGCCCCGACCTGGACCGACTGCGAGAAGAAGTCGCTGATCTTCGTGCCGAGGCCGAGCAGCGGGTTGCCGCGGGCCCGCGCCATGTTGGCGCTCAGCTCGGTGGCGGTGATGCCGGGGTGCGCGGCGACGGACGTCACGTCCAGGCCCGCGGCCCTGGTGCGCCGGTCCAGCTCCCTGGCGAACAGCAGGTTGGCCAGCTTGGACTGGCCGTAGGCGCCCCACGCGGTGTACTTGCGCGCCTCGTAGTTCGGGTCGGCCAGGTCGAGCCGACCGGCCTGGTGGGCCAGGCTGGACACGGTGACCACGCGCGCGCCCGGCCTCGTGCGCAGCGCGGGCATGAGCAGCCACGTCAGCGCGGCGTGGCCGAGGTGGTTGGTGCCGAACTGGCGCTCGAAGCCGTCGGCGGTGCGCCCCAGCGGCACCGCCATCACGCCCGCGTTGTTGACCAGCACGTCCAGCGCGTCACCGGTGCGCTCGCGGACCAGCGCGGCGGCCGCGCGGACCGACGACAGGTCGGCCAGGTCCAGCGGCACCAGTTCGGCCTTGGCGCCGGTCGCGAGGACGCGGTCCAGCGCGCGCTGGCCGCGTTCGGGGGAGCGGCAGGCGAGCAGGACGTGCGCGCCCTTCTCGGCCAGCACCTCGGCGGTGCGCAGGCCGAGGCCGGAGTTGGCCCCGGTGACCAGCGCGGTGCGCCCGTGCTGGTCGGGGATGTCGGCGGTGTCCCACTTCCGGGCAATCCACTTCGGCATGCTCAACACCTACAGGTGGTCAGGCGCTCTTGGCGAGTCCGCGGCGCCTGCCGGGCACGACGGCGGCCGGACGGGTGCGGATCAGGTTCACGAACGCCGCGCCGACGCGGGCGACCTCCGCGGCGGGCTCGGACAGCTCGGCCAGGCCCGCGGTGAGCGCCAGCAGGCGCTGCTCGCCCTCGACGGCCTCGGTCGACGTCAGGTGCGCGTCCAGCACCGCGCGCAGCACCGGCTGCTCGGCGGCCAGCGCGCGCCACGTGCGCGCGACGATCTCCACCCGGTCGTCGTCGCCGTCCTCCAGCGCCGCGCCGAGCCGCCCGGTGAGCTGGTGCGACCAGCGGTGGTGCAGGGCCAGGAGCAGTTCGTCGGCGGTGAACAGGTCGCGGTCGAACGCCAGGGGGGCCGCGGGGTCCGCCGCCGCGGCCCGGAGCACGGCGTCCAGAGCGTCGCGCCGCCGGTAGAAGTCGGACCAGCCCATGATCACGCCCTCCGTCTCGTGGTGACCGGCGTCATACCTCAGGTCTTTCGCATACCGCCGGTATGGCCGATGAGCCGAACATACCACGGGTACGTACCGCCGGTATGTCGTACGGTTGTGAACGTGGTGACAGTGCGGTCGAGGCGGTTGGAGTACTCGGAGTCCACGAGGCGCGCCCTCGTGGACAGCGCCGTGGAGCTGTTCACCAAACGGGGGTACGCGGGCACGTCGCTGGACGAGGTGGCCAAGCGGGCCCGGCTCACCAAGGGCGCGCTCTACCACCACTTCAGCGGCAAGCAGGCGTTGTTCGAGGCCGCCTTCGACGCGGTCGAGACCGAGTTCGTGCACAAGCTCGGCGAGATCGTCAGCGCGCCCGGCGACCCGTGGGAGACCGCCATCGCGGGCCTGCGCGCGTACGTCCGCACCTGCCTGGAGCCCGCCTACCAGCGGATCGTCATCCACGAGGCGCCGGTGGTAATGGGCTGGGAGCGGTGGCGCGAGGCCGAGGAGCACTTCAGCTACGGCCTGCTGCGCTCCACCATCGAGGTGCTGGTGACCTCCGGCGAGCTGGAGCAGCTGCCGGTGGAGACGATGAGCAGGCTGCTGTTCGGCGCGCTGTCGGCGGGCGCAAGCACGATCGCCGCCGCGTCCGAGCCGCGCAAGGCCAGCGTCGAGGTCGAGCGCACGATCGTGCGGGTGGTCGAGGGCCTGCGGGTCGCGCCCGGGGCGCCAGGCCCGGTCGCACCGCCCCCGGAGGCGAAGCGGTCGAGGTCACGCCGCCGCTAGCCGTCGTCACGCCGCTCGGATCGCGGCCCGGCCGCCCTGCCGACTAGCGTTGGCGCGGTGGAACTCCGGATCTTCACCGAGCCTCAGCAGGGGGCCTCCTACGACGAGCTGCTGGCCGTGGCGCGCACCGCCGAGGCCGCCGGCTACGGCGCGTTCTTCCGCTCCGACCACTACCTCAAGATGGGTGACGGCGACGGCCTGCCCGGCCCGACCGACGCCTGGATCACCCTCGCCGGGCTGGCCAGGGACACCGAGACCATCCGGCTCGGCACGCTGATGACCGCCGCGACGTTCCGCCACCCCGGCCCGCTGGCCATCTCGGTGGCGCAGGTCGACCGGATGTCCGGTGGCCGGGTCGAGTTCGGCCTGGGCGCGGGCTGGTACGAGGCCGAGCACACCGCGTACGGCCTGCCGTTCCCGTCCACGGTCGAGCGCTTCGAGCGGTACGAGGAGCAGCTGGAGATCGTCACCGGCCTGTGGGGCACCCCGGCCGGGCAGACCTACGACTTCGCCGGCAAGCACTACCGGCTGGCCGACTCGCCCGCGCTGCCCAAGCCGGCCGGGAAGATCCCGGTGCTGGTCGGCGGCAAGGGCCGCAAGCGGACGCCCGCGCTCGCGGCGAGGTTCGCCGACGAGTTCAACCTGCCGTTCGTCGGCGTGGACACCGCGGTCGACGTGCTCGCCCGGGTCGACGCGGCGTGCGCCGAGATCGGCCGCGACCCGGCCGGGATCACCCGTTCGGCGGCGCTCGTGGTGTGCGTCGGGCGGGACGACGCCGAGATCGCCCGCCGGGCCGCCGCCATCGGCCGCGAGGTCGGGGAGCTGCGGCGGGACGGCCTGGCCGGCACGCCCGACGAGGTGGTGGACGTGCTCGGCTCGTGGCGGGAGAGGACCGGCATCAGCCGCGCCTACCTCCAGGTCCTCGACCTGGCCGACCTCGACCACGTGGAGCTGATCGCCGCCTCGGTCGCGCCCCAGCTGCGCGGCTGAGGGCGGGCTTCAGCCGCGCAGCTGACCGGCGACGTCCGACGCGGCGGTGAGCAGGACGAGCACGGGGACGGTGGCCTCCGGCCGCAGCCGGTAGCTCCCGCGCTTGTCCTGCTCCACCACGCCGGACGCGGTCAGCGCCTTGAGGTGGTGGTACAGCTGGCCGGTCGACCCGAGCCGGGCCGCCTCCTGCAACGCCGTCGCGGGCTGCGCGCCCTGCGCCAGCAGCGTGCGGACCAGGTCGACCCGCACCGGGTGGGCCAGCGCGGACAGCACCTCGATCCGCGGCCGGTCCGGCAACGACAGCGCGCGCTCCGGCGTCACGTCGATCCGCCACGAGACCCGGCCGTCCGCGAGGGCGACCTGACCGCCGTAGCCGAACGCGCCGCCGTCGTCCTCGGTCCCGGGCAGCGGGACCTCCCGCACGTCGCCCTCCAACGCGGCCACGCGCTGTTCCAGCTCGGCAAGTCGCTGCACCAGGTCCACCGCGGTCATCCTACGAGAGCGTCGTGTGGAATCTCCGCAGCGCAGCGGGCTCCAGCAGGGCGTCCAGGACCAGCCGCACCAGCTCGCCGGCGCGGCCGGACCACGGCTCGTCGACCTCCTCGGTCAGCACCGCGGCGCTGCCGACGCGGCCGTCCTCCCAGCGCACGCTGAACCCCAGGGTGACGATCCCCGGCAGCGAACCGCCCTTGAACCCGATGCCCGCCACACCCGCCACATCCGGTGGTGTCCGGTAGCCGTGTTCGAGGTGGTCGCGGGCGAGCGGGACCTCGGTCAGCGCCCGGTGCGCCCGGTTCAGCGCCGCCGCCGTGCCCGCCCACGTGCCGCGCGCCCACGGCCGCTGGCCCTCGTAGGTCTTCGGGATGTCGGGGAACCGCCCGATCACCTCCAGCTGCAGCTGCGGGTCGCTCAGGTACCGCCGCACGCTCACCCGGCGGCCGAGCACGAAGTGCAGGACCTCCGCCAGGATCTCCGGCGCCTCCAGGGTCGGCCACCTCGCCGCGGTGGCCCGGACCAACCCCTCGCCCAGCCGGTGCCGCAGGAAGTCGGTGGCCGCGTTGTCGCTCTGCCGGATCATCGCGGCGGCCAGGTCGTCCAGGGTGACCCGGTGGTTCGGGTCGTCGGCCGTGACGCCGTTGGCGAACGGGATGCCCAGCGCGGTCAGGGCCGCCTGGTGCGCGCCGCCGTCCAGGCCCAGGTAGTACTGCTCCCAGTCGCCGACCCGCACCTGCTCGTCCGGCCGGACCAGGCCGAGGTCGACGGCCTTCGCGTACGCGGCCAGGTGCACGACCTTCACCGCCGACGCCAGCGGCTGCCGCTCGTGCGCCCGGTGCGCGAACCGGCCGCCCCGGCCGTCGTCCAGCACCACGGCGACGTGCTGCCGGTGGGCGCGGAACCAGGCGAGCCAGTCCTCCGGTTCGGTGGTGCTCGGTTCGGCGGTGGCGGTCGCGGCAGGTAGCAGCGCGACCGCGCCCGCCACCCCGCACGCGTGGAAAAGGCGCCGTCGGGTCAGGAGCACGACGGATCTCCCCTCTGGTGGTCCGGAATTACGGAATACTAGAGGGGAGGGGTCGTGCTTGTCAGCCGGTGCGCACCGCGAAGGTCACGCCCGCCGCCACCGGCTGCTCGCGCACCAGCGTCCGGTCGGTCAGCGGCAGGTCGCCGTTCAACGCGTCGACGACCGCGTCGCGGGCCAGCGGCAGCACCTCGGCCACGGTCACGTCCCGACCCAGCTCGTGCGACAGCGACGCCACCCCGGCGTCCCTGATCCCGCACGGGATGATGTCGCCGAACGCGGCCAGGTCGGCGTTGCAGTTGATCTCGAACCCGTGCATCGTGACGCCGCGCTGCACCCGGATGCCGATCGCCGCGACCTTGCGCTCGCCGCCCTTGTCGTCGGCCGCGATCCACACGCCGCTGCGGCCCTCCACCCGTCCCGTGCGCACGCCGAGCTGGTCGCACACGTGGATCAGGGCCTGCTCCAGCCTGCGGACGTACTGCACGACGTCCAGCGGCTCGGCCAGCCCCACGATCGGGTAACCCACCAGCTGGCCCGGCCCGTGCCAGGTGATCTTCCCGCCCCGGTCGACGTCGATGACCGGGGTGTCGCCGCCCCTCGGCCGCTCCTCGGGCTCGGTGCGCCGACCGCAGGTGTAGACCGGAGGGTGCTCCAGCAGCAGCATCGTGTCGCCGACCGCGCCGTCCGCGCGGGACTCGGCGAGCTCCCGCTGCAGGTCCCACGCGGCCAAGTAGTCGATGGTGCCCAGCTCGCGCACCTCGATCGGTTCCGTCGAGGTGCGGCAGGAAAGGTCAAGACTGCTCACGTCTCGACATTACGCCCACCGGCAGCAACCGCAGGGCGCGGGCGACGACCAGACCCACCCCCACCACGGCCAGCACGGCGCCGACCGTGTCGGTGAACCAGTGCATCTCCAGCACGACCCGGCTGGCCGCGGTCACCACCACCGCCGCGCAGGCCAGCGCGACCGCGAGCCTGAGGTGCCGGCGCGCCAGCCACGCGCACAGCACCACGCCGGTGAACGCGATCGACGTCACCGCCGTGACGTGCCCGCTCGGGTACGCCCACTTCGGGAACTCGATCGGCCGGACCCGCTGGTAGGCGTACCGCGCCAGCACCGTCGCCCAGCAGGCGGCGAGCAGCACGGCGGACCGCGCCACCAGAGCGTCCCGCGCCAGCAGCGCGCGCAGCCCCAGCGACAGCAGCGCGATCGTGGCCAGGCCGGGGCTGAGCACGAAGCTCACCACCGCCGCCGAGTGCACGAAGTTCGGGCCCAGGTCGACCGCGGCCAGGTGCAGACCCCGGTCGACGCCCGGCGGCTCGTGCCGGACGGTGAAGCCCAGGACCACCGAGGCCAGCGCCAGCACGACGCCGACCAGCACGCTCATCACCCGTCGACGGCCGCCGCGACGGCGGCCCCCAGCGCCGGGTGCAGGAACTGGAAGCCGCGCTGCTCCAGCACCCTGGGCACCGCGCGCTGCCCGGCCAGCAGGCCCTCCTCGGCGACCTCGCCCAGCACCGCCTTCAACGCGAACGCGGGCGCGATCCACGGCGCGGGGCGGTGCAGCGCGTGCCCGACCGTCCGGGTGAACTCGGCGTTGGTGACCGGGCTGGGCGCGGTCAGGTTCACCGGGCCGGAGACGTCGTGCTCGATCACGAACCGGATGGCCGCGACGGCGTCGTCCAGCGAGATCCACGGCATGTACTGGCGGCCGTCGCCGAGGCGTCCGCCGAGGAAGAACGAGAACAGCGGCTTGATCTTGCCGAACAGGCCGCCGGACGGGCTGATGACCAGGCCGGTGCGCAGCCGGACGACCCTGGCGCGCTGGTCGGCGACCGCGGTGGCGGCCTCCCACTGCCGGCACAGCCCGGCCAGGAACCCGGCGCCCGACGGGCTCGACTCGTCCACCACCTCGTCGCCGGTGTCGCCGTAGTAGCCGATCGCGCTGGAGTTCACCAGCACCGGGACGCCGTGCTCGACGACGGCCGCGGCCAGCACCTCGGTCGGCACCGTGCGGCTGTCCAGCAGCACCTGCTTGCGCGCGTCGCTCCACCGCCGGTCCGCGACGCCGGCGCCGCACAGGTTGACCACCGCGTCGACGCCGTCCAGCGCCCCCGCGTCGATCCGGCCGGCGGGCGGGTCCCAGCCGCGCTCGTCCGGGGCCGAGGGCCGCCGCCGGACCAACCGCAGCACCTCGTGCTCGGCGCCGCGCAACGCGGCGACCAGACTGGTGCCGATCAAGCCGGACGACCCCGCGATGACAACCCGCATGCGTTGATCGTCTCGCAGCGGGGTGCCGGTTGCACAGCGGCGGGCGTGTCACCCGCACCACGTGGGTTCGGTGGCCGGCGGGGGTAGCCCCGTGAACGGCGAAAGCCGCCCCCGGCGGACCGGGAGCGGCTTTCAGCGCGTCACTCTTCAGAGACCGAGGTCGGCCTCGAACGAGCCCTCTTCCAGGCGGTTCTTCACCGTGGAGAGGAAGCGGCCCGCGTCGGCGCCGTCCACCAGGCGGTGGTCGTAGGTCAGCGCCAGGTAGGCCATGGACCGGATGGCGATCGTGTCGTCGCCGTTCTCGTCCGTGATCACCACCGGGCGCTTCTTGACCACGCCGACGCCCAGGATGCCGACCTGCGGCTGCTGGATGATCGGCGTGTCGAACAGCGCGCCGTTGCTGCCCAGGTTGGTCAGCGAGAACGTGCCGCCGGTCAGCTCGTCCGGGGTGAGCTTGTTGGCCCGCGCCCGCGCCGCCAGGTCGCCGATCTTGTGCGACAGGCCGGCCAGGTTCAGGTCGCCCGCGTTCGCGATGACCGCGTTGAGCAGGCCGCGCTCGGTGTCGATCGCGATGCCCAGGTGCTCGGCGCCGTGGTAGACGACCTCCTTCTTCTCCTCGTCGATCGAGGCGTTCAGCACCGGGTGCTGCTTCAGCGCCTCGACCGCCGCCTTGGCGAAGAACGGCAGGAACGTCAGCTTCGTGCCCTCGCGCTGCTCGAACGCCGCCTTGGCCCGGTTGCGCAGTCGGGCGATCTTGGTGACGTCCACCTCGAACACCTGGGTGAGCTGGGCCGAGACCTGCAGCGACTCGCGCGTGCGCTGGGCGACGATCTGCCGCAGCCGCGGCAGCTTCTGCACCGTGCCGCGCTTGCCGCTGGTGTCCGCGGCGGGCGCGGAGGCGACCCGCTGGGCGGGGGCGGACGCGGTGGCGGCGGCGGGCTTGGGGGCCTCCGGCTCCGGGGCCTTGGCGGCCTCGACCGCGGCCAGCACGTCCTGCTTGCGGATCCGGCCGCCGACGCCGGTGCCCTTCAGGGTGTTCAGGTCGATGCCGTTCTCCGACGCGAGCTTGCGCACCAGCGGCGTCACGTACGGCGCGCCGTTGGCCGAGTCGTCGGAGTCCTGCTTCGGCGCTTCCTGCTTGGGGGCTTCCTGCTTCGGAGCCTCCTGCTTGGGCGCTTCTTGCTTGGGCGCCTCCTGCTTCGGGGCTTCCTGCTTGGGCGCCTCCTGCTGGGGCGCTTCCTGCTTCGGGGCCTCGGGCTCGGGGGCGGGGGCTTCCTGCGCGGCGGGCGCGGGCGAGCCCGAGCCGATCACCGCGAGCTTGCCGCCGACCTCGACGGTCTCGTCCTCGCCCGCGGCGATCTCCAGCAGGGTGCCCGCCACCGGCGACGGGATCTCGGTGTCGACCTTGTCGGTGGACACCTCCAGCAGCGGCTCGTCCACCTCGACCGAGTCGCCGACGGCCTTGAGCCACCGGGTCACGGTGCCCTCGGTGACGCTCTCGCCCAGCGCGGGCATGGTCACCGGGGTGCCCTCGGCCGAACCGCCGCCGGACTGCGCGGGCGCCTCCGGCTGGGCGGGAGCGGCCTCGGCCTGGGGCGCGGACTGGGGCTCGGGCGCGGACTGCGGCTCGGGCTGAGCCTCCTCGGCGGGCGGCGTGGCGTCGCCGGCCGACGAGTCGGACGAGGTCTCGTCGCCGGAGCCGGAGCCGGAGCCGGAGCCGTCGCCGATGACGGCGAGCTCGGCGCCGACCTCGACGGTCTCGTCCTCCTGGGCGACGATCTTCTGGAGCACGCCCGCCGCGGGGGACGGGATCTCGGTGTCGACCTTGTCGGTGGACACCTCCAGCAAGGGCTCGTCGACCTCGACGCGGTCACCCTCCTGCTTCAACCAGCGGGTGACCGTGCCCTCGGTGACGCTCTCGCCGAGTGCGGGCATTTGGACGGAGAAGGCCATCGTTCGCTGACTCCTCGTGCGTGGGTCGGTGATCGGCTGACTGGGGTGCGACGGTCAGCCGTGCACGTGCAGCGGCTTGCCGGCCAAGGCGAGGAAAGCCTCGCCGAGGGCTTCTGTCTGGGTCGGGTGGGCGTGGATCAGCGGAGCCACGTCCTCGGGGTAAGCCTCCCAGCTGTAGATGAGCTGGGCCTCTCCGATCAGCTCGCCGACCCGCTCGCCGACCATGGTGACACCGACCACCGGGCCGTCAGGCGCCTTCACCAGCTTGACACCGCCGGCGGTCTTCAGGATCTGGCTCTTGCCGTTGCCCGCGAGGTCGTAGACGAACGTCTCCACCGAGCCGTACTTCTCCTTGGCCGCGGCCTCGGACAGGCCGACCGAGGCGACCTCGGGCTTGCAGTAGGTGACGCGCGGGATGCCCGCCTCGTCGATGACCTTCGGGTCCTGCCCGGCGATGTCCTCGGCGACGAAGATGCCCTGCTGGAAGCCGCGGTGCGCGAGCTGCAGGCCGGGCACGATGTCGCCGACCGCGTAGACGCCGGGCACGCTGGTGCGCAGCCGCTCGTCGGTGACCACGAAGCCGCGCTCGATCCGCACGCCGGCCTCCTCGTAGCCGTGGCCCGCGGTGTTGGGGCCGCGACCGACGGCGACCAGCAGCAGGTCGGCCTCCAGCACGTCGCCGGACTCCAGGGTGACCGACACGCCGGACTCGCCCTGGGTGGCGCCGGTGAACTTCACGCCGGTCTTGAACTTGATGCCGCGCCGGCGGAACGCGCGCTCCAGCTGCTTGGACGCGTACTCGTCCTCGGCCGGGACCAGGCGGGGCAGCGCCTCCACGATGGTCACGTCGGCGCCGAAGGAGGCCCACACGCTGGCGAACTCGACGCCGATGACGCCGCCGCCGAGCACCACGACCTTCTCCGGGACGAAGTCCAGGTTGAGCGCCTGGTCGCTGGTGATGACCCGGCCGCCGATCTCCAGGCCGGGCAGGCTGCGGGCGTAGGAACCGGTCGCCAGCACCACGTTCCGGCCGGTGTAGCGCTGGCCGTCGACCTCGACGGTGTTCGGGCCGATGAACGTGCCCGCGCCCTCGACCAGGGTCACCTTGTTGGCCTTGACCAGGCCCTGCAGGCCCTTGTAGAGCCGGCTGACCACGCCGTCCTTGTAGGAGTTGACGCCCGCGATGTCGATGCCCTCCAGCGAGGACTTCACGCCGAACTGGTCACCCTCGCGCGCGTTGTCCGCGACCTCCGCCGCGTGCAGCAGCGCCTTGGTGGGGATGCAGCCGCGGTGCAGGCACGTGCCACCCAGCTTGTCCTTCTCGACCAGGATGACGGACAGGCCGAGCTCGGCCGCGCGGAACGCGCAGGCGTAGCCGCCCGAGCCGCCACCGAGGATCACAAGGTCGGCGGAGGTGTCGGTCACGGGTTCTCCCTGGAGAGCTTGATGCCTTACTCCGCGCGGGTGCGCGCGTGTGGTTGCCATCTTGTCACTACCGCGCGGGCGGCGGCGACGCGGTGTCCTGTTCGGAGGATTTGGCCCCGCCTTCACACCCGCGCCGGCACCATGGTCCCGAGAATTCCCGGCAGGAGGTGGCCCGGTGGGCCTGTTCGACCGTTTCCGCAGGAAGCAGCGCCCCGGCGTGCTGCGCGCGTCCACGTCCACGGACACCGGTCACCTGGAGCAGTGGGCCGCCGCACGGCGCGGCGTGGAGGCGTACGTCGAACCGAAGACGACCGTGACGGAGACCACGGTCGTGCTCGTCGCGCACGACGGCGAGTGGACGCGACGCCGGATCGACGGCACGGAGGGCGCCAAGCGCCTGGCGAAGAAGCTCGGCATCCCGATCTACGACGCGGGCATCGTCGGCTACCCGAAGCGGATGCGCGACTACTCGCGGCGCAAGGGCCAAGCCTGAGCGGTCGCGGCTGAGCGCGGCCGTGTTCGGCGGAGCGCGCGCGGCTGCGTTCGGCTGGGCGGCGCGGCCGTGTTGGGCGGAGCGCGCGTGGCTGGGTTCGGCTGGGCGGCGCGGCTCAGCGCGGTCCGGAGTGGACGGTCGTTCCGGGGTGTGGTGGCGTGGCGGCGCGCCGGGGCGGGGTGGCGGCGTTCGTGCCGCCACCCCGCCCCGGGGAACCGCTGGTCAGCCCTTCGCCGCGATGTCGGCGAGGACGGCCGCCATGGTGCGCACCGGGACGCCGGTGCCGCCCTTGGTGGTGTAGCCGTACGGGCCGCCGCTGTGGAACGCCGGGCCGGCCACGTCGATGTGCGCCCAGGTCACGCCCTCGGCGACGAACTCGCGCAGGAACACGCCCGCGGTGAGCATGCCGCCGAACCGGTGGCCGGCCACGTTCGCGAGGTCGGCCACCCGCGAGTCCAGGTCGCCGCGCAGCTCCTCCGGCAGCGGCATGGCCCACGCCTGCTCGCCGACCGCGCGGCCCAGCGCGGCCACCCGGTCGCGGAAGTCCTCGGTGCCCATCACGCCGGAGGTCCGCTTGCCGAGCGACACGACCTGCGCGCCGGTCAGCGTGGACGTCTCGATCAGGTAGTCCGGGGCGTCCTCGCAGGCGCGCACGATCGCGTCGGACAGGATCAGCCTGCCCTCGGCGTCGGTGTTCAGCACCTCGACGGTCTTGCCGCCGTACATGGTCAGCACGTCACCCGGCCGGTAGGCGGTGCCGGACGGCATGTTCTCCGCCATCGGCGCCCACGCGGTCACCTCCAGCGGCATCTTCAGCTTCGCGGCCAGCACGACGGTGGCGATCACGGCCGCCGCGCCGCCCATGTCCGAGGTCATCTCGTCCATGCCCGCGGCGGGCTTGATCGAGATGCCGCCGGTGTCGAAGGTGATGCCCTTGCCGACCAGCGCGACCTTCTTGCCCGCCTTCGGGCCGCGGTAGGTGATGCGGACCAGGCGCGGGGGACGGCTGGAGCCGCCGCCGACGCCCAGGATGCCGCCGAAGCCCTGCTTGCGCAGCGCCTTCTCGTCCAGCACCTCGACCTCCAGCCCCTCGGCCCTGGCCAGGGCGGCGGCCCGGTCCGCGAACGACGCCGGGAACAGGTCGTTCGGCGGGGTGTTGACGAGGTCGCGGGTCGTGGTGACGGCCTCGGCGATCGCCGTGGACGCCTTGAGCGTGGCGCGGTGCGCCCGGGTGTTGCCCTCGGCGGGCGCGACGAAGTCGACGCGCGCGACCGGGCCGTCGCCCTTGTTCGACTTGTAGGCGGTGAACGAGTACGAGCCCATCACCGTGCCCTCGACCGCGGGGCCGAGGTGCAGCGCGGACAACGTGGTGATGGCGCGCTTCCGGCCGCCCAGCGAGCGGGCGGCGGCGCCGGACGCGCGGCGCACCTGGTCCTCGCCGACCGAGCCGTCGTCGGCGGGCTTGCCCAGGCCGACGGCGAGCACGACGCGGGCGGCGAGCTTGCCGGGCGCGGGCACGGTCACGACCTCGTCGGCCTTGCCGCTCGCGCCGACGGCGTCGAGCACGTCCAGCAGCCCGCCGTCGAACGCGGCGTCGACCGCTTCCGACCCGGCGGCGAGGGCGAGGCCGTCCGGGCCCTGCACCGTGCCCACCACAACGGCGTCGGCGGTGGTGCTGCTCAGGTCACTGTCGGTGATGGCCAGCTTGGGCGCGGTCACTGCGGCTCCTTGACGGGGTCCTCCCGGCGCTTTCTGGTAGTGCGGCGGGATCGAGGTGGATCGTGACGAATGCTAAAGGTCTCGTTCACACACATGGCGATCGCACCTTCGATAGCAATGAGTAACAATTAACACGATTGGGGGTCAACCGACCGGGCGTTCGCAGTCACCTGGTTGATCTGGGACTGTGTACCGGTGACAATCACGCCCCGTGCGGGGGCCGTGGTGCTCGCTCTCGGCGCGACCCTGGGGGCCGGTGTCTTCACCGGTTTCGCCCCCGCCGCGGCGATCGCCGGCCCCTGGTTCCTCCCCGGTCTCGCGCTGGCCGCGGTGACGGCGCTGTGCTGCGCGTTCTCGACCGCCGACCAGCACCGCGCCTACCCGGAAGCCGCCGGGGGCTACGCCTACATCCGCAACCAGCTCGGGCCGTGGCCCGCCCGGCTCGGCGCCAGCGCCCACCTCGTGGGCAGAGCCGGGATGGCGGCGGCGATCGCCGGGATGTTCGGCGCGTACGCAGTCCCGGAGCACCGGGTGGCGGCGGCGCTGGGCCTGATCGCGGTGACCGCGGCCCTGGGCGCGGCGGGGATCAGGTGGGGCGCCGGGCTGAGCGTGGCGGCCGCGGTCGTGGTGCTCGGCGTGCTCGTGCTGGTCGTGCTGGTGTGCCTCTCGGTGGCGCCGCCGGAGAACCCGGTGGTGGGCGGGCAGGTGGCCGACGAGCCCGGGTTCGACGGGCTGATGGGCGCGGCGCTGCTGCTGTTCGCGCTGTTCGTCGGGTTCGAGAGGGTCACCGCGCCGGGAGCCGGCGACCGGGTGTTCTCGGCCAGGGTGCTGCACTTCGCGGTGCCGGTGGTGATCGGTGTCGTGCTGCTGGTCGGCATCGGCGTCGGCGTGGCGGTGCTGCGGCAGCTCGGGTCGGCGCGGCTGGCGCTGTCACCGGCGCCGCTGCGGGACGCGCTGGTCGCGGCGGACGGCGCGTGGCTGCTGCCGGTGCTCGCGGTCGGCGCGGCGGTGGCGGCGGTGTCGACGCTGTTCTTCGTGCTCGCGTCGGCTCGGCGCACGCTGGTCGGGATGACCGAGACGGGCGACCTGCCGGCGGTGCGCGCGGGGTGGCCGCTGGAAGTGGTCAGCGCGGGGTTGGCGGTGCCGGCCGTGGTGGCGCTGCCGCCGTCGACCGCGCTGGCGGTCGGCGCGTGCGGCACGGCGTTCTACTACGGCTTCACGAACGCTTCGGCGCGGGTGCTGCTCCAGGAGGACCGCACGTGGCCCATGCGCACGGCCTGCCTGGGGCTGGGTTTGTCGGTCCTGCTGGCGATGAGCGCCCCGGCGGACGCCCTCGTGGTGACGGGGATCGGCATCGCGCTGGGCACCGGGCTGCTCGCGCTGGGTCGGGTGCGGCAGGCCGTCGGCTGACCCGACCGGGTGATCGACCGGCTGACCCGACCGGATGGTCGGATGTCCGAGCGTCGGGACGGCGATTTTCCGACGTCCCAGTG
Organism: Saccharothrix sp. HUAS TT1; assembly: GCF_040744945.1. Classification (NCBI taxonomy): domain Bacteria; kingdom Bacillati; phylum Actinomycetota; class Actinomycetes; order Pseudonocardiales; family Pseudonocardiaceae; genus Saccharothrix; species Saccharothrix camelliae. The sequence goes on along the minus strand of NZ_CP160453.1, from coordinate 8,388,283 downwards.
GCGGCTATCGTGCTGCCATGACGACCGCGTTGCCTTTCACCCGGACCCCCAACCCGCAGCCGGCGACCCCGGAGCGCGTTGCGGAGGTACTCGCGCAGCCGGGCTTCGGGCAGCACTTCACCGACCACATGGTGACGATCCGCTGGAACCAGGAGCAGGGCTGGCACGACGCCGTCGTGGGGCCCTACCGCTCGTTGGAGCTGGACCCGGCGGCCATGGTGCTGCACTACGGCCAGGCGATCTTCGAAGGGCTCAAGGCCTACCGCCAGCCCGACGGGACGATCGCGTCCTTCCGCCCGTCGGCCAACGCCGAGCGCTTCCGCGCGTCGGCCCGCCGGATGGCGATGCCCGAACTGCCCGACGAGCTGTTCCTGGCCTCGATCCGGGAGCTGCTGGCGGTGGACGACCGGTGGGTGTCGTCCGTCCCCGAGGAGTCGCTGTACCTGCGGCCGTTCCTCTTCTCGACGGAGGCGGGGCTGGGCGTGCGGCCGGCGAAGGAGTACCTGTACGTGCTCATCGCGTCACCCGCGGGGTCGTACTTCACCGGCGGGTTGAAGCCGGTGACGGTGTGGTTGTCGACGGAGTACGTGCGGGCGGCGCCGGGTGGCACGGGTGCGGCGAAGTTCGCGGGCAACTACGCGGCGTCGCTGGCGGCGCAGGCGCAGGCCGCCGAGCAGGGGTGCGACCAGGTCGTGTGGCTGGACGCGGTGGAGCGCCGGTGGGTCGAGGAGATGGGCGGGATGAACCTGTTCTTCGTCCTCGGGTCGGGCGACGACGCGCGGGTGGTGACGCCGGAGCTGTCCGGTGCGCTGCTGCCCGGGATCACGCGGAACTCGCTGCTGCGGTTGGCGGCCGACTTCGGGCTCGTGGTGGAGGAGCGGCGGATCTCCACGGAGGAGTGGGAGAAGAAGGCGGAGTCCGGTGAGCTGACGGAGGTGTTCGCGTGCGGCACGGCGGCGGTGATCACGCCGGTGGGGCACGTGAAGCACGCGGGTGGCGAGTTCAGCGTGTCGGGTGGGCGGACGGGTGACGTGACCATGCGGTTGCGCAACCACCTGACGAGCATCCAGCAGGGCCTGACCGCCGACCCCCACTCCTGGATGTCCAAAATCAACTAACCCGCGAGAGTCCTACGTTCAGGGCGCGAGAGTCCTACGTTCAGGGCGCGAGAGTTCAACGTTCAGGGCGCGAGTCGAACGTTGGAGTGCCGCGAGTCGAACGCTCAGGGACGGTGAGTTCTACGTTCAGGGCGGTGGTGCTGTCCGGCTCGATTTGACATGGCACCCGTAAGGGCCCCATGTCAAATCGAGCCTCGGTGGCTTGGTGCGGTTGTGTTGTGGGGGTTAGAGGGCGGTGACGATCAGGGTGGTCAGGGTGGCGGTTTCGCAGGCGGCGCCCAGGACGTCGCCGGTGATGCCGCCGAAGCGCTTCTTGGTGTGGTTGATCAGGAGCAGGACGAGGGCTGCTGAGGTGGCGACGGCGGTTGGGCCTTGCCAGGGGTGGACGAAGTAGCCGGCGGTGGCGAGGGCTGTCCACCAGGTGATGGCGATCCACGGTGGTTGGGTGCCGGCTACCAGTGCGCCCAGGCCGTTCGGGCGGGCGGCGGGGATGGGGCGCAGGCAGCAGAGGATGAAGGCGGCCCGGCCGGTGGTCAGGGCCAGGAGGACGGCGCCCCAGTGGACGGTGGGGAGGGTGGCGGCTTCCGCGCCCAGCACGATGATCAGCGCGACGACCGCGAACGGGCCCGCTCCGCCGTCCTTCATCACGGCCAGGGCGCGTTCGGGTGGTCCGTAGCAGCCCAGGCCGTCGGCGGTGTCGGCCAGGCCGTCCAGGTGCATGCCGCGCGTCGCCAGCGCCAGGAAGCCGACGGTGAGGAAGCCGGCTGCCAGGTCGGGCAGCGGCAGCCGGAGGAGCGCGACGGCCGCCGCACCGAGGAGCAGGCCGACCAGCGGGGCGAACGTGATCGCACGTCCCGCCGCACGGGCGGTCACCTGGTCGGTGTGGACGCGGATCGGCAGGACGGTCAGCCAGGACAGGGCCAGGCGCATCAGGCCGGTCCGGAGACGCCCGCGCTGTCGAAGGTCGCCATCTCGGCCAGGATGCGGGTCGCCATCACGACCAGCGGCAGGGCGGCGGCGGCGCCGGAGCCCTCGCCCAGGCGCATGTCGAACTCCAGCAGCGGGTCCAGGCTCAGGTGGCCCAGTGCCAACGCGTGCGCGGGCTCGGCGGAGCGGTGGCCGGCGACCCACCAGTCGCGGGCGCCCGGGGCCAGTTCCTCGGCGACGACGGCGGCGGCGCCGACCACGACGCCGTCGAGGATGACGGGGGTCTTGCGGATCGCCGCCTGGGCCAGGAAGCCCGCCATGGCGGCGATGTCGGCGCCGGACGCGGTGGCGAGGAGGGCGACCGGGTCGTTGATGACGGGACGCGCCCGGCGCAGGGCGTCGCGGATGGCGGCGGTCTTGCGCATCCAGCCCTGGTCGTCGATGCCCGTGCCGCGGCCGACGACGGCGACCGGTTCGGAGCCCGTGAGGGCGGCGATGAGCACCGCGGCGGGGGTGGTGTTGCCGATGCCCATGTCGCCGGCGATGAGCAGGTCCGCGCCGCCGTCGACCTCGTCGTCCACGAGCTTGCGGCCGATCTCGATCGCCTGCTCGGCCTCTTCGCCGGTCAGGGCGTCCTCGCGGTCGATGGAACCGGAGCCGCGGCGCACCTTGAAGTCCCCGAGGGCGGTCTCTGAATCCACCGCCAGGTCGACCACGCGGACCGTCGCGCCCGCCACGTTCGCCAGCACGTTCACCGCCGCGCCGCCCGCGAGGATGTTCGCCACCATCTGACCGGTGACCTCGCTCGGGTACGCCGACACGCCGTGCTGGGCCACGCCGTGGTCACCCGCGAACACCACGACGCGGGGCCTGGTGAACGGCCTCGGCGGGCACTCGCCCTGGCACGCCGCCACCCAGGCGCCCAGCTCCTCCAGCTTGCCGAGCGAGCCGACGGGCTTGGTGAGCACGGCCTGTCGGGCGGTCGCCTCGGCGCGCGCGTGCTCGCTGGGCGGCTCGACGGGCGGGAACTCGATGGTCACCGACTACCTCCGGGTTCGCGCAGTCGCAGTGGGATTCCGGCGACGACCAGCAGCACCTCGTCGCAGACCTCGGCCAGCCGCGCGTTGAGCGAGCCGAGGTGATCGCGGAAGAGCCTGCCAGAGCGGGTGCTCGGCACGACGCCCAGGCCGACCTCCGCCGACACCAGGACCAGGCGGGCGCGGGCCTGGCCGACGGCGTGGACCAGCGCGGCGCACTCGTCCTCCACCTGGCCGAGGCCGTGGCCCTCCCAGGCGCCGGCGTCGTCCAGCACTCCGCTGAGCCAGGTGGCGACGTCGTCCACCAGGATCGGCGGGTCGGTCTCGCTGGTGGCGGTGAGCAGGGCGATCAGGTCGCGGGGGGCGGGTGCTTCGACCGTCGTCCACGTGGTGGGACGGCGGGCCACGTGCTGGGCGATCCGCAGCTCCCAGTCCGCGTCGTCCGGGTACCGGCGCGCGGTGGCGACGTAGGTCACGACGTCGTCGGTGAGCAGGCCCTCGGCGTGCGCCGACTTGCCCGAGCGGGCGCCGCCCAGCACCAGTGTCCGACGCGTCACACCGCACTCCAACTGTTCCGGGAGGACATAGCCTGACCGGGAACGTTACACAGCGGGAGGAGGCCGTCATGGAGTACCGGTGGCGGTACCAGGACGAGCAGGGGCACGAGGTCGACGGCCCGGGTATCGCGTTCCCGGACCAGACCGCGGCCGAGGACTGGTTCGGCTCGGCGTGGGTCGAGCTGCGGGAGGCGGGCGTCGCGCAGGTGACGCTGCTGCGCAGCGAGTCCGAGGTCTACGGCCCGATGTCCCTCGCCCCGGCCGACTAGACCGGGGCGAGGGCGCGTCGTCACGGCGTGATGGTGTACCGCGGGTCGCTCTCCACGGTGTCCCCGAGCACGTCGTCGATCTTCTTCAGCAGCTCCTCGTCCAGCTTCACGCCGGCCGCCTTCACGTTCTCGTGCACCTGCTCGGGACGCGAGGCGCCGATGATCGCGCTGGCCACGTTCGGGTTCTGCAGCACCCACGCCACGGCGAGCTGGGCGAGCGACAGGCCCGCCTCGTCGGCCAGCGGCTTGAGCTGCTGCACCTTGGTGAGCACGTCGTCGTTCAGGAAGCGCTGGATGAACTTCGAGCCGGTCTCGTCGGTCGCCCGGGAACCCTGGGGCACCGGCTGGCCCGGCAGGTACTTGCCGGTCAGCACGCCCTGGGCGATGGGGGACCAGACGATCTGGCTGATGCCCTCGCGCTCGGACGTCGGCACGACCTGCGACTCGATGACCCGCCACAGCATCGAGTACTGCGGCTGGTTGGAGATGAACGGGACGTTCAGCTCGCGCGCCAGCGCCGCGCCGCGGGCGATCTGGTCGGCGTTCCACTCGGAGACGCCGATGTAGAGCACCTTGCCCTGCCGCACGAGGTCGGCGAAGGCGAGCATCGTCTCCTCCAGCGGCACCGACTTGTCGTAGCGGTGGGCCTGGTAGAGGTCGACGTAGTCGGTCTGGAGGCGCTTGAGCGAGCCGTTGATCGACTCCGCGATGTGCTTGCGGCCGAGGCCCTTGTCGTTGGGGCCGCCGGGGCCGGTCGGCCAGAAGACCTTGGTGAAGATCTCCAGCGACTCGCGGCGCTGCCCGGCCAGGGCGCGGCCGAGCACCGCTTCGGCCTTGGTGTTCGCGTAGACGTCCGCGGTGTCGAACGTGGTGATGCCCGCGTCGAGCGCCGCCCGGACGCACGCCGTCGCCTGGTCCTCCTCGACCTGCGATCCGTGGGTGAGCCAGTTGCCGTACGAGATCTCGCTGATGTTCAGGCCACTGCGGCCGAGGCGTCGGAACTCCATGCCGCCAAGCCTAGTACCGGGTCGTTCGGGTTGCTAATGAACTCCGGTCGACCGGGGCCGTCAGACCTTGTCGCCGGGGCTGACCCGGGGCTTGGGCACGCGCAGCCTGCGCAGCTGGCTCGCCCTGATGAACGAGTACCAGCCGATGGACAGGCCGCGGGTGGTGTCGGTCGGGAACTTCAGCCGCACCCGCTTGTTCACCAGGCGGCCGAGGAAGAAGCCCTCCACGATCATCGCCAGCAGCATGAACGTGGTCAGCAGCGTCGCGTACTGCTGGATCGCGGGCATCGGCACGAGCAGCGCGACGAACACCAGGATGGCCAGCGGCATGAACAGGCCCATGAGGTTGCGCCGCGAGTCGACCAGGTCGCGGATGTAGGCCTTCACGGGGCCGCGGTCGCGGGGCAGGAGGTACTTGTCCTCGCCCGCCATCATCCGCTGCCGGCGCTCGACCGCCGCCGCGCGGCGCTCCTCCTTGGAGACCTTGCTGCCGCGCGAGCGCTTCAACGCCTCGCGCTGCGTGCGGGGTGGCGGTGGGACGGGACCGCGCCGCTTGCCCTCGGCCTCGCGCCGCTTCGGCGTGGGCCGCCCCTTGCCGGGGGTGCGCGACGGATCGGCCGGGCCCACCTCCGCGGGGGCGTCCTCGGCGGTGGTCTCGGCGGCTTCGTCGGCGTTGCGGCGCAGGAACCTCACCGCACCAGAGTAGGAGATGCCCCGATAAGTACTGTTCGCCAGGTGCGAGTTGTTATTGCGCCGGACTGCTTCGGCGGAACGCTGACCGCGCGGGAGGTCGCCGAGGCCGTGGCCCGGGGCTGGCGCCGCACCGCCCCCGACGACGAGTTGAGCCTGCGCCCGCTGGCCGACGGCGGGCCCGGGTTCGTGGACGTCCTGCACGCCGCGCTGGGCGGTGCCCTGCGCACCACGACCGTGACGGGGCCGCTGGGCACGCCCGTCGACGCGCGGTGGCTGGAGCACGACGGCACCGCCTACGTCGAGTCGGCGCAGGCGTGCGGCCTGCACCTCGTCCCGCCCGACCGGCGGTCGGCGACCGCCGAGACCGCCACCACCAGGGGCGTCGGCGAGCTGGTCAACGCCGCTCGCGGCGCTCACACGATCGTGGTCGGCCTGGGCGGCTCGGGCACCACGGACGGTGGCGAGGGACTGCGGGAGGCCCTGCTCCCGGTCACGGCGCGCCTGGTGGCCGCGGCCGACGTGGAGAACCCCCTGCTCGGCCCGCACGGCGCCGCGCGCACGTTCGGCCCGCAGAAGGGCGCGTCACCCGAGGCGGTGGACCGGCTGGAGGCGCGGCTGGCCGCGATGACCGAGCTGGCCGACGTGCGCGACCTGCCCGGCGCAGGGGCCGCCGGCGGCCTGGGCGCCGCGCTGCTGGCCCTGGGCGCGACCGTCGCGTCCGGGGCGGGGATGGTGCGCGAGCTGACCCGGCTGGACGAGGCGCTGGACCACGCCGACCTCGCCGTCACCGGCGAGGGCAGCTTCGACTGGCAGTCGCTGCGCGGGAAGCTGGTCACCGCCGTGGCTGGCGGCGCGGCGGAGCGCGGCGTGCCGTGCGTGGTGCTGGCCGGCCAGGTGGCCGTCGGCAGGCGGGAGGCCGCGGCGGCGGGCGTTCAGGAGTCGTACGCGGTGGCCGAGCACGCCGGATCGGTCGAGCGCAGCCTGGCCGACCCGGCCGGCACCCTGGCGGACCTGGCCGAACACGTGGCGAGGCACTGGTCACACCCCCGGCGCTGACGTCTGTGCGACCATGGGGGCAGGAACAAAGCGGGTACTTCCCGTGTTGCCCGGAACAGATGCCCGCAAAGGACCTCTGAGGAGAGCCATGACGACCGCTCAGGACGCAGTCACCTCGACTCCTGAAGCCCCGCCCACCCACGGCGTGAAGCTGACCGACGCGGCTGCCGTGAAGGCCAAGGCGCTGCTCGACCAGGAGGGGCGCGACGACATGCACCTGCGCATCGCCGTCCAGCCCGGTGGCTGCGCGGGGCTGCGCTACCAGCTGTTCTTCGACGAGCGCACGCTCGACGGCGACGCGCTGCGCGACTTCGACGGCCTGAAGGTGGCCGTGGACCGCATGAGCGCCCCGTACGTCGAGGGCGCCGTGATCGACTTCGTCGACACGATCGAGAAGCAGGGTTTCACGATCGACAACCCGAACGCCGGCGGTTCGTGCGCCTGCGGCGACTCGTTCCACTGATCGACCGCTGGAACCGCAGTTCGGGAAGGGCCCTCGCCACGCGGCGGGGGCCCTTCCCGTTCCCGTGGGGCGTCCGTCGACGTCGAACGGTCGAGCGCAGGGCTCAGACGTACACCTCCAGCTCGGCGACCTGCGCGTAGTTGGCGTCGTCCACCTGCCACGGCGCGGCGGTCTCGGGGTCGGGGACGGGCTCGGCCTCGCCGCGCAGCTCCCGCGGCAGGTCGGTGCAGTCCTCGATCAGCTGGTCCAGCGTGTCCGCTTCGGTGTTCCTCACCCGCTCGACCGTATTCGGGTGCGGGCCTTGACAAAAGCCTTACCGGGCGGTAATCGCACGACGAAGGCCCCCGTCGCCGGGGGCCTTCGCGGTGGGACTAGAGCTTGACGGGGTAGTGCGGCTCCGGGACGACCGGGCGGATCCGGCCCTCCACGAAGATCCCGTGCCAGATCATGAACACCAGCAGCGCCCAGATCCGCCTGCTGTGGTCCGCGACACCGGACCGGTGCTCCTCGATGACCCGCAGCACCGCGTTCTTGTCGATGTACTGGTCGGTCTGCGACTGGCGGACGGTGTCCACCGCCCACTCGTGCATCTCGTCCTTCAGCCAGTGCCGGATCGGCACCGGGAAGCCGAGCTTGCGCCGGTTGAGCACGTGCGCGGGCACGATGTCGCGGATCGCCCGGCGCAGCGCGTGCTTGGTGGTCTCCCTGGTCAGCTTCAGCTCCGACGGCACCTGCGACGCGATCCGGAACACCTCGGGGTCCAGGAACGGCACCCGCAGCTCCAGCGAGTTCGCCATCGTCATCTTGTCGGCCTTGACCAGGATGTCGCCGCGCAACCAGGTGAACAGGTCGACGTGCTGCATCCGCGTCACCGGGTCCCAGCCCTCGGACTCCCGGTACACGTGCGCGGTCACGTCCTTGTGCGACACGTTCGGGTCGTACGTGCGCAGCACCTGCCGCAGCTGGTCGTCCATGAAGATCCGCGCGTTGCCGTAGTAGCGCTCCTCCAGCGTGAGCGCGCCCCGCCGCAGCAGGTCCTTGCCGCGCACGCCCTGCGGGATCTTCGTGGACACCTTGCCCATGGCCTTGCGCAGCGCGCCCGGCACCTTCTCGAACGGCGCCAGCGACAGCGGCTCGCGGTAGATCGTGTAGCCGCCGAACAGCTCGTCCGCGCCCTCGCCCGACAGCACGACCTTCACGTGCTCGCGCGCCTCGCGGGCGATGAACCACAGCGGCACCAGCGCCGGGTCCGCCACCGGGTCGTCCAGGTACCAGGTGATCAGCGGCAGCGCGTCCATCATCTCCTGCGCCGTCACCGCCCGGACCACGTGCTTCACCCCGATCGCGGCGGCCGACTCGGCGGCCACGTCGATCTCGGAGTAGCCCTGCCGCTCGAACCCGGTGGTGAACGTGATCAGGTCCGGGTTGTGCTCCTTGGCCAGCGCCGCGACCACGGTCGAGTCGATGCCGCCGGACAGGAACGAGCCGACCGTCACGTCCGCCCGCATGTGCTTGGCGACCGAGTCGCGCAGCGCCTCGGTGATCTCGTCGTACAGCCGGTTCTCGTCCGCGTCGCCGCGCACCGCGCGCGGCCGGAACGTGGCCGGGAAGTACCGCTCGACCACCGGCGTGCCGCCCGGCTTGAGCGTGAACGACGTGCCCGACTCGATCCGGTGGATCTCGGTCTGCAGCGACTCCGGCTCCGGCACGTACTGCAGGATCAGGTAGTGCTGCAGCGCCTTCTCGTCCACCCGCGGCCGGATGCCGATCGCCGGCGCCAGCTCCAGCACCGACTTCTTCTCGCTGGAGAACGCCACGCCGCCCGGGCCGGCCGCGTAGTACAGCGGCTTGATGCCGAACGGGTCGCGCGCGCCGAACACCACCCGGCGCGCCTTGTCCCAGATCAGGAACGCGAACATGCCGCGCAGCCGGGCCACCGCGGCCGGGCCCCAGTAGTGGTAGGCCGCCACGATCGTCTCGGTGTCGCCGTCGGTGGCGAACACCGCGCCGAACTGCTTGGTCAGCTCCGCGCGCAGCTCCACGTAGTTGTAGATCTCGCCGTTGAACAGGATCGCGTACCGACCCTGCTGGTCGTGCGGCCCCCAGTGCAGGGGCTGGTGCGAGTGCTCGATGTCGATGATGGACAGCCGGTTGAAGCCGAAGACGACCTCACCGCCCTGCCAGGTGCCGCTCTCGTCGGGGCCGCGGTGGCGCATGCAGCGCAGTGCCCCCGCCACCGCCGAGCGCGCCCGCTCGGCCTCGTTCTCGCCAGGGCAAACCAGTCCTACCAGGCCGCACACGCCGTAACACCCTTCGTGTCGTGTGGAGAAGAGTCCAGTATGCCGGGGTGCCCGTGTGTGACCGAAACTGCACTCCACGGGGACGGCCCCCGAGGGGTGACCTGCCGTGCGCTGAGCTACGCTCCCGCATGATCCGGCACGGGGCCCAAGGCGGCCCCTGCCTGCGAGCTTTGAGTAGCGGTTGAGGGCGACTGAGGAGGCGGCGAGCAGTGGGCCTGAAGGAGGGCACCAGGGCAGCCCGGCTGGCGAAGGTCGGCGGGCTGGTCGGCCTGGTCGGCGTCGGGGCCACGGGTTGCTCCACGGAAGAGGTGCTGCGCTTCGGCTGGCCGGTGGCCGTGACGCCGCAGGCCGAGGCGATGCGCGAGCTGTGGACCTGGTCGGTCGTCGCGGCGCTGGCGGTCGGCGTGATCGTGTGGGGCCTGATCCTCTGGTCGGTCGCGTTCCACCGCAAGAAGAGCGAGGAGCTGCCCCGCCAGGTCGCCTACAACCTGCCGCTGGAGCTCGTGCTGCTGGTCGTGCCGACGATCATCGTCGCGGTGCTGTTCTACTTCACCGCCGTGACGCAGAACTACGTCACGGACAAGTCCGAGGACCCGGACGTGACGGTCGACGTGATCGCCTTCCAGTGGAACTGGGAGTTCCGGTACCCGGAGTTCAAGACCGAGGAAGGCGACCTGCCGGTGAGCACCGTCGGCACGTCCGGCGAGATCCCGCTGCTGGTCCTGCCGCAGGGCAGGTCGGTCCGGTTCAACCTGGAGTCGACCGACGTCATCCACTCGTTCTACGTGCCCGAGTTCCACTTCAAGCGGGACGTCTTCCCGGAGCCGAAGAAGAACAACCAGGACAACGCGTTCCAGATCGACCAGATCGACCGGACCGGGTCCTTCGTCGGCCGCTGCGCCGAGCTGTGCGGCGTCTACCACGCGGTGATGAACTTCGAGGTCAGGGCGCTGGAGCAGGCCGACTTCGACCGCTACATCGAACTGCGGCAGCAGACGAACGCCGACACCGGCCAGCCGTACACGGCGGCCGAGGCGCTGACCGAGCTGGACTGCGGTGAGCTGTGCACGCCGCACGCCGTGACGACCAAGCCCTTCGACACCGACCGGACTGTCCGCGAGGCGTCCGACGGTGGGAAGTAGGAGGACGCTGCGATGAAGGTCGAAGCCCGCATTTTTGACTTGGTGATGGCGTTCTCGTTCCTGGTGGCCGTCGTGTACGGCTACTGGACGTGGGCGGACACCGGCGCCGTCGAGCCGACCGGCACGGTGGCGCTGGCCCTGACCGGCGGCCTGGCGCTGATCGTCGGCACGTACTTCCGGTTCGTCGCCCGGCGCATCGAGGTGCGGCCCGAGGACAACGCGGACGCCGAGGTCAGCGACGGCGCCGGTGAGCTGGGCTTCTTCAGCCCCGGCAGCTACTGGCCGATCGGCCTGGCGGCGGCGGCCGCGACGGCGGGCGTGGCGATGGCGTTCTGGCACGTGTGGCTGCTGGTGATCGCCGTCGTGCTGCTGCTGATCGCCGTCGGCGGCCTGGTGTTCGAGTACCACACCGGTCCGAGCCACGACTGAGCACTGATCGTCGAAGGGGGTCACCCGGTCGGGTGGCCCCCTTTCGCGTGTCAGGCGGCTTTCGAGTTCTGGTAGCGGTCCACGTACTCCTGTTCGGACAGTTCCAGGATGCGGTAGACGATCTCGTCGGTGACCGAGCGCAGCACCGGCAGCGACTCCTGCATGCCCGCGTAGCGGTCGAAGCGCAGCGGCCGGCCGAACCGGACGGTCACCGGGTGGACGCGCGGCAGCCTGCGGTCGACCGGCTGCACCTGGTCGGTGCCGATGAGGCCGACCGGGACGACTGGCGCGCCGGACTCCAGCGCCATCCGGGCCACGCCGGTGCGGCCGCGGTGCAGCCGGCCGTCCAGCGAGCGCGTGCCCTCCGGGTAGATGGCGAACGCGCCGCCGCCGTCCAGGATCTCCTTCGCGGTGTCCAGCGAGGCCCTGGCGGCCCGGCCGAGGCCGCGGCGCACCGGCACGTGGCCCAGCGAGCCGAAGAAGTAGCGGGAGAGAGCGCCCTTGACGCCCTTGCCCTCGAAGTACTCGGCCTTGGCCAGGAACGACACGCGGCGCGGCACCACCATGGGGATGACGATGCTGTCGATGAACGACAGGTGGTTCGGCGCGAGGATCACCGGACCGTCGACGGGCACGTTCTCCAACCCCTCGACCGTCGGCCGGTAGACCAGCCGCGCCGTGGGCGCCACCACTCGCTTCATGACCGTGTAGAGCATGCTCACAGCATGACCGGTCGCTGTTACCCGGCGGTGAAAAGGTGGTCGTCGTCTCGGCCCGGGTGGGGCAGTTCCGCGCACAGGCAGCCGATGCCCTTGTCGACCCACTCGCGACCGGACCACTCCGGGCGCCGCTCGACCACCGGCGCCGCGACCTCGGCGGCGATCGCCTCCTCGGCCATGCCCGCGGCGCTGCGCGACCACGTCTCGTCGCGCAGCAGCCGGAGGTGGTCGCAGGCTTCGGTCAGCAGCCGGGCGCCGCCCACGTCGCCGGGCCCGGGAACGACGGTCCGCGCGCCCTCGGCGACGAGGCGGTCCAGCACCGCGAGCCAGCGGGCGCCGGAGACGTCGGCGAGCCTGCGCGCCACCGCCGGGTCGAGGCCGCGGAACATCTCCAGGTAGCCGGGGCCCTTGCGGGCCAGGTCGTCGGCCTGGTCCCGGTTGACCAGGTAGGTCGCCGCGCCGGCGAACACCTGCGCCGAACGCGTGCTCCGGGTGGAAGTGGGTCGTGGTCAGGTCTCGACCACGAGCACCGAGTGCGTGCCGCCGATGACGCCGATGTCGGGCACGAGCGGCAGGCCGCCGTCCGGGACGACCACCAGGTCGCGGGCGAGCTGGCGGGCGTCGGTGGCGTCGACGGCGGGATCGGGCAGGGCGTGCTGGGGCAGGTCGGGCCGGGGAGTCGGTTCGGTCATGCGACCAGTCGACCCCGGCACCGGTCCGCGCGTCCAAACCGGTGCCGACCAGGCCATACCTCGCGGGTATCGCGCCTGGTGACGGACCTGCGCGAGCTGCCTTAGGGCGGGGGCGAGCGTTGACGGGGCGGGTCCGCCGGGGCTCACCCGTCGCTGAGCGCTGCCTTCAGCTCCGACGACCGCGCCGCCCACCGCCGCAGCAGGTCCGCCGCCGCGCCCGAGTCGATCGCGCCCGCGGCCCGGGCCATCGAGCCCGCCAGGTCCGCGTGCAGGTCGCCGGAGAGCCCGCCGTGCGCGGCGAGCGCGCCCGCCGCGTTGAGCAGCACCGCGTCCCGCACCGCGCCCGGCTTCCCGGCCACCAGGTCGCGCACCACCTCGGCGTTCACCGAGGCGTCGCCGCCCTTCAGGTCCTGCGGCAGCGCCGGCGCGATGCCCAGCGCCGACGGGTCGACCCGGTCGGTCCGCACCTCGCCGCCGTCGACCACCCACACCGACGTCGTCGTGGTCGTGGTGATCTCGTCCATCCCGTCGTCACCGCGCACGACCAGCATGGTGTTGCCCCGACGTGCGAAAACACCCGCGATCAGCGGCGCGAACGCCACCCGCGCGCACCCGACCAGGCCGACCTTCGGCTGCGCCGGGTTGGTCAGCGGCCCGAGCAGGTTGAACGAGGTCGGGATGCCGATCTCGCGCCGCGGCCCGCCCGCGTGCCGGAAGCCGGGGTGGAACACCGGGGCGAAGCAGAACCCGATGCCGACCTCCTCCACCGTCCGCTGCACGCCCGCCGGCGGCAGGTCGATGGCCACGCCCAGCGCTTCGAGCACGTCCGCGGTGCCGCACTGCGACGACGCCGCGCGGTTGCCGTGCTTGACCACGGGCACCCCGGCGGCGGCGGTGACGATCGCCGCCATGGTCGAGATGTTCACCGACCCGGAGTTGTCGCCGCCCGTGCCGACGATGTCCGCCGCACCCACGTCCACGGTGAACCGGCGGGCGTGCCGGAGCATCATCGACGCGATGCCGTCGACCTCCTCCGGCGTCTCGCCCTTGGCCCGCAGCGCCACCGCGAACGCGGCGATCTGCGCGGGCGTCGCGGCGCCCGACATCACCTGGTCCATCGCCCAACCGGTGTCGCCCTCGGTCAGGTCGACCCGGTCGATGAGCCGGTTCAGCAGTAACGGCCAGGTGCGTTCGTCCACGGCGGTCAGCCCCGGACGACGGGCAGCGTCGTCGAGCGCAGCACCTCGGCCACGGTCTCGGCGGCGGCCAGCGGGTCGAGCGGGTGCACCAGCACCGCGTCCGCCTGCGACCACGTGGCCAGCCAGCGGTCGTCCTTGCGGCGGACCGCGACGACGATCGGCGGGCAGTCGGTGATCTCGTTCTTGAGCTGCCGGGACAGCCCCATGCCACCGGTCGGCTGGGCCTCGCCGTCCAGGATCGCCAGGTCGACGGTGTTGTTGTCCATCTCGTACAGCACGTCGGCGATGGCGCCGACCTCGACGTACTCGACGCGGCCCAGGTCCGGCGCGGGACGGCGACCCACCGCAGTGATGATCGTCTCACGCACCTCGGGGCGGTGGCTGAACACCAGGATCCTGGTCGTCTGCGTGCTCATCGGCGCGGTCCTCCGGCGGGTCGGGGTGCCAGGTGGACTGATGCTATCCGGCTAGCGCCGCGTGACTTGCAGTGCGTCCCACCCGATCCAGTCGCCGCCCAGCCGCTGGGCCAGGCCCGCCATCCGGGCCCGCTCCCGCGCGCACCCCAGCGCGTCCAGCTCCTGCACCCGCAACGCGTGCCAGTGATCGTCCCGGCGCAGCTCCCAGCCGTCCGGCGCGAGCAGTTCGCGCGCGCGTTCTACCTGGTCAGGGGGCAGTTCGAGGTGGTGCCGGAGCACCGCGGGCCGGTCCGGGGACCACCTCGGCGACCTGGCCAGCGCGGCCGAGTCGGCCTCGGCGACGTCGAACGCCTCCACCACCACCTCCAGCCCCGGTGAATCGACCTCCAGCGCGGGTCCACCCCGTCGTGCGCGTCGATCGCGCAACCGGCTCAACCACCCCATGACCACCCTCACCCCGTGTGTGACCCAGATGACCTGCGCACGTGCCCCGGACCCGATGGGCGGAGCGAAAACCTGCAAGCAATAATGCGTCGTGTGACAACGGCAGCGCCCTCAATCGGCCAGCGCGTGCACTCGCTGAACCGCCCGAACATGGTCAGCGTCGGCACGATCGTCTGGCTGTCCAGTGAGCTCATGTTCTTCGCCGGGCTCTTCGCCATGTTCTTCACGGTGAAGGCCCAGAACGAGGGGCACTGGCCACCGGCACCCACCCACCTGAACGTGCCCTACGCACTGTTCTTCACGATCATCCTGGTGGCCTCCTCGTTCACCTGCCAGTGGGGCGTGTTCGCCGCCGAGCGCGGTGACGTGTTCGGCCTGCGCCGCTGGTACTTCGTGACGCTGGTGATGGGTGCGATCTTCGTCGCCGGCCAGGCCGGTGAGTACGTCACGCTCGTGAGCGAGGGCACGACGATCCCGGCGTCGGCCTACGGCACCGTGTTCTACCTGACGACCGGCTTCCACGGCCTGCACGTGATCGGTGGTCTGATCGCGTTCGGCTACCTGCTGGTCCGCACGAAGCTGAGCAAGTTCACGCCCGCGCAGGCGACCTCCGCGATCGTCGTGTCGTACTACTGGCACTTCGTCGACGTCGTCTGGATCGGCCTGTTCGCCATCATCTACATCGTGCCCTGACCAGCTCGAACCCCGAACTCACACCAGCAAGGGTTGCCGCACACATGACCACCAACACCACACGGGCCCGGAAGCGCGGCACCAAGCTGCGCAGGCGGATCTCGGGCCTGCTCGCGCTGGGCTTCGCGCTGCTGGCCGCGGGCTTCCTGTTCAGCGCCCTCGCGCCGCAGCCGCAGACCGCGCAGGCGCAGGACGACCCGGCGCAGGTGCGACTGGGCGAGCAGCTCTACAACAACGCCTGCATCACCTGCCACGGCAAGAACCTCGACGGCGTCGAGGACCGCGGCCCGAGCCTCATCGGCGTCGGCGAGGCGGCCGTGTACTTCCAGGTGTCCTCCGGCCGCATGCCGATGGCCCGCCAGGAGGCGCAGGCGCAGCGCAAGCCCGCCAAGTTCACGCCCGAGGAGGTGGACGCGCTCGGCGCGTTCATCCAGTCCCGCGGCGGCGGCCCGCAGAACCCCGAGGAGCGCGGTGAGGCGCTGCGCGGCGAGGACCCGGCCCGCGGCGGCGAGCTGTTCCGGTTGAACTGCGCGGCGTGCCACAACTTCACCGGTCGCGGCGGGGCGCTGTCGTCCGGCAAGTTCGCACCCGAGCTGGACGGCGTGACCGAGGAGCAGATCTACACCGCGATGCTCTCGGGTCCGCAGAACATGCCGAAGTTCTCCGACCGGCAGCTCACGCCGGAGGAGAAGGAAGACATCATCGCGTACATCAAGTCGGTGACCGACGGTAACAACAACCCCGGCGGTGCCTCCCTCGGCGGCTTCGGGCCGGTACCGGAGGGACTGATCGCGTTCATCGTGGGTATCGCCGCCCTGATCGGCGTGACCCTCTGGATCGGAGCCAAGGCATGAGCGGCGAGAAGCCGACCACCGTGCCCGGTGAGGCCGAACTCGCCGGCATGAGCAGGGACGAGCTGGTCAAGCTCGGCACGAACCTGGACGGCGTGGAGCTGGTCCACTACGAGGAGCGCTGGCCGGTCAAGGGCACGCGCGCGGAGAAGCGCGCGGAGCGCCTCGTGGCGCTGTGGTTCCTCATCGCCGCCCTCGGCGGCATCGCGTTCCTGGTCGCCTTCATCTGGTGGCCGTGGAAGTACGAGGCCCCGAACACCGAGCACCACTTCCTGTACAGCCTGTACACGCCGGTCATCGGCCTGACCCTGGGCATCGCGGTCCTGGGCCTGGGCGTCGGCGCGCTGCTCTACACGAAGAAGTTCATCCCGGAGGAGCTGGCCGTCCAGCAGCGCCACGACGGGGGGTCCTCCGAGGTCGACAAGGCCACCGTGCTGGCCGAGCTGGCCGACGCGGGCGAGCGGTCCACCCTCGGCCGCCGGTCGCTCATCAAGCGCACCGCGGGCCTCGGCGCCGGCGTGTTCGGCCTGGGTGTCCTGGCCGTGCCGCTGGGCGGCCTGATCCGCGACCCCTGGGCCGACAGCGACTCCAAGGACTCGCTGTGGCACACCGGCTGGAAGTCGGAGAACGGCGAGAAGGTCTACCTGCGCAACTACACCGGCGACCCGCACGAGGTCGTCCTGGTGCGCCCCGAGGACCTGGACGCGGGCGGTTACATGACGGTCTTCCCGTTCCGGGAGTCGGAGCGGGAGGACGAGCACGCGCTCATCGTGGCGACCAAGCGGGTCGACAACCCGGTCCTGCTGCTCAAGTTCCGCCCGAACCAGCAGATCGTGAAGCGCGCGGGCCAGGAAGACTTCAACTACGGCGACCTGTACGCGTACTCGAAGATCTGCACCCACCTCGGGTGCCCGGCCTCGCTGTACGAGCAGCAGACCGGCCTGCTCCTGTGCCCCTGCCACCAGTCGCAGTTCGACGTCTTCCACTACGGCAAGCCCCGGTTCGGCCCGGCGACCCGTGCCCTGCCGCAGCTTCCGATCACGGTGGACGAGGACGGATACTTGATTGCCCGCAGCGATTTCATCGAGGCTGTGGGTCCGGCGTTCTGGGAGCGTAAGTCATGAGCGGCATCACCACGCCGACGAAGCGGCAGGGCGCGGGCGCCCGCGCGGCGGGTGGCGCCGCCAAGTGGGCCGATGACCGGTACCACATGGCCGGTGGCATCCGGAAGCAGCTGAACAAGGTCTTCCCCACGCACTGGTCGTTCCTGCTGGGCGAGATCGCGCTGTACAGCTTCATCATCCTGCTGCTGTCCGGCACGTACCTCGCGCTCTTCTTCGACCCGTCGATGGAAGAGATCATCTACGACGGCGTGTTCACGAACCTCCAGGGCATCCCGATGTCCCGGGCGTTCGAGTCGACCCTGGAGATCTCGTTCGAGGTCCGCGGTGGTCTGTTCGTCCGCCAGGTGCACCACTGGGCCGCGCTGCTGTTCATGGCCGCGATCGTCGTGCACATGTTCCGGATCTTCTTCACCGGCGCGTTCCGGCGCCCGCGTGAGATCAACTGGGTCATCGGCATCCTGCTGTTCATGCTGGGCGCGATCGAGGGCTTCCTCGGCTACTCGCTGCCCGACGACCTGCTGTCCGGCACCGGCCTGCGGGTGATGGCGGCGCTGATGCTGTCGTTCCCGGTGGTCGGCACCTGGATCAACTGGCTGGCGTTCGGCGGCGAGTTCCCCGGCACGGAGATCATCCCGAGGCTCTACACGCTGCACATCCTGGTCATCCCGGCCATCATCCTGGCGCTGATCGCGGTGCACCTCGGCCTGGTCTGGTACCAGAAGCACACCCAGTTCCCGGGGGTGGGCCGCAAGGAGAACAACGTCGTCGGCGTGCGCATCATGCCGGTGTTCGCGGCCAAGGGCGGCGGCTTCTTCGCCGTCGTCGTGGCGGTCACGGCCATCATGGGCGGCGTCTTCCAGATCAACCCGATCTGGAACCTCGGCCCGTACAACGCGGGCCAGGTGTCCGCGGGCGTGCAGCCCGACTGGTACATGGGCTGGACCGACGGCCTGATCCGGCTGTGGCCCGCGTGGGAGCTGTACCTGGGCAACTACACGGTGCCCGAGCCGTTCCTGCCGTTCATGCTGGGCCTGCCGCTGCTGACCGGCATCGCGGCCGTGTACCCGTGGATCGAGCGCAAGCTGACCAAGGACTACGCGCACCACAACCTGCTCCAGCGCCCGCGTGACGTGCCGGTCCGGACGTCGCTCGGCATGATGGCGATCGCGTACTTCATGGTGCTGCTGATCTCGGGCGGCAACGACATCATCGCGCTGAAGTTCGACATCTCGCTGAACGCGATGACGTGGATGGGCCGCATCGGCATGCTCCTCGTCCCGCCGCTGACGTACCTCATCACCTACCGCATCTGCATCGGCTTGCAGCGGGCGGACCGCGAGGTGCTGGAGCACGGCGTCGAGACGGGCATCATCAAGCGCCTGCCGCACGGCGAGTTCATCGAGGTGCACCAGCCGCTCGGCCCGGTGGACGACCACGGCCACCCGCTGGAGCTGGCCTACCAGGGCGCTCCGGTGCCGAAGAAGATGAACAAGCTGGGGTCGGCCGGCCACCCGGTGCCGGGCAGCTTCATGACCCCGGACCCGCCGGAGGAGACCTCCGCCCTGGCGCGGGCCCGTGCCCGGCACGGCGTCTCCGGCGACTCCCTGTCCGCCGAGAACAAGCCCGCGGGCGAGCTGGCCGGGAAACCGTCCCAGCCCGAGGACTGACCGCAGGACGACGAGAGGGCCCCGCACCTGATGCCAGGTGCGGGGCCCTTCCGCGTGGTCGGTCGCCGGCTCACCCGGCGGTCTGCCACTCAATGCCCTCGGGACGTCGTCCGGTCGTCAGGTAGTCGACCACCGCCGCTTCCAGCTCTGCCACCGGCAGCTCCGCGTGCGGCGGGAACTCGCTGTCCGCCGGAGGGCTGTCCTCCCCGGCGTAGCGCAGGCCCCCCTTGTCCCCGTCGATCCCCACCGTCAGCTCCGATGCCCAGGGGTCATCCATCGGCGGGCACGACCGTCACGAGCAGGGCAGTGCCCGCCGAGCACTTCGCCCGCACGGCTGCGAACAGGTCCCGGACGTCGTCGGGAGTGGTCACGACAACCGGATCGGCTGTGTGCTGCTTCTCGTAGTAGGCGTTCAGCGCTTGCGCCGCGGTGGGGTGGCCCCTCCTCGGTGTGAGCCGCGATGTCGGGCAGTCCGCGTCGGAACCCTGTGGCGGGAAAAGTTCCCTCGCGCTCGTCCAGGCGTCCGCCGTAACGGCTCACCAGCGGACGCACCTCCCGTCAGGGGTGATCCACCTGCCGTGCGTCTTCTGCCCGGTGTTGGGCATCACGGGCGGCGGCAACTCGCGCCGCAGTCGTTCGACCCCGCTCGGCGTGATCGCGGGCGGGTGGTCTGGCTCGGCCCCGGAGGGTCGAGGGCTGGGCCGGCCGGGAAGTGAAGTCCTCGGCGGCTTTCACGGCTTCGTCGAGCAACGGCCGCGTCGGATTCGAGGTGGCGCGCACCCGCCACCGCGCGAGCCGTCACCGATCGGGTGAGGGCTGGGTCAGGCGTCTTCCAGGCCGATGGCGAAGGCCGCGTCGGTGTCCCGCTTCGAGTACGACCGGAACGAGATGTGGGTGTCCGTGTTCAGCACGCCGGGCACCTTGGAGATGCGGCCCGGGACCAGGTCGGCCAGGTCCTCGTGCCGGGCGACCTTGACCAGCGCGATCAGGTCGACGTCGCCCGCGCACGAGTAGACCTCGGTGACGCCCTCGATGTCGGCGATCGCCTGCGCCGCGTCCGGGATGGTGTCGGCGGCGGCCTGGATCAGCACGATCGCGGTGATCACAGCGGTCCTCCACAAGTCGTCGGGGGTATCGACCGACCACATGCTAGTGGCCCGCCACCCGGTACTGGTCGCGACCGGCCTCGGCGCGGGTCACCCAGTCGCGCCACGCGCCGGCGGCGTGCGCGGGCGACGTCCACGGGCGCGCGCAGCTCACCAGCCGGGTGCCCGGCCGGTCGATCCACCGCAGCACCACGCCGACCTCCTCGGCGGGCGCGCCGAGCAGCGGGCCGTCGCCGGGCAGCACCGTCTCCGCGGCCGCCACCAGCGCGTCCACCACCGGCATCGGGCGGGTGCCGCGCCGCGCGACCCCGGCCGACGCCAGCCGCCCGTGCCGCACCACGGCGAACTCCCACCCGCCGGAGCCGTCCGGCCGCGCGGCCACCACCTCCGGCAGCGCGGCGAGGCCGGCCAGCCGCTGCGCCCGGTCCAGCGATCGCACCAGCACCGACATCCGGTCGCGGCGGGCGGCGGCGTCCTCGAAGCGGTGGGCCTCGGCGAGGGCGTCGATCTGCGCGGTGAGGCCGTGCAGCGGCGTGACGTCCGCGCCGGCGACCAGCCGCCGGAACGCGTCGGCGGCGGGGGAGTAGTCGGCCACCGGCTGCCGCCCCGCGCACGGCGCCTTGCAGCGGCCGAGTTCGAGCAGCGCGCACGGCGAGGCGGACGGGTTGCGCGCGGGGATGCGGATCGAGCACGCCCGCAGCGGCACGGCCTCCAGCACGGCCTCCAGGGCCGCCTCGGCCAGCCGCCGGGACCGGAACGGGCCGAACGCCCCCTCGCGCGGCGTGCGGACCACGGAGAGGCGCGGGAACGCCTCCTCCGTCAGCACGAGCCACCACGCCTGCGCCTGGTTCTTGGAACGCCGGTTGTACGCGGGCTTGTGCGCGGTCAGCAGCCGCAGCTCCCGCACCTCCGCCTCCAACGAGTGCGCGCACTCCACCGCGTCCACCCGGACGGCCAGCGAGACCATCTCCCGCAACCGCCGCCGACCCTCACTGGCGGTGAAGTACTGCCGCACCCGCCGCCGGAGGTCGGACGCCGTGCCGACGTACAGCACCTCCTCCGACGGGCCGCGGAACAGGTAGACGCCGGGCGTGGACGGCAGGTGCGCGGCGAGGTTGCGCTTGCGCCGCTGCGCCGGCGTCACCTCCGGCAGGTAGGCGACCAGCTCCTCCAGCGAGTGCACCCCGACCGACCCGACCCGCTCCAGCAGGTGGTGCAGCACCTCGACGGTCGCGCGGGCGTCGACCAGCGCCCGGTGGTTCGGCTGCTCGGGCACGCCGAACAGCTCGGCCAGCGCCGACAGCCGGCAGCTCGGCGCCTCGTCCCGGCTCAGCACCCGGCGGGCCAGCTTCACCGTGCACACGACGGTCGGCTTCGGCCACGTGTACCCGTGCCGGGCGCAGGCGGCCTTCATGAAGCCGACGTCGAAGCCGGAGTTGTGCGCCACCAGCACCGCGCCGGCGGCGAACTCCAGGAACGCGGGCAGCACGGCGTCCAGCCGCGGCGCGCCGGTCACCATCAGCTGGGTGATCCCGGTCAGCGCCACGACCTGCGGCGGGATGCCGCGCTCCGGGTCCACCAGGGTGCCGAACTCGCCGATCACCCGCCCGCCGCGCACCTTCACCGCGCCGATCTCGGTGATCGAGTCCTCGTCCGCCCGCCCGCCGGTGGTCTCCAGGTCGAACACGACGAACGTGGTCTCGCGCAGCGGGGTGCCCAGTTCGTCGAACGTGAGCTGAGTAGTCATCGCGCGGCACGGTAGCCGCCCCCACCGACAGTCCCGACCGACAGGCCCGTCGGCGGTCCGTCGGCGGTCCGCCGTCGAGCAGCGGTGATCGAGGACGGCGACCCCGTCGGGCACAGCTAGCCTGTACGGGTGCAAGACCCGACAGCGCCCGCCGACGGTGCCGACGACCTGGAGCCCGAGCAGGCCGTCGAGTCCACTGTGGACTGGTCCGCGCTGCCCGAACCGCTGCGGGCCAGGCTCGCGGAGCTGAGCGCGGACGCGCTGACCGACCTGGCGAAGGTGGACGTCCCGCAGTCCCTGCGCGCGGTGGCGAGGTTCGCGCCGACCAAGCGGGCCCGGCTGGGCGGCCCGGCGCTGATCGGCGGGCTGAGGGCGTCGGCGAACTTCCGCGCCGCCGTCGTGGACTGGCTGCGGAACAACCGGCCCGCGGTGCTGGAGGTGACGTCGCCGGACCCGGTGGCGGCGGGCGCGGCGGCGATCCTGCAGGGCGAGGAGGTCGCCGGCCACTTCATCGAGCTGGTCGGCAGGCGGGCGGCGGACGCGGCGCTGCGCTCCGAGCGCGACCTGGCCGTGCAGCGGCTGGAGCGCCTTGAGGTCGAGCTGGACCGGTTGAAGGCGGAACGGGCCGAGACCGGCGGCGCGGTGGACAAGATCCGCCAGGAGGCCGACGTCGAGCTGGAACGGCTGCGCAAGCGGTTGCGCGAGCAGGGCGTGCGGCTGCGCGAGGCCAAGGACCGGGCCGAGTCGGCGGCGGCCGAGGTGGAGCGGGCGCGCGCGGAGGCCGACGCCGATCTGCGCCGGCTGACCGCCGAGCGGGACCGCGAGCGCGAGCGCGCCGAGCACGAGCGGGCCAAGGCGCAGCGGGCGGTGGCCGACGCCGAGGTGGCGCGCCAGTCCGCCAGGGAGGCCCGCCAGGCCGACGAGGTGCGGTTGGCGCTGCTGGTCGACACCCTGGACGGCGCGGTGAACGGCCTGCGCCGCGAGCTGGCCCTGGGCGGCGCCGGACCGCGGCCCGCCGACCTGGTCCGGGGCGCGAGCGCGGCGCAGGGCGCGGTCGGCCGGGTGGAGGACCCGGCGGCGTTGGACCGGCTGCTGGCGCTGCCGGCCGTTCACCTGATCGTGGACGGCTACAACGTCACCAAGACGGGTTACCCGGAGCTGTCCCTCTCGGACCAGCGGGACCGGTTGGTGCACCAGTTGGCGGTGTTGGCGGCGCGCACCGGCGCGGAGGTGACGCTGGTGTTCGACGGCGCCGGCGTGGTCGCCGTGCCGACGTCCGCGCCGCGCGGGGTCCGCGTGCTGTTCAGCGATCCCGGCGTGCTGGCCGACGACGTGATCCGGGCGTTGGTGACGGCCGAGCCCGAGGGCCGTCCGGTCGTCGTGGTGACGTCCGATCGGGCGGTGGCCGACTCCGTCCGGCGGCGGGGCGCGCACCCGGTGCCGTCCGCGGTGCTGTTGGCCCGGCTGGGCCGGGTGTGACACAGATCGTGTTTTTAACACCACTGGGGGTCACACGACCAGGTCACGGCTGGACCGTTCGTGAACTCAGCGGAACAATCGTCGATTTCCCCGCCCAGCCGGTGGACGGCGGCACTCACTTTTCGTAACCTAGCCGAGATCTCGCGGCGGGCAGTGGTCCAACCTGGGCCGCGACGCGGGTTCACCGCCGAGTCGGCCTGTCGGGGAGCCGAGCCGGAACTCGAACACGAGGGCAGTCGGGTCGCGTCACGCGCCCGATCGGCAGGCGGGTCCAGATGTGAGGAGACACACGCGACTGTGGCG
This sequence comes from Saccharothrix sp. HUAS TT1, assembly GCF_040744945.1. NCBI lineage: Bacteria > Bacillati > Actinomycetota > Actinomycetes > Pseudonocardiales > Pseudonocardiaceae > Saccharothrix > Saccharothrix camelliae. The sequence goes on along the minus strand of NZ_CP160453.1, from coordinate 8,364,845 downwards.
TCGCAACGACTCAAGCGCGGCCTGCGCGGGGCGATGGCGGCCACGGCGGTGGCCGCTGCCGCGGTGGGCGTCCTGCCCGTACCCGCCGGAGCCCAGCCGAACACCCCCGCGAACGCCTCCGAGGCGCTGAAGAAGTACAACGAGCTGGCCGAGCAGGCCACCAAGCTCAACGAAGAACTGCTGCGCGCCGAGGAGCAGCGCGACGCGAACCAGGCGGAGCTGGACAAGGCCAACGCCGACCTCGCGCAGGCGACCCAGGCGGGCGAGCAGGCCAGGACCGACGAGGAGAACTTCCGGGTCCAGGTCGACAAGCTGACCGAGGCGTCGTTCGAGGGCGCGCGGTTCAACCAGCTGTCGGCGCTGCTGGTGTCGGACTCCCAGCAGGACTTCCTCAACCGCATGTCGGCGCTCGGCGTGCTCGCCTCGGACAGCAACGAGTCCCTGGCCCGGCTCTCCGGCGCGGTCGACGCGGCCGAGGACGCGAAGAAGAACGCGGCCGACGCTCAGGGCCGCGCGCAGGCCGCCACCGACGAGGCGACCCGGATCGCCGATGACGTCAAGAAGCGGCAGACCGAGCTGCAGGGCCAGATCACCGAGGTCAAGAACCAGCTCAACCGGCTGAACGCGCAGGAGCGCAGCACGCTCACCAGCGTCGGCGAGCGGGTCAGCACCAACGTGCCCGCGGGCGCGGCGGGCGCGGCCCTCCAGTTCGCCCTCGACCAGCAGGGCGACATGTACCTGTACGGCGCGACCGGTCCGGACCGCTGGGACTGCTCCGGCCTGACGTCGAGGGCGTACGCGTACGCCGGCGTGACCATCCCGCGCACCTCCGGCGGCCAGGCGGGCGCCGGGCGGCCGATCAGCCGCGGCGAGGTCGGCCCCGGCGACCTGATCATCTACAACGGCGGCAACCACGTGGGGATGGCGGTGGACAACGGGCGGGTCGTGCACGCGTCCACCGACGGCGTCCCGGTCAAGGTCGTGTCGCTGGAGGCCCCGGGCTCGATCTACGCGATGCGCCGCATCGCGGGCTGACAGCCGTGCGCCGGCAGGGCCATCCTGGTCTGGGTGGCCCTGCCGACGACTTTGGAGGCCCGTGAGCCGCTTCAGGGTCCTGCTGGCCGCGCTGGTGGCCGCGACCTTCCTGGCCGGGCTGACCGCGGCCGTGACGCCGGCGAGCCCGACCCCGGTCGACGCCGCCGCCCCCGCTCGCGCGGACGCCGTCCGGTCGCTGCTCGACCGGCGGGCGCGAGCGCTGCTGGACCGCGACGAGACGGCGTTCACCGCGGACCTCGACCCGCTGGCCGACGCGGGGTTCCGGCAGCGGCAGCGCGACTTGTTCCGCAACCTGTCCGCCGTGCCGCTGGCCGAGTGGGCGTACGCGACCGGCGGGGCGGGCGCGGACCTGTCGTCCCTGAAAACGCCCGTCGCCGACGAGTCGTGGGCGCCGGACGTGCGGCTGGCGTACCGGCTGCGCGGCGTGGACGTCGAGCCGAGCAGCCAGGAGATGGCCTACCTGTTCACCCGGCGCGGCGACCGCTGGTACCTCAACTCCGACACCGCGCTGGAACCGCTCGGCAAGCGCACCTGGCGCGGGCCGTGGGACTTCGGGCCGTGCCAGGTGCTCACCGGCACGGGCGGGTTCGTGCTGAGCCACCCCGGCGGCGAGGCGCTGGCCGCGCGGGTGCTGGCGGAGCTGGACGGCGCCGTGACGGCGGTGACCGAGGTGTGGGGGCAGGCGTGGGCGCGCCAGGTGGCCGTCCTGATCCCGGCGAGCCAAGCCGAGGTGGTCGCGCTGGTCGGGCCGGGGTTCGCCACCGGGTCGATCGCCGGGGTGGCGGTGGCCGACCGGGTCGACCCCGACACGCGCACGGCCCGCGGCCAGCGGGTCGTGCTGAACCCGGACAGCGCCGGCGCGCTGTCGCCGCTGTCGCTGCGGGTGCTGCTGCGGCACGAGATCACGCACATCGCCGCGCGTGGCGAGACCGTGGACGGCGCGCCCATGTGGGTGCTGGAGGGGTTCGCGGACTACGTGGGCTACCGGCACAGCGACGTGCCGCTGCACCGGGCCGCGCCGCTGCTGGCCGCCCAGGTCCGGGAGGGGTTGCCGACCGCGTTGCCGTCCGACGCCGACTTCCGCGGGGCCGCGATGGAGCTGGCCTACCAGCAGTCGTGGTCGCTGCACCTGCACCTGGCGTCGGTGCTCGGCGAGCCGGGGCTGGTGAGGCTGTACCGGCGGCTGGCGCGGGTTCGGGCGTCCGAAGTGGACGGCGTGCTGGTCGAGGTGACCGGCGAGGGCGCGGCGGCGCTGGTGCGCGGGTGGCAGGACTTCCTGCGGCGCGGGTTCCCGTAACGTGGGCGCGTGCGTCGGACCCTGTTGGTGACCAATGACTTCCCGCCGCGGCCCGGTGGGATCCAGGCCTACCTGCACGCGCTGGCCGTGCGGCTGCCCGAGCTGGTGGTGTACGCGCCGTCGTGGGAGTCGCCCACCGGGTCGCACCCGGAGTTCGACGCCGCGCAGCCGTTCGAGGTGGTGCGGCACCCCGGGACGTTGATGCTGCCCACGCCGGACGTCGTGCGGCGGGCGTCGGACATCCTGCGCGGAGCGCGCTGCGACGCCGTGTGGTTCGGGGCGGCGGCGCCGTTGGCGTTGATGACGTCACGGCTGCGCGCGGCGGGCGCTGAGCGGGTGGTGGCGTCGACGCACGGGCACGAGGTCGGCTGGTCGATGCTGCCGGGCGCGCGGCAGGCGTTGCGGCGCATCGGGTCGGACGCGGACGTGGTGACGTTCGTGAGCCGGTACACGCGGTCCCGGTTCGCGGCGGCGTTCGGCCCGCTGGCGGCGTTGGAGCACCTGCCCTCCGGGGTGGACACGTCGGTGTTCGCGCCGTCGGCGTCGGCGCGGGCGGAGGTGCGGGCCCGGTACGGGTTGGGCGACCGGCCGGTGGTGGTGTGCGTGTCGCGGCTCGTGCCGCGCAAGGGGCAGGACGTGCTGGTGCGGGCGTTGCCGGAGATCCGGCGGCGGGTGCCGGGCGCGGCGTTGCTGCTGGTGGGCGGTGGGCCGTACCGGGGGAAGCTGGAACGGCTGGCCGCGTCGGTCGGGGTGTCCGAGCACGTGGTGCTGACCGGGTCGGTGCCGTGGGAGGAGCTGCCCGCGCACTACAACGCCGGTGACGTGTTCGCCATGCCGTGCCGGACGCGTGGCCGCGGGCTGGACGTCGAGGGCCTGGGGATCGTGTACCTGGAGGCGTCGGCCACCGGCCTGCCCGTCGTGGCCGGCCGCTCCGGCGGCGCGCCCGAGACGGTGCGCGACGGCGTCACCGGGCGCGTGGTCGACGGCCGCGAGGTCTCCGAGGTGGCCGACTCCGTCGCCACCCTGCTCGCCGACCCCGACACCGCCGCCAAGATGGGCGCCGCCGGCCGCGAGTGGGTGACCGCCAACTGGCGCTGGGACGCCCTGGCCGACCGCCTGACCACCCTGATCAACACCTGAGCGTTGAACTCGGGGCACCTGAGTGTTCGACTCGCGCGGCCCGAACGTACGACTCTCGCGCGAGTCGTACGTTCAGATACCGCGAGTCGAACACTCAGGGGCGGTGAGTTGAACGGTCAGGGGTGGCCGATGCGGGCTTGGAGGTCGGCGGCGCGGGTGGCTTCGGTGGCGGCCGCGGCCTCGTCGCCCAGGGTGCGGTGGACGGTGGCCAGTTCGGTGCGGGCGGTGCGCTCGGTCAGCCGCAGGCCGAGGCGCGAGGTGATGCCCACGGCCTGGGTGGCCAGGGACCTGGCCTCGGTCGACTGCCCCAGGAGCCTGCGGACGCCCGCCAGGCCGACCAGCGCCCGCGCCTCGCCGGGCAGGTAGCCGATCCGGCGGGCCTTGGTCAGCGCCTGCTGGAACTGCTCGTCCGCCGTGCGCAGGGACCCGAGGCCGCGGTTCGCCGACGCCATCACCACCAGCACGTTCGTGGTGATCCGCTGGTCACCGTCCTCCCGCAGCTCGGCCAGCGCCCGGTCGGCCAGCTCCAACGCCTCGGCGGGCTCGCCCAGGTCCAGTCGCACGGACGCGATGCTCTCCAACACCCGCGCCGTCGCCTCGCGGAAACCCCCCTCGGTCGACAACCGCAACGCGCCGGCGAGGTGGGTGAGCGCGCGCTGCGGCTCACCCATGAGCCGTGACGCCACGCCCAGGAACGTCAACGCGGTGATCTCACTCCCGCGCAGCCCGTGCTCCACGCTGATCGCCAACGCCTCGCCCAGCAGGTCCAGCGCCTCCGCCAGCTCGCCGGTCTCGATCGCCAGCACGCCCAACCCGGTCAGCACGCTCGTGTCACCCGACCGCGGCCCGCCCGACTCGCGCTTCAACGCCAGGCACGTCTCCAGGTCGTTGCGCGCCGACGCCAGGTCGCCGGACTCCAGCCGCACCACGCCGAGGTTCCCGCGCACCTCCGCCTCCGCGGCCAGGTCGCCGGACAGCCGGTGCAGCTCGACGGCCCGCGTGTAGTGCGCGACCGACGTCTCGAACTCGCCCAGCCGCCAGTGCAGCGTGCCCAGGTTCTGGTGCATCGCCGCCTCGCCGGCCACGTCGCGCTGCTCGTGCGCGGCGTCCAGCCCGTACTGCGCGGTCGACAGCCACTCGGTGACGTGCTTGCCGATCCACAGGTAGCCGCGCAGCCCGTCGGCCAGCCGCCACGACACCGCGGCCGGCCCGCGCTTGGCCGCCGAGCGGATCGCCGCCGCCAGGTTCGACCGCTCCGCGTCCAGCCACGCCCGCGCCTGCGCCGCCGTCTCGATCCGCGGCAGCCGCACCGCCCGCCCGGCGGGCGTCGGCAGCCGCATCAGGTCCGGGTACAGCAGCTCGGCGCAGTGGTCCACCGCGCGCACGTAGAACTCCAGCAGCCGCACGCGGGCCGCGCCGACGTCCTCACCGCCCGCCTCGGCCATCTGCGCGGCGAACACCGCCAGCTCGTCGTGGAGCGCGTACCGGTCGCCGGTGGACCCGACCAGCCGCGCCCCGGTCAGCCTGCCGAGCAGCGCGGCGGCCTCCGGCACCGGCAGGTCGGCCGCGTTGGCCGCCGCCTCGGCCGTGAAGTCCGGCCCCGGCACCACGCTGAGCAGCCCGAACAGCCGCCGCGCGGCCGGGGGCAGGGCGGCGTGCGCCAGGTCCAGCGGACGGCGGTCGCCCAGCCGCTCCAGGTACCGCGCCACCGAACCACCGCCCACCGACGCCGCCGCGACGTGCAGCGCCAGCGGCAGGTGGCCGCAGCGCCGCGCCAGCTCCTCGGCCGCCTCCCCGGACCGGTGCAGCAGGGCCAGCGACTCGTGCGGCTCGAACACGTCCAGCCCGACCCGCCGGGCGCCGTCGACGGCGATCAGCCCGCGCAGGTCGTCCCGGCTGGTCACCAGCACCGGGCAGCTCGCCGCGCCGGGCAGCAGGGGCCGCACCTGGTCCGGCGCGGCGGCGTTGTCCAGCACCAGCAGCATCCGCCGACCGGTCAGCAGCGAGCGGAACAGCGTGCTCTGCTCGTCGGGGTCGGCCGGGATCTGCTCCGGCGGCACGCCGAGCGCCCGCAGGAACCGGGTCAGCACCTCCACCACCGGCGTCGCCGGTCCCGACGCGTACCCGCGCAGGTCCACGTACAGCCGGCCGTCCGGGAACCGCTCCCGCAACCGGTGCGCCACGTGCACCGCCAGCGCCGTCTTGCCCACCCCCGGCACGCCGGTCAGCGCCACGATCGGCACCGCCGTGCGCGGCCCGTCCGGCGCGATCAGCCGCGAGATCCGGTCGACCAGCTCGGCCCGGCCGACGAACCCGGGCACGTCCGGCGGCAGCTGGTCGGGCACGTCCGGGTCGACGCCCCCGGTCGGCGCGGCCAGGCTCGGGTCGCCGACCAGGATCGCCTGGTGCAGCTCGCGCAGCGCCGTGCCCGGCTCGATGCCCAGCTGCTCGTCGAGCATCCGGTCGACCAGCCGGAACGCCTCCAGCGCCTCGGCCTGCCTGCTGCCCCGGTACAGCGCCACCATCAGCTGCGCCCAGAGCCGCTCCCGCAGCGGGTGGTCCGCGGTCAACGACCGCAGCACCGGCACCAGCCGCTCGTGGTTGCCCAGCGCCAGCTCGACGTCGTTGCGCTCCTCGTGCACGACCAGCAGCCGCTCGGCCAGCCGCGGCACCTCCTCGTCGCGCAACGCGTCCGACGGCACGTCCGACAGCGCCGGACCGCGCCACAGGCCGAGCGCCCGGGCGTACAGCTCGGCGGCATCGGCCAGGTGCCCGGACTGCGCGGCCTGCCTGGCCAGGCCCGCCGTGGTGGTGAACCGGTGCACGTCCACCTGCTCCGGCGGCACGACCAGCCGGTAGCCGTCCGATGTGGTCCGGATCAGCGACGGGTCGCCCAGCAGCTGCCGCAACCGCATGACGTAGGTCTGCAACGTGCCGCGCGTGCGCGCCGGCGGGTCGCCGCCCCACAGGAACGAGACCAGCTCGTCAACCGGGACGACCCGCCCCGCGCGCAGGGTCAGCGCAGCCAGCAGCGCCCGGTGCTTGCCTGCCCGAACGGACACCGGTTGTCCCTGAATGCGCACCTCAAGCGGGCCGAGAAGGCCGAACCACGGCCCAGCGCCCATCCGTCTGCGTCCCCTCGTTCCGCCTCCCCGGGACACAGCCTAGGGCGATCGCTGACGGCGCGAGTCATCGCCGCGTCAGCGATACGACAGCGCGTTGCGGCACTCTATGAGTCGTCCCGGTTGGGGGACCGGGACAACAAAGCTTCTCGGGTCCGCGTCAGCGGATACGCGATCACTGGGGGTCGAGTGGCCCGCACCTAGTCGGTGCGGGCCACTCGTCTTGTGTCAGGCGCTGTAGATCGCTTCGATGTCCTGCTTGTAGGTGCTGGCGACCACGGACCGGCGCAGCTTCAGGCTCGGCGTCATCTCGCCGCCCGCCTCGGTGAAGTCCACCGGCAGGATGCGGAACTTCTTGATCGCCTCCGCCTTGGACACCGCCTGGTTGGCCTCGTCCACCGCCGCCTGGATCTCGGCGCGCAGCGTCTCGTCGTCCACCAGCTCGGCCACGGTCGCCGACGCCGGCTTGCCGTTCTGCTCCTTCCACGCCGGGAAGAACTCGGGGTCGACGGTGATCAGCGCCCCGATGAACGGCTGCGCGTCGCCGACCACCATGCACTGGCTGATCAGCGGGTGGGCGCGCAGGCGGTCCTCCAGCACGGCGGGCGAGACGTTCTTGCCGCCGGCGGTGACGATGATCTCCTTCTTCCGGCCGGTGATCCGGAGGAAGCCGTCCGCGTCCAGCTCGCCGATGTCGCCGGAGTGGAACCAGCCCTCCTCCAGCGCCTCCTCGGTGGCCGAGGGGTTGTTCCAGTAGCTGCGGAACACGATGTCGCCCTTGATCAGGATCTCGCCGTCCTCGGCGATGCGCACCGAAGTGCCGATCACCGGACGTCCGACCGTGCCGACCCGGAAGGCCGCCGCCGTGTTCACGCACGCCGCCGCGCTGGTCTCGGTGAGGCCGTAGCCCTCCAGCACCGGCACGCCGATGCCGCGGAAGAAGTGCGCCAGCCGCTCGCCGAGCGGCGCGCCGCCGGACACCGCGTTGGTGCACCGGCCGCCGAGCGCCGCCTGGAGCTTGCTGTAGACGAGCTTCGAGAACAACGCGTGCTTGAGCTTGAGCCCCAGGCCCGCGCCACCGGTGTCCAGCGCCTGGCTGTAGGCCACCGCGGTCTCCTCGGCGGCGTCGAAGATCTTGCCCTTGCCCGCCGCGTGCGCCTTCTGCTTCGCGCCGTTGTAGACCTTCTCGAACACCCGCGGCACGGCCACCACGAACGTCGGCCGGAACGACTGGAGGTCCGCCACCAGCTTCGTCACGTCCGAGGTGTGGCCCATGGTGACGCGGGTGTACACACCGCACACCGACAGGGCGCGGGCCAGGATGTGCGCCAGCGGCAGGAACACCAGCAGCGAGTTGCCGGCCTGCATGAGCTGCGGGAACGCGGTGATCCCGCCGCGCACCTCGGACAGCAGGTTGCGGTGGGTCAGCTCGCAGCCCTTGGGCCGGCCCGTGGTGCCGGAGGTGTAGACGATGGTCGCGGTGTCGTCCGCGCCCACCACCTTGCGCCGGGCGCGCGCGTCCTCGTCGGACACCGAGGCGCCCAGCGCGGTCAGCTCGTCGATCGCGCCCGCCGCGTCACCGGAGGGCCCGTCGAGCTGCCACACGTGCCGCACCTCGGGCACGCCCGCCACCACGGAGTCGACCATGGCCCGGTGCGCGGGGGTCTCCACGAACACGGCCTTGGCCGAGGAGTCGGACAGGATCCACTCGACCTGCTCGGCCGAGGAGGTCTCGTAGATCGGGACCACGACGCCGCCCGCGTGCCAGATGGCGAAGTCGAGCAGGGTCCACTCGTAGCGGGTCTTGGACATCAGGCCGACCCGCTCGCCCGGCTCCAGCCCGGCGGCGATCAGGCCCTTGGCGACGGCGAGGACCTGGGCGGCGAAGTCGCGGGCGGTGACGTCCACCCACGTGCCGTCCACGCGGCGGCGGAAGCTGACGGCGTTGCCGAAGCGCTCCGCGTTCGCCCACACCATGTCGGTGAGGTTCTCCTCGGCAGCCACAGTGGCGGTGGCGGGGACGCTGAACTCGCGCACGTCAACCTCCGGACGTTGGTTGTTACCGGTGGGGAAACCTAGCCTGTGATTCCGGCGATACACCAGGCCGGAAGGTGTTTCCGTAACCGTGTCGTGGCACTCTTCCCACCCGTGCCCAGTGTCGACGTCGTGGACGAGACGTTCCTCGCAGTGCCTCCGCCCGTGGTCGCCGCCGCTTTCGCGCCGCCCGCCGCCTGGCCGCGGTACTGGCCCGACCTGGTCCTGGACGTCTACGCCGACCGGGGGACCCAGGGGTTGCGCTGGACGGTCGGCGGCGCGCTGGTCGGAACGATGGAGGTGTGGCTGGAGCCGGTCCTGGACGGCACCCTGCTGCATTACTTCCTGCGTGCCGACTTGCCGGGCGATGCGTCCGACAAGCGGATACGGCACGAGGTGCGCCGCCGCCAATTGGCCGCCAAGCAGGTGTCACTCGGCCTCAAACTGATCTTGGAGGACGGCCGGCCCCCTGGTGTGGCGCCCGCGCTGCCGTAGATTTGGGTCTTGTGCGCGTTCACGTCGTCTCGGATGTCCACGGCAACGCGGAAGCCCTCGCCCGCGCCGGTGACGGGGCCGACGCGCTGGTCGTGCTCGGTGACCTGGTCGACTTCGTCGACTACTACGACCACGGCAAGGGCATCCTCGGCCGGGTCTTCGGCGCGGAGAAGGTCGCGGTGTTCGCCCGGCTGCGGCGCGGCCGGTTCGGCGCCGAGACCGTCAGCTACATGCGGTCGCTGTGGGAGGGCCTGGACAACGCCGCCGACGTCGTCCAGGAAGCGGTCATGGAGCAGTACACCGCGCTGTTCGGCGTGATGAGCGCCCCCACCTACGCCACGCCCGGCAACGTCGACAGCCCCGAGCTGTGGCCGCTGTTCGCCCGCGACGGCGTGCACGTGCTGGACGGGCAGGTGGCCGAGATCGGCGGGCTGCGGTTCGGCTTCGCGGGCGGCGCGCTGCTGCACCCGGGCTTCGTGCCGAACCGGCGCGGGCCGTGGCGGCCCTACCTGCGCACCGAGGAGGAGTTCGGCGCGGCCCTGGCCGGGCTGGGCGAGGTCGACGTGCTGTGCACGCACGTGCCGCCCGCGGTGGCCGAGCTGACCTACGACGTCGTCGCCCGCCGCCCCGAGCTGGGCTCCACGTCGCTGCTGAAGGTGATCGAGCGCGACCGGCCGCGGTGGTCGGTGTTCGGGCACGTGCACCAGCCGATGGCGCGCCGGGTCCGGGTCGGCTGGACCGAGTGCGTCAACGTCGGGCACTTCCAGCGCACCGGCACGCCCCACGTGCTGCGTTGGTGAGCAGGTGCACGGGGTAGCCTCCGGGCATGGCCGACGAGTCCACCCAGTCCATCGTCATCGACGCGACGCCCGAGGAGATCGCGGCGGTCATCGCCGACTTCGACGCCTACCCGGAGTGGGCCAACGGGGTGAAGCGCACCGAGGTGCTGGAGACCGGTGAGGACGGCCGGGCGGCCCAGGTCAAGTTCAACATCGACCAGGGCCCGATCAAGGACGAGTACGTGCTCGCCTACGACGAGTGGTCGCCGGGCCGGATCTCGTGGCGCCTGGTCAAGGGCCAGATGCAGAAGTCGCAGGAGGGCAGCTACCGGCTGACCCCGCGGGGCGGCTCGACCGAGGTCACCTACACGCTGTCGGTGCAGCTGGTCGTCCCCATGATCGGCCTGTTCCGGCGCAAGGCCGAGAAGATGATCATGGACACCGCGCTCAAGGAGCTCAAGCGGCGGGTGGAAAACGCTGGATGAGCGCTCGCCTGCTGCTGTTCACCGGTAAGGGCGGGGTCGGCAAGACGACCCTGGCCGCCGCCACCGCCACCGCGCTCGCCGCGGCCGGCCGCAAGGCGCTGGTCGTGTCCACCGACCCGGCCCACTCGCTGGGCGACGCGTTCGGCGTGCCGCTGTCCGGGCACGTCGAGGAGGTCGACGGCGCCGGTTCTTCCGGGGTGCTGCACGCCGTCCAGGTCGACCCGCGCGCGCTCGTCGACGACGCGTGGCGCGACCTGCGCGAACACCTGCGGACCGTGCTCGCCGGCGCGGGCGTGGACGAGCTGGACGCCGAGGAGCTGACCGTCCTGCCGGGCGTGGAGGAGCTGCTGGCGCTGTCCGAGGTGCGGCGGCTGGCCGGTGGCGGGCCGTGGGACGTGGTGGTCGTGGACTGCGGTCCGACCGCCGAGACGCTGCGCCTGCTCGCGCTGCCCGAGGCGTTCGCCTCCTACCTGGAACGGCTGTTCCCGACCCACCGCCGGGTGGTGCGCGGGCTGCTGGCCGGCGTCGCGGGCAGCGCGGCGGTGGAGAAGTGGGACGCCACCGCCGACGCGCTGGGCAGGCTGGCCGAGGAGCTGGAGCAGCTGCGCGAGCTGCTGACCTCGCCGACGACCAGCGTGCGGCTGGTGCTGACCCCCGAACGGGTGGTCGCGGCGGAGACCAGGCGGACCGTGACGGCGCTCGCGCTGCAGGGCATCCGGGTCGACGGCGTGGTGGCCAACCGGGTGGTGCCCGACCCCGGCGACGACCGCGGTCCGGCCGCCGGGTGGCTGCGCACCCGTCGGGCCGAGCAGGACGCCGTGCTGGCCGAGCTGGCCGACCTCGGGTCGGTGCGCGCGGTCGGGCACCGGGCCGCCGAACCGGTCGGCACGACCGCGTTGCTGGACCTCGCGCAGGGCCTCTACCAGGGGCGGGACCCGCTGGACGGCGTCGCCGACGACCGGCCGCCGCTGACGGTCGAGCGGACCGGCGACCAGGAGTACACGCTGCGCCTCGCGCTGCCGGTCGGCGACTCGGCGCTGGACCTGGCCCGGGTCGGCGACGACCTGGCCGTCACCGTGGACGGACGGCGTCGGCTGGTCGCGCTGCCGTCGCTGCTCCAGCGCTGCCTGGTGACCGGCGCGGAGCTGGACGACACCGGGTTGGCGGTGCGGTTCGCACCCGACCCCGATCTGTGGATGCGGTGAGGCACGTGGACTCGAAGCTGGCCGAGGAGCTGCGCCTGCTGCTCGACGCCGCCGCCGAGCGGGCGCAGCCGTGGCTGCACCGGGTGGCCGCCGCCGAGGGCGGGCACGACACCCGCACGTGCGGCTGGTGCCCGCTGTGCAACGCGGTCGCGCTGGCCCGCGGCGACCGGTCCGAGCTGGCCGCCAAGGCCGCCGAGCACGCGGCGGGGCTGCTCGCGGTGCTGCGGGCGGCGTTGGAGGAGCCCACACCCCCTGCCGCGGCTTCTTCCGCGACCTCTGCGACCTCTGCGGCTTCGTCGGAGTCGTCAGAGCAGTCGGAGCCGTCGCCGAAACCGCGGGTCCAGCACATCCCGGTGGTGCGGCGCGGCCAGGGGTCGCAGTGCTGACTGTCGGCGTCGACGTCGGCGGGACGAGCGTGCGCGCGGGTGTGGTCGACGGCGACGGCGCGGTCCTCGACACGGCGCGCGCGGCCACGCCCAGCGGCGAGGAGGCGTTGGAGGAGGCGATCGGCTCGGCCGTCGCCGAACTGGCCGCCCGGCACCGGGTGACCGCGGTCGGCCTGGCCGTGGCCGGGTTCGTCGCCTCGGACCGGCGGACCGTTCGGTTCGCGCCGCACCTGGCGTGGCGGCAGGCGCCGGTGGCGGACCGGATCGCCCGGCGCGTCGGCCTGCCGGTGGTGCTGGAGCACGACGCGAACGCCGCCGCGCTCGCCGAGCACCGGTTCGGCGCGGCGCGCGGCGCGAAGATCGCCGCCCTGGTCGCGATCGGCACCGGGATCGGCGGCGCGCTGCTGATCGACGGGCAGGTGTTCCGCGGCGCGTACGGCGTGGCGCCCGAGCTGGGCCACCTGCGGCTGGTGCCGGACGGGCGGCCGTGCCCGTGCGGCAAGAACGGCTGCTGGGAGCGGTACTGCAGCGGGACGGCGTTGAGCACGACGGCGGTCGAGCTGCTGGCCCGCCACCCCGGCGGGTCGACGGTGCTGGCGCGCGAGGCGGTGGGCGACCCGCGGGCCGTGACCGGGCGGCGGGTGGCGGGCGCGGCGCGTGACGGCGACCCGTTGGCGCAGCGCGCGATGGCCGACCTGGCGCGGTGGCTGGGGGAGGGGTTGGCGCTGGTCGCCGACGTGTACGACCCCGAGGTGGTGGTGATCGGCGGCGGCGTGTCGGAGTCCGCGCCGCTGTTCCTGGACGACGCGCGCGAGCGGTACGCGGCCGTCGTCACCGGGTCCGGGCACCGGCCGCTGGCCCGGATCCGGACCGCGCAGCTGGGCGACGACGCCGGCATCGTCGGCGTGGCGAGCCTGGCGCGCGACGTGGCGGTGCACACAGCCCGCAACGGCCGGCACCGTTGACCTCCGGGTCCGCGTAGCATCGCGGGATGCGGACCTCCGGCGCCGTGACCGTCATCCGGGGACCGCGCGACCACGATGTCCGCGTGTCCCCGTGCCCTGTGGTGCGCGGATGAGGACCGGTGCGGCGCTCGGGCACGTCGGGTACTTCCACGAAACCGCGTTCTACGGCAGTGACGACGACTTCCGGTCGGTCGTCGTGCCGTTCCTCGACGAGGGCGTGTCGGCGGGCGAGCCGGTGGTGGTCGCGTGCCTGCCGGGCAACGAGCGGCTGATCCGGGACGCGGTGGCCGAGCCGTCCGGTGTCGTGTTCCTGACCGCCGACCAGTACGCGCGGCCGACCGAGGCGATCGTGAGCTACCGGAAGCTGTTCGCCGAGTACGCGGGCGTGGCGCAGATCCGGGTGGTGGGCGACGTGCCGCACCCCGGCGTCGGCGCGGCGTGGGACTGGTGGTCGCGCTACGAGGCGGCGGTGAACGAGGTGTTCGCCGAGTACCCGCTGTGGGGGCTGTGCCCGTACGACCTGCGGACCACGCCGGCCAGGGTGCTGGCGGACGTGCTGCGGTCCCACCCGCGGGTGGCCGGTGTCGACGGCGCGCACGAGCCGAACCCGCGCTACCGGCCGTCGTGGGCGTTGCCGTCGGCCGGTTCGACGGGGTTCGAGGCCGGTCCGCCGCTGGTCGAGCTGACCGACCCGACGGCCGCGCAGGCGCGGCGGGCGGTGACGTCGGTGTGCGCGACGACCCGGTTGAGCCGGGACGAGGTGGACGACATCGTGTACGCGGCCAGCGAGGCCGTGACCAACGCGCAGTGCCACGGGCTGCCGCCCGTTCGGCTGCGGGTGTGGGCGGGGCCGGCGCACGTGCTGGTGGCCGTGACGGACCGGGGTGGTGGTCCGGCGGCGCCGTCGGCGGGCCTCGTGCCGACCGACCGCAGCGCGACGGCGGGCGTCGGCCTGTGGCTGACCCACCGCACGTGCCGCGACGTGACCATGACCCACGACGCCGACGGCTACACCATCCGCATGACCGTCGGCCCCTAACCCGCGAGTCGAACCTCCACGTCCCGCGTGTCGAACACTCACGCCCGGTGAGTCGAACCTTCAGGCGCGCCCCGGCGGACGGCTCGTGGGTCCTGAGCGTTGAACTCGGGGGTCCTGAGCGTTCGACTCGCGGGACGTGAGCGTTCGACTCGCGCGGGGGTTAGAGGACGGCGCCGTCGTCCCAGCCGGAGTCGGGGGGTGGGGTGTTGCGCATGCGCAGGATCAGCCAGCCCGCGCCCGAGCACATGACGATCAGCGCCAGCGGGGTGCCGACGGCGCCGGTCAGGCCGACCAGGGACGGGAACAGGAGGAGCACCACGCCCGCCAGGATCAGCAGCAACGCCGCGATCGTGCCCGGTCGCAACGCGGGCAGCGGCGGCGGGTCCGGTGGCACGAAGTGGTCGTTCGGGTCGTCCGGCTCGTCGTCGGGGTCGACCTCGGCGGTGGCGACGGCCGGCCCGCCCTCGGGCTGGGACGAGCGCACGGGCTCCGCCTCGTCCTCGTCCTGTTCGACCTCGTCGGGCAGGGCCTGGCCGCCGACACCTTCGCGTTCCAGGCTCGCCACGATCTCGGCGAAGGTCGCGTCCACGTCCTCCGGGCCGTCGGTCGAGTCGCGTCGGGAGTTCATCGGCGTGCTCCAGCCCTCCTGGTCGTGAAGGCCAATCCTCTGCCAGGTCCATCGTCCCACGACACCGCTGTGTTGCGGATCGCGGCGGCCGGTGGACCTTGGGACCGTACCGCCTCGGCGCGGGTCTTCGTTGTGTGTTTCGCCGCCGGCTCCGTAGGCTGGCGGCGGGGATCAAGCACGTCGAGGAGGCGCTCCCAGCGGTGCTCTACTGGTTGATGAAACACATCTTTCTCGGACCACTCCTGAAGCTGTTCTTCCGACCCCGGATCATCGAGGGCGCGGAGAACATCCCCGAGGGGGGCGGCGCCATCCTGGCGAGCAACCACCTCGCGGTCTCCGACTCGTTCTTCCTCCCGTTGAAGCTGTCCCGCCGGGTCACCTTCCCGGCCAAGATCGAGTACTTCACCGGCAAGGGCCTCAAGGGCGCCCTCCAGCGCTGGTTCTTCTCCGGCGTCGGCCAGGTGCCGATCGACCGGTCCAGCGCCTCGGCGGCCCAGGGCGCGCTCGACACCGGCGTGCGGATCGTGCGCGAGGGCAAGCTGCTCGGCATCTACCCCGAGGGCACCCGGTCGCCGGACGGCCGGCTGTACAAGGGCAAGGTCGGCGTCGCCTGGATCGCGCTGGAGTCCGGCGCGCCGGTCATCCCGATCGCGATGTTCGGCACCGACAAGGCCAACCCCATCGGCTCGAAGATGTGGCGGCCGCACCCGATCCGGATCAAGATCGGCAAGCCGCTGGACTTCTCCCGCTACGAGGGGCTGTCCGGCGACCGGTTCGTGCTGCGGTCCATCACCGACGAGATCATGTACGCCCTGATGGAGCTGTCCGGCCAGGAGTACGTCGACGTCTACGCGGCCAAGGCCAAGGAGGAGCCCAAGGGGCCCGCTCAGGGCGGCGCGAAGAAGGCGAAGGGCGTCGATCGGCTGCCCGAGGCGAAGGCGGGCTGATCGGCACCCCTAGGGTGGTGGGGTGCGGTTCTTCTACGACTGTGAGTTCATCGAGGACGGGGTGACGATCGACCTCGTCTCCATCGGAGTGGTCGACGAGGAAGGCCGCGAGTTCTACGCCGTGTCCACCGAGTTCGACCCGGCCAAGGCCGGTCCGTGGGTGCGCGCCAACGTGCTCAACCAGCTGCCGTCGCCCGCGGACAAGGCGTGGCGCAGCCGGGAGCGGATTCGCGAGGACCTGCTCGACTTCCTCGGCGGCCGCAAGGCCAACCGGGACGACATCGAGCTGTGGGCGTGGTTCGCGGCCTACGACCACGTGGCGCTGGCGCAGCTCTGGGGCCCGATGCCGGCGCTGCCGCGCTGCCTGCCCCGGTTCACCCGCGACCTGCGCCAGCGCTGGGAGGACGTCGGCAAGCCGCGGCTGCCCCAGGCGCCGGCCGACGCGCACGACGCACTGGCCGACGCGCGGCACAACCTCGCCCGCTGGAAGGTGATCGAGACCGAGCGGCAGCGGCGCGGCTTCGCGGTCCGGTAGGTGGACCCTCGCTTGCTGCACCGATCCAGCACGTGTCAGGCTTGGGTGACCCACGCCACGAGAAGAGATTGGCTAAGCAAATGCGCATTGGTGTGCTCACCGGCGGTGGCGACTGCCCCGGCCTCAACGCGGTCATCCGCGGTGTGGTCCGCAAGGGCATCGAGGCCCACGGCTGGGAGATCGTGGGGTTCCGGAACGGGTGGCAGGGGCCGGTCGAGAACCTGACCAAGCCGATCGGGCTCGATGACGTCGAGGACATCCTCACCAGGGGCGGCACCATCCTCGGCTCGTCGCGCACCAACCCGTACAAGATCGACGGCGGTGTCGACCGGATCCGCGAGACGCTGGCCGCGAACAAGGTCGACGCGCTGATCGCCATCGGCGGCGAGGACACCCTCGGCGTCGCCAAGCGGCTGACCGACGACGGCATCGGCGTCGTGGGCGTGCCGAAGACCATCGACAACGACCTGGGCGCGACCGACTACACGTTCGGCTTCGACACCGCCGTGCACATCGCCACCGAGGCGATCGACCGGCTGCGGACGACGGCCGAGTCCCACCACCGCGCGCTCGTGGTCGAGGTCATGGGCCGCCACGCGGGCTGGATCGCGCTGCACTCCGGCCTGGCCGGCGGCGCGAACGTGATCCTGGTGCCGGAGCGGCAGTTCAGCGTCGACAAGGTGGTCGAGTGGGTGGAGCGGCGCTTCGAGCGCCAGTTCGCCCCGATCATCGTGGTCGCCGAGGGCGCGATGCCCGAGGGCGGCGCCGAGACGCTGCACTCCGGTGAGAAGGACGCGTTCGGCCACGTGCGGCTGGGCGGCATCGGCACCTGGCTGGCCGAGGAGATCGCGGAGCGGACCGGCAAGGAGTCCCGCGCGGTCGTGCTGGGCCACGTCCAGCGCGGCGGCATCCCGACCGCCTACGACCGCGTGCTCGCCACCCGGTTCGGCCTGCACGCGGTGGACGCGGTCGCCGACGGCGACTTCGGCGTCATGGTCGCGCTGCGCGGCACGGACATCGTCCGGGTCAAGCTGTCCGAGGCCACCGAGGAGCTGAAGACCGTTCCGCTGGAGCGCTACCAGGAGGCCGAGGTCTTCTTCGGCTGATCGACCCGTTCGCCCGAGCCCCCGGTGTCACCCGACGCCGGGGGCTCGGTCGCGCTTCAGGCGTCGGTGAACGCGCCGAGGTCCAGGTAGGCGGCGAACGTGCCCAGCCAGTGCTCGGCGTAGTAGCCGTGCCCGAACACGTGCCGGAACCCGGCCTCCCGGTGCGCGTCCGCGGCCGTGCGGGCCAGGTCGGCGTACCGGTGGCCGGCGGGCAGCGCGTCGGCGACGGCCCGCCACTGCCACGCCCGCGACAGCGCGAGGCCGACGAGGTGCGAGCCGTGGGGGTCGCCCGGGTCGTCCACCGGCACGGGCTCGCGCAGCACCTTCCAGCGCGCCTCGTCCAGGTTCGGCAGGAACGCCTCGAACCACGCGGTGAACCCGTCGGCGGGCAGCACCCGCCGCACGAGGTCGGCCTCGGTCAGCGCGGGTGACAGGAAGTCCGCCGCGTCCGGCTCGAACCCGCCGTAGCCGACGTCCTCGCGGTGCCACCGCAGCGCCGCGCCCGCGCACGCCGCGGCCAGCTCCTCGTCGCCCACCGCGCGGGCGGCGTCCAGCACGAGCCCGGTCGCGAACGCGGTGTTGCCGTGCGTGCCGGTCCGGGTCGGCAGCCGCGATCCCGTCACCCTGGCCAGGTACCGCTCGCGCAGGACCGCGCTCAACGGCCGCAGCGCCTCCGCCAGCGGCGAGCCCCACGTGCGCAGCTCCGCGTCGAGCACCAGCAGCCACGCCCACCCGTAGGGGCGCTCCCAGAACCCGCCGTTCGGGCCGTCGAAGAACGCCGCCTCGGTCCGCGCGTGCTCCTCGGTGATCAACGAGCCCAGCACCCGGTGCGCCCGCTCCGCGCCGTCGACGCCGGGCCGCAGCCGCAGCAGGCGGACCGCCAACCAGGTCTGGTGCACGCACGAGTGCCAGTCGAACGACCCGGCGAAGATCGGGTGCAGCTCCCGCTGCGGCACCAGGTCGGCGTCGCCGGTGACGACGTGCGACCAGTGCACGGGGTGGTCCCGCTGGACGTTCTCCACCGCCGTGGTCAACAGCCTGGCGGTCGTGTCGTCATCCATCCGGGTGTCGGGCATGGTCAACATGATGCACAACGCGGACCCGAGTCCGTCTCTCAGTGTGGACAGCTATCTTTAACGTGTGAACTGGACCGTGGACGTGCCCGTGGACACGCTTCCCGAGCTTCCGCCCCTCCCGCCGGAGATGCGCGATCGCCTCGACGCCGCGCTCGGCAAGCCCGCCGCGCAGCAGCCGGAGTGGCCGGACGCCGAGCAGGTGCGCCGGGTGCGCGCTGTGCTGGAGAGCGTGCCGCCGATCACCGTGCCCGCCGAGATCGACCGGCTGCGCGCCAGCCTGGCCGAGGTCGCCCGCGGCGAGGCGTTCCTGCTGCAGGGCGGCGACTGCGCGGAGACGTTCGCCGACAACACCGAGCCGCACATCCGCGCCAACATCCGGACCCTGCTGCAGATGGCCGTCGTGCTCACCTACGGCGCGAGCCTGCCGGTGGTGAAGATCGGCCGGATCGCCGGCCAGTACGCCAAGCCGCGCTCGTCGGGCATCGACGCGCTCGGCCTGCCGTCCTACCGCGGCGACATCGTGAACTCGCTGGTGCCGACGCCCGAGGCGCGCGTGCCCGACCCGTCGCGGATGATCCGCGCCTACGCCAACGCGGGCGCGGCGATGAACCTGCTGCGCGCGATGACCACCGCGGGCATGGCCGACCTGCACCGGCTGCACGACTGGAACAAGGACTTCGTCCGCCAGTCGCCCGCCGGCGAGCGGTACGAGGCCCTGGCCGGCGAGATCGACCGCGGCCTGCGGTTCATGTCGGCGTGCGGCGTGAACGACATGTCGCTGCACACCACCGAGATCTTCGCCTCGCACGAGGCGCTGCTGCTGGACTACGAGCGGGCGCTGCTGCGCCTGGACGTCACCGGCGACCAGCCGAAGCTGTACGACCTGTCGTCGCACTTCCTGTGGATCGGCGACCGGACCAGGCAGCTGGACGGCGCGCACATCGCGTTCGCCGAGCTGCTGTCCAACCCGATCGGCCTGAAGATCGGCCCGTCGACCACGCCGGAGATGGCGGTCGAGTACGTCGAGCGGCTGGACCCGCACAACCAGCCCGGCCGGTTGACCCTGATCAGCCGGATGGGCAACGGCAAGGTGCGCGACGCGCTGCCGCCGATCGTGGAGAAGGTCACCGCCTCCGGCCACCAGGTCATCTGGCAGTGCGACCCGATGCACGGCAACACGCACGAGTCGTCCACCGGCTACAAGACCAGGCACTTCGACCGGATCGTGGACGAGGTGCAGGGCTTCTTCGAGGTGCACCGGCGCCTCGGCACCCACCCGGGCGGCATCCACATCGAGCTGACCGGCGAGGACGTCACCGAATGCCTCGGCGGCGCCCAGGAGATCTCCGACCTCGACCTCGCGGGTCGCTACGAGACCGCCTGCGACCCGCGGCTGAACACGCAGCAGTCGCTGGAGCTGGCGTTCCTGGTGGCGGAGATGCTGCGCAGCTGACCCCGTCCTGATCGGACAGCGGCCCCCGACTCCGCGGAGTCGGGGGCCGCTGTCGTCCACCGCCGCCGGCTACAGCGCGATGATCGTGACCTTGGTGTCCTTGGGCACGCGCTGACCGCCGCGCACCGACTGGTTGACCACCCGGGCCCGGTCGCGGTCGTTGAACTGCACGTCGACCTTGAGACCGGCCTCCTCCAGGGTCTTCTTGGCCTCCTTGACCGACTTGCCCTCGACCTGCGGCACGGTCACCGCGTTGGAGAGCACGACGGTCACCTTCCGGCTGCCCGCGGGCACGTTCGAGCCCGCCGCCGGGTCGGTCCGGACCACCTTGCCGCCGTCGACCGACTCGGAGAACTCGGCCTTGCCCTCGACCGGCTCGAACCCGGCCGCGCTCAGCTCGGCGAACGCCTCGTCCTTCGACTTGCCGGTCACGCTAGGCACCGGCTTGGGCTCCGAGCCCTTGCTCAGCACGATCGTCACCACCGAGCCGATCGGCACCTGCGTGCCGGGCGCGGGCTTCAACGTCACCACCTTGCCCTTGGGCACGCGGTCGCTGAACGCGTCGTCGGCGGGGTTGAGCTGGGACTTCAGCCCGACCGAGGCGATCTCCCCCTCGGCCGCCGCCACCTCGACACCGGGGTTGACCTGCGGCACCACCGGCTTGCCCGCGGACACCACGAGCCGCACCAGGTCACCCCGGTTGCCCTTGGTCCCGGCGGGCGGGTCGGAGCTGATGACCTGCCCCGTGGGCACGGTGTCGCTGTTCTCGGTCTGCTGCGTGTGCTTCAGCGACGCCTCGTCCAGCAGCGCGGTGGCCGTGGTCAGCTCCTTGCCGACCAGCTCCGGCACGGTGGTGACCCGACCGACCACCAGCCACCAGCCGGCGATGCCGATCAGGACCGCGGCCACCGCCACGATGCTGATCCACGTGATGAACTGCCGCTTGCTGCGCGCCCGCATCTCCTCGTACAGCTGCTCGGGCGTCTTCTTCTTCGGCTGCCTCTTGGGCCGCGGCCGAACGCCCGGCGGCTGCGGCGGCTGCGGCGCCTGTGGCCCGACCGGCTTGGGTTCCGGTGGCGCGAGCAGTTCCGCTCGCGGGATCGCCCTGGTGCCCTGAGGGCCGGACGTCGGCGGCACGAGCGGGTTCGGCCGGTGCACCGGCACGGTCGGCTCGGCGAACGGCACGCCCGCCGCCACCCGCACCGGCTCCACCCGCAACGTCTGCTCGGCCGGGTTCGGCGGCGCGGGCACGTGCTGGGTCGCCTCGTCGGCGGGCCGCGCCGCGACGGGCACCGGCACGTCCACCGCGGCCAGCCCGAGCCGCGCCCGCGCGGTCTCCACCTCGGACAGGAACGACTCGGCGTCCGCGGGCCGCAGGAACGGCTCCTTGCGGGTCGCCCGCCGCACCAGCTCCGCCACCTCGGCCGGGACGTCCGGCACCGGCGGCACCTCGTCGTTCACGTGCCGGTAGGCCACCGAGATGGCGTTGTCGCCCACGTACGGCGGCGCCCCGGTCAGCATCTCGTACAGCAGCACGCCCGCCGAGTACACGTCGCTGCGCGCGTCCGTGTTGCCCGTGGTGACCTGCTCGGGGGAGAGGTAGGCGACCGTGCCCAGGATCATGGTGTCGCTGGTGACGCCCGCCGTGGAGACGGCGCGGACCAGCCCGAAGTCGGCCACCTTCACCGCGCCGCCGGACCCGATGAGCACGTTCTCCGGCTTCACGTCCCGGTGCACCAGGTCGGCCCGGTGCGCGGCGGCCAGCGGCGAGAGCACCTTCTCGATCACGGTGAGCGCCAGCGCCACGTCCAGCTTGCCGCGGGCGTTGAGCAGGTCGCGCAGCGTGCCGCCGTCGACCAGTTCCATGACCAGGTAGACCCGGTCCTCGTCGACGCCCTGGTCGTGCACCTGCACCACGCCGGGGTGGTGCAGCTTCGCCGCGGCCCGCGCCTCGCGCTCGAACCGCGCGACGAACTGCGGGTCGGCGGAGAACCGGGGGTCCATGACCTTGATGGCCACCGTGCGCTCCAGGCGGGTGTCCACGCCCTGGTACACGGTGGACATGCCGCCCCGCGCCACCAGGGGGCCGACCCGGTAGCGTTGTTCGAGCAGCCCGCCGATCACGTTCGTCGCCGACCTTTCCACAGCCGTGGATCGTACGGTGGGTGGTGCCGACCGATCGCTGTGCGCTGGAGCATCCCACGCGCGCGTGTGGGATCCGTGTCAAAGCCGGTCCCAACGGTGGGTGTCCGCAAGCCGACCCGCGGGTGTACCGCCACCACCCGGTTGGCGCAGGGCGTCGCCCACGTCGTTGTGGCATCGTGACGCACGTGAGTGCGATTCCTGCCGCTGCGGATGTGCTGGCCCCCGACCTGGAGGTCCTGTCCCTCCCCGACGTCGGCGAGCGCCTTGGCCTGCCGATCAACCGAGTCCACCAGTTGCTGCGCGACGGTCAACTGCTCGCCGAGCGCCGTGACGGTGTCCTCGTCGTCCCCGCCCAGTTCCTCGCCGCCGGAGGCGTGGTCAAGGGGCTGCCCGGCACCATCACGGTGCTGCGCGATTCCGGCTTCTCCACCGAGGAGATCCTGCGGTGGCTGTTCACCGAGGACGAGACCCTGCCCGGCACGCCGATCGAGGCGTTGCGCGGCGACCGCGGCCGTGAGGTGAAGCGGCGGGCGCAGGCACTGGGCTTCTGACGAGCTCCGCACCACCCCAGACGACCGGATGACGTCCGGGCGGTCGCCCCTGACCGGGTGGCCGCCCGGACGTCGTGTCGTTGCCGGACACCGGTCGTGATCCCCGCCACGCGGCCCGGCGGGCAGGCCGGTCACCCGTACCGGTCGGACAGCCGCAGCGGGTCGGGCCTGGTCAGCGACACGCACGCCAGCGCCGACACCGCCGCGACCCCGGCCAGGTAGACCCACGAGTACAGCGCCGTGTCGCCGTTGGGGAAGGTCACCAGCAGCAGCCAGGTGGAGAAGAACGCCGCCGCCTTCAGCCCGGTCGTGGTCCACGGCAGCGCCGCGGCCATCACCAGCGGCCAGCTGAAGTACCAGGGCAGCGTGGCGGGGGAGAGCAGGGCCACGGCCAGCATGGTGATCGCGGCGCGGCGCATCGCGTCCGGACCGCCGTCCTGCGCGGCCCGCCACTGCCGCCACGCGATGAAGACCAGCAGCACCGAGCCGAGGCCGCGGGCGATGGTCATGAACCAGCCCGGCTCGACCCGGACGAACGCGTTGACCGCGGTGTGCGCGAAGTCGCCGACCGCGCTGGGCAGCGACAGCCAGTTCACGATCGCGGACGACGAGCTGAGCGCCGGTATCCAGCCCAGGTCCAGGCCGGACACGGCGGTGGTCGCGGCGAACACCGCGGCGAACGTGACCACGCCGCCCACCAGGGCCTTGCCGAGCTGCGCGGTCCGCGTGCCGGGCAGCCGGCGCGCCCACACCAGCACCAGGAACGGCAGCGCGACCACGGCGGTGGCCTTGACCGCGAACGCCAGCGTCACCAGGGCGATGCCGGGCACGTGCCTGCCGTCCAGCACCAGCAGCACGCCGGCCGCCAGCAGGCCGACCATCAGCAGGTCGTTGTGCGCGCCGCCGATGAGGTGCACCAGCATCAGCGGGTTCGCCGCGGCCACCCAGAGCGCGATCGCGGGCCGCCCGCCGAGGTGCCGGGTCAGGCCGGGCAGCGACCAGCACAGCAGCCCCAGGCCGACGGCCAGCACCAGCCGCATGATCACCACGCCGCCGATGACGCTGCCCCCGGTGACCCACACGACGCCCTCGGCGAGCATCAGGAACAGCGGCCCGTACGGCGCCGGGGTGTTCTGCCAGACCCAGCTCACGTTGTCCGACAGCGGGCTCTGGAGCACCGCCGGGCCCACCCGGTACGGGTCGAGGCCGTTGAGCGCGATCTGGCCCTGCGCCAGGTAGCTGTAGATGTCCTTGCTGAACAGCGGCGGCGCGAACAGCAGCGGCAGCGTCCAGGCGACGATCGCGGTGAGCACGGCGGCGGTGCCGACGTGCCCGTTGCGCACCATCCGGCCCAGCCGCACCCACGACCAGATCACCATGCCGAGGCCGGCGTAGAGCACCGCGGTCGCCAGGTCGTGGCCGTGGCCGTAGCGGATGAAGCTCAGCGAGGTGTCGGTGAGCAGCGGGTCGTGCTTGAGGATCGCGCCCGCGCCGGTGCCGCCGAGCGCGATCAGCATGACGCCGCCGACGCCGAGCAGGATGGTGCGGATGGGGATGCCGCCGGGATCGGGTCGGTCCGCCGGGTCCCCCCGGTCCTGAACCCGGGTAGCCGACGACCGCACCGGCTCGACAGGTGCGGCGCTCGATCGTGGATAGGACGGGGTCGCGGCCATCGCGGCAACATCGTCGCACAGGGCCGCGAGGGGCCGGCACGTGATGGCGGAGTCTGGTGACAGGCTCGTAACACCCGGAGCGATCTTCGCACGGGCGGGTCACCCGGGGGAGTGACCACTTGGAGTATTCGGCTTGCTGTTCGGGATCGGTCCGACCGGCGCGGAGCCCGCCCGATCGCTCGACCGGGTGCATCCGTCGGCGCTGGTCGGACGTGGTCGGCCCGACCTCCGGGTGCGGGGCGCCACGCCGGGGCGGGTGATCACGGAACGCGGTCGGCTCGACGGCGGACCCGGCGTCCGGCGCCCACGGGCCCGGCGTTCAGCGCCCACGAGCCCGGCGTTCAGCGCCCACGGGCCCGGCGGGTCACCGGGGGGCGTGGGCCCGCGACCTCGCCACCGGTCGCCGCGACCGCGCGCCCGTCGACCCGGTGATCCGCTGGGCGGCCAACCGTCCCGAGATCAGCACCGGCGGCACGCCGACGCCCGGCGTGGTGCCGCAGCCCGCCAGCACCGCGTTCTCCAGCACCAGGTTCCGCGGCCGGAACGGGCCGGTCTGGGCGACCGTGTGCGCGGCCGAGAACGGGGTGCCCGCGGCCAGCCCCATCGCCGCCCAGTCGCGCGGCGTGACCAGGTGCTCGACCTCGATGGCCGAGCCGAAGCCGGTCAGCCCGCGCGACTCCAGCACGCCGACCAGCTCGTCCCGGTAGGCCGGGCCGACGCGCTCCCAGTCGATCGGGCCGGTGCGCAGGTTCGGCGTCGGCGCCAGCACGAACAGCCCCCGCCCCGGCGGCGCGGTGACCAGCAGCGACGGGTCGCTCATCAGCGTGCCGCGGCGGGTCAGCTCGTCGAACGTGCGGTCCCACTCCCGGCCGAAGAACAGCGTGTGGTGCGCCAGCTCCGGCCACGTCCGGTCCACGCCCGCGTGCAGCACCACCGCCGACGGCGACCACGTGATCGGCAGCGGCCGGCGCGGCTGGTGGCCCAGCAGCCG
This sequence comes from Saccharothrix sp. HUAS TT1, assembly GCF_040744945.1. Taxonomy (NCBI): domain Bacteria; kingdom Bacillati; phylum Actinomycetota; class Actinomycetes; order Pseudonocardiales; family Pseudonocardiaceae; genus Saccharothrix; species Saccharothrix camelliae. The sequence goes on along the minus strand of NZ_CP160453.1, from coordinate 8,339,737 downwards.
GTACGACATCGGCAGGTCCGGGGTGAGCACCACCGCGTCGCACGGGATGCGCTCGCCGCGCGCGGTGCGGACCGCGGTGACCCGGCCGCCGATGCGCTCCAGCCAGGCGACCGGGGTCTGGAAGCGCAGGTCCGCGCCCGCGTCCCGGGCCGCCGCGGCCAACGCGTCCGGCAGCGCCCGCATCCCGCCCTCCGGGTAGTGGACGCCCGCGACGGTGTCCATGTACGCGATCACGGCGTACGCGGCGAGCGCCCTGCGCGGCGGCACGCCCGCGTACAGCGACTGGAACGAGAACACCCGCTGCAACCGCTCGTCGCGCACGAACCGCGCCACCGACGGCCCGAGCCGGGCGAACCCGCGCAGCGCGGCCAGCTTCGCCAGCTGCGGCGTGAGCAGCGACAGCGGCGAGTCGAAGTTCGCGCCGATGAACCGCTCGCGCTCCACCCGGTGCAGCTCGGTCAGCCAGCGGCGCAGCGCCCGGTACCCCTCGGCCTCGCGCGGACCGGCGAACCGGCGCACCTCGGCCTCCATCGCCTCGGCGTCGGCGTGCACGTCCAGCGTGCTGCCGTCGGCGAAGCGGGCCCGGTAGGCGGGCTCGACGGGCCGCAGGTCGAGCCGGTCGCGCAGCGAGTCGCCGACCGCGTGCAGCGCCTCGTCCACCAGCTCCGGCATGGTCAGCACGGTCGGTCCGGTGTCGAACCGGTAGCCGCCCAGGTCCAGCCGCCCGGCCCGGCCGCCGGGCACGGCCTCGCGCTCCACGACGGTCACCCGGCGTCCCGCGCCGAGCAGGTGCAGCGCCGCGGACAACCCGGCCAGGCCCGCGCCGACCACGACGACGTGGTCCGTGCGGCCGGTCACCGCCCGCATGGTCAGGAGGTCCGCTTCGTCGCGCTGATCGCCAGCTCCGCCAGCCGCTCACCGGCCGGTTCGGCGACCGGCGCGCGGTCGAGCGCCCGCAGCGCGGACCCGGTCAGCTCGGCGATCCGCTCCTCGACCGCGTCCACCGCGCCGACCTCGCGCAGCCGCGACCGCACCTCGTCCACCATGGCCACGTCCAGGTCGGGCCTGCCCAGCGCCTCGTGCAGCACGTCCGCGCCGTACTCCACGCCCAGCGCGACCAGCAGCGTCCGCTTGCCCTCGCGCAGGTCGTCCCCGGCGGGCTTGCCGGTCACCGCCGGGTCGCCGAACACGCCGAGCAGGTCGTCGCGCAGCTGGAACGCCACCCCGATGTCGGTGCCGAACGCGCGCAGGCCCGCGACCAGCTCCGGCGACGCCCCGCCGATCGCGGCGCCCATGTGCAGCGGCCGTTCCACGGTGTACGCGGCGGTCTTGAGCCGGTCGATGCGCAGCGCGGCGTCCGGCGAGCTGTCGCCGCGCGCCTGGGTGAGCACGTCGAGGTACTGGCCGGCCAGCATCTCGGTGCGCATGTCGCGCCACGGCAGGCTCAGCCGCTGGAGGGCGTCGGTCGGCAGGCCGGCGGCGAACAGCATGTCGTCCGCCCAGGCCAGCGCCACGTCGCCGATCAGCACCGACGCGGCCAGCCCGAACCGCTCGGGCTCGCCGAGCCAGCCCTCGTCCCGGTGCCTGCGCGCGAACCGGACGTGCACGGTCGGCATCCCGCGACGGGTCTCGGAGGCGTCCATCAGGTCGTCGTGCACCAGCGCGCACGCCTGGATCAGCTCCAGCGAGCTGACCGCGGTGAGCACGGCCCCGGCCAGCTCGCCCTCCGGGTCGCCGGCCGCGGCGCGCCAGCCCCACCACGCGAACGTGGGCCGGATCCGCTTGCCGCCGCCGAGGACGAAGTCGGCCAGCGCGTCCACCGCGCCGGTGAACGTCTCCTCCATGCGCGCACCCAGCGCCCGGCGGTCGGCCAGGTAGCCGGCCAGGGCTTCGTCGACGTGCTTGGGCAGTTCGAGGTCCAACGGGTGGGGCGGCACCCGTCTATCGTCACCTCTGCCGCCTCCGCGCGGCCAACCGGGGGGTTGGTCCCACCAGATGAAAGACATCTCCCACGGTCCGGACCTACCTCTAGGCTGGTGGCATGACGTCGGTGGTCGAGCGCCTGCACGGGAGGTCTCCCGTGTTCTCCGTCGAGTTCTTCCCGCCGCGCGACGAGGCGGAGGAGACGGTCCTCTGGCGCGCGATCCGCGAGCTGGAGGCGTTCGACCCGGCGTTCGTGTCCATCACCTACGGCGCGGGCGGGTCGGCGCGCGACCGGACCATCCGCACCACCGGTCGGGTGGCGCAGGAGACGACGCTGGTGCCGATGGCGCACCTGACCCTGGTGGACCACTCGGTGGCCGAGCTGCGCAACGTGATCGGCTGGTACGCGGCGGTCGGCGTGCGCAACATCCTGGCCGTGCGCGGCGACCCGCCCGGCGACCCCAACGGCGAGTGGGTGGCCCACCCGGAGGGGCTGACCTACGCCGAGGAGCTGGTCCGGCTGTGCCGCGAGCTCGGCGACTTCTGCGTCGGCGTGGCGGCGTCGCCGTACGGCCACCCGCGGTCGACCGACCTGGACGAGGACACCAAGTACCTGGTGCGCAAGCTGCGGGCCGGCGCGGACTTCGCGATCGCCCAGCTGTTCTTCGAGCCGGAGGACTTCCTGCGGCTGCGCGACCGGGTGGCGGCCCTGGGCTGCGAGACGGTGCTGATCCCGGGCCTGATGCCGCTGACGACGCCGCGGACGCTGGCCAAGACGGTGGAGCTGTCGGGTTCGTCGGTGCCGGACTCGGTGGCGCGCCGGCTCGACCCGTACGCCGACGACCCGGCGGGCTTCCGGGCGGCCGGCATCGACCTGGTCACCGAGCTGGGCGAGCGGCTGCTCGCCGAGGGCGTCCCGTGCCTGCACTTCTACACGTTCAACAGGTCGAAGGCGACGCGCGAGATCGTCGGCCGGCTGGGGCTCGTGCCCGCTCGCGCCTGAGCGGCGGTCAGGCGGCCCGGCTGCGACGGCCGGGCTCAGGCGGCCGGGCTCAGGCGACCCGGCTGCGGCGGCGGGCGACGATGGCCAGCACCAGCACGATCAGGGCCGCGCCGCCGGTGAGGCCGGCCACCAGCATGGTCCAGCCGAAGTACGACACGGAGTTGGCGCCGGCGTAGCGCGCCGTCGCGGTCAGCGTCGACGCCTGACCGGGCTTCGGGGACCACGCGATGGTGGCGTTGTCCTCTTCTTCCCCGTTCGTGTCGATGATTTCACCCGGAAAGCTGATCTTGACCTGGATGTCCGCCCGCTCCGGCGGCACCTGGGTCAGGTCGACCGACCCCGACAGCGTCACCAGGTCGCCCGAGCGCCGGAACGTCAGCTGGTACCGGCTGGACGACGCGCTCGTCGCCGTCGACAACGCCTTGACCTCGTCGAACGTCAACCCGTTGAACGACAGCCGGGTGCCGACGTAGTCGTCCGCGCCGTACGGCTCGGTGGTGACCCGACCGGCCAGCTCCTCGGGCACCTTCAGCTGCGGACCGGGGTCGTTGTCCCTGCTCGGCGGGGTCGCGGCGGTGATCTGGCCGGACACCTTGTCGTCGGAGGACAACGCCATCGCGGCGTGCAACCGGACGCACCCCGTGAGCGACAGCAGCGCGAGCACGAGGAACGTCGGCAGGAGGAGCGCGGAGGCCCTGGACACCCGGCCATCCTGCCGGCAGCGGTCAAAAGTTGACCGCTGGGACACGGTCGTGAGCGTCGCTAATTACCTGTTGGAGTGACGCGACCCGGAGGTAACGTGCGACGCATGTCAACCTCCTCCGCCGGCGTGCACGGCATCAGCAACCAGTTCGTCGCCGACTACGCGGCGGCGGACCCGTTGGCCGCGACGTTCATCGGCAAGCCCGGTCACGACGACCGGTTGACCGACTACTCGCCGGAGGGGCACGCGGCTCGCAGGGAACTGGCGCAGCGCGCCCTCGCGGCGATCTCCGCGGCCGAGCCCGCGGACAAGTCGGAGGCCGACGCGAAGGCCGTGTTCCTGGAGCGGGTCGGCCTGGAGGTGGAGATCCACGAGGCCGGTCTGATGGAGGGCAACCTCAACGTCATCGCCAGCCCCGTGCAGTCGCTGCGCGAGGTGTTCGACCAGATGCCCGCCGACACCGCCGACGACTGGGCCGTGATCGCCAAGCGGCTGACCGCCCTGCCGGAGGCGGTGGCGAACCTGCGCACCGGGCTCGCCCACTCCGCCGACAAGGGCCACGTGGCGGCGTTGCGGCAGGTCGGCAAGGTCGCCGAGCAGTGCGACACGTGGGCGGGTCGCGGTGGCCAGTCGTCGTTCTTCGCCAACCTGGTCGCCGGCGCGCCGGTGGACGGCGCGCTGCGCACCGAGCTGGAGGCGGGCGCGAGGGCCGCCGCCGAGGCGTACGGCGACCTGGCCGCGTTCCTGCGCGCCGACCTCGCGCCCAAGGCGCCGGAGAAGGACGCCGTCGGCGAGGACGTCTACCGGCTGCAGTCGCGGTACTTCACCGGCTCCCGCCTCGACCTGGCCGAGGCGTACGAGTGGGGCTGGGAGGAGTTCACCCGGATCGAGGCCGAGATGGCGCGGGTCGCGAACCGGATCAAGCCGGGCGCCTCGCTCGCCGAGGCCGCCGCCGCGCTCGACGCCGACCCGCGCTACCTCGTGCACGGCCAGGACGGCCTGCGGTCGTGGATGCAGGAGCTGTCCGACAAGGCGCTGCTCGAAGTCCGCGGCGTGCACTTCGACCTGCCGGACGAGCTGATGAAGCTGGAGTGCCGCATCGCGCCGCCCGGCGGCGGCGTCGGCGCGTACTACAGCGGCCCCACCCCGGACTTCGCCCGGCCGGGCCGCATGTGGTGGTCCGTGCCGGACGACAAGGAGGAGTTCTCCACCTGGCGCGAGGTCACGACCGTCTACCACGAGGGCGTGCCGGGCCACCACCTCCAGGTCGCCACGGCGGTGTACCAGGCGGAGAAGCTGAACGAGTTCCAGCGCCTGCTGTGCTGGGTGTCCGGCCACGGCGAGGGCTGGGCGCTGTACGCGGAGCGGCTGATGCGCGAGCTCGGCTACCTGGAGGACGACGGCGACCTGCTCGGGATGCTGGACGCGCACCTGTTCCGCGCCGCCCGCGTGATCATCGACATCGGCATGCACCTGGAGCTGGAGATCCCCGCGGGCACCGGCTTCCACGAGGGCGAGCGGTGGACCCCGGAGCTGGGCCTGGAGTTCATGCTCACCCGCACCATCACCGACCCGGCGCACGTGCGCGACGAGATCGACCGCTACCTGGGCTGGCCGGGGCAGGCGCCGTCGTACAAGCTGGGCGAGCGGCTGTGGCTGGCGGCCCGCGACGACGCCCGCGCCCGGCACGGCGACGCGTTCGACCTCAAGGCGTTCCACCGGGACGCCCTGGAGATGGGCGCCATGGGGCTGGACACCCTTCGCGAGCGGCTCGCGGAGCTCTGAGCGCCGAGCCGGTGACCTCGGCCTCACGCCGAGGTCACCGGGACCGGTGTTGGATGGACGGGCGAACACCTGCGGCAGGGGGAACTGATGACCGGACGTGCGCGGCGGGTCGCGCTCGGGGTGACGATGGTCGGCGCGCTGCTGGTCGGCGGCACGCCCGCGATCGGCCAGGCCCAGCCGGTCGGCGACCTGGCCCAGTGGCGGATCCGGCAGGACATCGTGGACCACGCGCTGCGCGAGGTCGGTCAGCGCGAGGGCGCCGGCAACCTGTTCCCGCAGCAGTACCAGGTGCCCGGCCAGGGCGTCCTGCGCCCGGCGGAGTGGTGCGGCGTGTTCGTCAACTGGGCGTGGACGACCGCCGGCGTGCCGGACCGCCCGTCGATGCGACCCGCGCCGGGCGCGTCCGTGCTGGACCAGGGGCACTGGGCGACGTACTGGCAGAAGTGGGGCAAGGCCAACGGGCGGTGGAAGGACATCGCCGAGCGCGACGTGGCCCCCGGTGACGCGGTGGTCTACGGCAACTACCCGGACATGCACGCCCACGTCGCCCTGGTGGTCGAGGTCAAGTACGACCGGACGGGCCGCGAGGCCACCCACGTGCGGACGGTCGAGGGCAACTTCGGGGACCGGGTGGTGTACTCGAAGCTGCGGAAGATCGAGGGGCTGAACGCGGGCAAGTACCTGCAGGCGACCGGGTTCGTGTCGCCGTTCTAGCCCGGGTGCTCGGGTCCCCGGGGTTCCGGGGCTCGGGCATCAGTCGATCGGCAGGGTGCGGCCCAGGACGGCGAACGGTCGTGGGTCGCCGGTGAACTGGTAGTGCCGCAGCACGTCCGCGAAGCCCATCCGCCGGTACAGCCGCCAGGCCCTGCTCGGGCCCTCCGGGGTGGACAGCAGCACCCGCGCCGTCGGCACGCCCTCCAGCAGGTTGCGCAGCACCTGCTCGCCGACGCCGCGGCCCTGCGCGCTCGGCAGGACGTGCAGCTCGGTCAGCTCGAAGTAGTCGCGCATCCACTCCTCGACGGCGTTCGGCCCGGAGACCATGGTCAGGCCGTGCCGCACCTGCTCGTGCCACCACTGCCCGACCGAACCGCGGTAGCCGTAGCCGATGCCGATCAGCTCGTCCCGCTCGTCCAGCGCCACCACGCACCGCCAGCCGTCGCGCAGCATGTGCGCCAACCACATGGGCGCGCGCTGCTCGGCCGTGCCGGGCGGGTACTCCATGGCGCTCACGTAGAGCGCCAGCGCCTCGTTCAGCCGGGCGTTCAGCTCGCGCGCGGACAGCGTGACGATCCGCTGCGACGGCGCGGCGGTCACCGGGCCACCTCGGCGGGCGTGCCGCCGGTCAGGTCCACCAGGCCCGCGTACGTCGTCGGGTAGACCGCGTGCGGGTGCCCGGCGGCGGCCCACACCACCTCGTACTGCTCCAGGGCGACGTCCACGAACGTGAGGATCGGCGCCGGGTGCCCCACCGGGGACACGCCGCCGATCACCTGGCCGGTGTGCTCGCGGACGAACGCGGGCGTGGCCCGCTCGATCGCGTCGGCGCCCGCCAGCGCGGCCAGCTTGTCGGTGTCCGCCCGGTGCGCGCCGGACGTGAGCACGAGCAGCGGCGCGGCCACGCCGTCGCGGACGGCGGCGAAGACCAGGCTGTTGGCGATCGCGCCGACCGGCACCCCCACCGCCTCGGCCGCCGCGGCGGCGGTGCGGACGGCGTCGGCCAGCACGCGGATCCCGTCGGCGGCTTCGTGGTGGCCCGCCTCGGACAGTGCGGCGGCCACCTTGCGGATGCCCGGGTGGTCGAGTGCGCTCACCTGTTCATGAGACCACGGCCGGTCCGCTTGAGGAGTGCCGGGCCGGCAGGATAGGCTGGACTGGCTCGAACACCTGTTCGAGCAATGCCTTGGTGGTGGGGCGGGGGAAGCGCCCCACCACCAAGTGCCGCCGTCTCCCCGCGGCGGTCGTCGCCGTCCCGACGCCGCGAGGAGGCCGCGAAATGACCCGGACCTCTTCCCGCCGCGTCCCGCTCCCGCTGCCACCGACGTCGGCGGTGACCCTCCTCGGCCAAGCCCGCGAGTGCCTGGCCGAGGCCGGGCGGGACCCCGCGCCGCACACCCGCTTCGCCACGGCCTACCTGGCCGCGATGCGGGCCGCCGCGGCCGTGCTGGCGGCCAGGGGCCGACCCCACCGGGGCCGGGCCAGGCCGACCAGCGTGTGGGTCCTGCTGCCCGTCCTCGCGCCGGAGCTGCGCGAGTGGGCCGCGTTCTTCGCCGAGTGCTCGGCGACGCGCGCGGCCGTGCAGGCGGGCATCACCAGGCGGGTCACCCAGCGCGCGGCCGACGACCTGGTGCGCCAAGCGGCGCAGTTCACCGAGCTGGTCGACGAGATCATGTACGAGGACGGACTGTGAGCAGGGGACTGGTCGCCTACGACCGCCTGATCGACGTGGTGGAGGCCGAGGCCGAGCGGCTGGCGGCGTCGGCCGAGGGGCAGCGCCCGGAACGCCAGGTGCCCGCGTGCCCGGGGCTCAACCTCGGCGAGACGGCGCGGCACGTGGGCAGCACGTACCGGATGGTGTCGACGTGGCTGGGGGAAGGCAGCCAACCCCTGGTGTGGCAGCAGGACCCGGAGCCGGGGCAGCCGCTGCCGGAGTACGTCCGCTCCGGCGTGCCGCCGCTGGTGCGGTCGCTGCGGGCGCACGGGCCGGACGACCCGTGCGAGACGTGGTGGCCCGCCGAGCGCACCCACCGCTTCTGGGCGCGGCGGCTGGCGCACGAGTCGACCGTGCACCGGATGGACGTCCAGGCGGCGGCCGGGCTGCCGGTCGACCCCGTGGCCGACGACCTGGCCGAGGACGGCGTGGACGAGGTGCTGACGCTGTGGCTGGGCCACCGGCTGGACCTCCTCGGCGTGCGCGGCACCCGCGAGGGCACGGTGGCGATCCGCGCCGGCGCCAAGGTGTGGCTGGCCACCACCGGCCCGGAACCGGCGGTGGCGCGGCTCGTCACCGAGGAGGAGGCCGCGTCGGCGGACGGCGGGGTGGCCGGCACCCCGATGCAGGTGTACCGCTGGCTGTGGGGTCGCATCCCGGACCGCGACCTGCCGCCGACCACCGGCGACCACGACGCGATCGCCCAGCTGTGGGCGCTGCTGAGGCTGGCCACCAAGTAGCCGCCCGCGAAGACGTGCGCCCGCCGCCGGGCTACCCGACCCCCGGCCCGGCGGCGGGTGCACCCCGCGTCACAGCGTCAGGTCCGGATTGGTCGTGCTGATCCTCGCGATTCCGCCCCGTCGCCTTCGGCCTGAAGTCCGCCTGTCCTGCTCTCGTGGCCCTGAACGACGTTGTTGTTGTTCCTGTTCGGCCATTCGTGTGACGTGAAGGCGACGTCGCGCGTTGCAGCCTGGCCATTGTGGATCGATTTGCTAGCTTCTGACCTCCGAGAGCGGCTACGCGTAACGGTTCAGAGCCCTCGGTCGAAGTCCTGATGGCGGAACCGTGAGAGGTGGAACGTTGGCGACCAACGACCTGGTGCTGATCGACCAAGTGCTCGAGCAGCGTGCCGAAGAGTCGCAGTTGCCGCCGGCCAAGGTCTTCGAGATCTTCGCGTGCGAACAAGCTGTGACATTGGGCGATTTGACGCTGGAAGAGGTCGAGAACGGCATCGTCGGTGGTGCCGGCGACGGGGCGGTCGACGGTGTGTACCTGTTCCTCAACGACCGGCTGCTCGCTGCGGACGACCACTTGGTGGCCGGCGACGTCCCCTCCGGGTCGAAGCTCGTGCTGTGGCTGGTGCAGGCGAAGCTCGAGAAGTCCTTCACGGAAACCGCCATCGATCTCGCGGCATCGTCCACCCGGCGCCTGCTGGACCTGAGCGAATCGGAGCAGGACCTCCTCGAGCTGTACGGGGAGGACCTGGTCGAGAGGATCGGCGTCTTCCGCAAGACGCTCAAGTCCCTCGTGCGTCGCCAGCCGCAGGTCGAGGTCCGCTTCACCTATGTGACTCGCGGGGACACCGCCCGGGTCAACGCCAAGGTGCTGCGCAAGGCGAAGGACCTGGAAAAAGATTTCGCGGACCGGTTCACGGGTGGTTCGGGTTATGTCGAGTTCCTCGGCGCCGCGGAACTGTGGCAGCGCTCCAGCAAGATTCAATCGCACACGCTGGTGCTGCCCTACCAGGAGAGCATCACCCACGGCACGAGCCACATCGCCCTGGTGCGGCTTCGGGACTACCTCGACTTCCTCAGCGACAACGACGGCTTGTTGCGCCGGCACATCTTCGACTTGAACGTGCGCGACTTCGCGGGCAGCGTCGAGGTCAACCGGGAGATCAAGCAGTCCCTGCTGGAGCCGAAGGCGCCGCAGTTCTGGTGGCTGAACAACGGCGTCACCATCATCTGCTCCAAGGTGTGGACCGTGGGCGGGAAGGTTTTCTCGCTCGACGACGTCCAAGTGGTGAACGGACTGCAGACCTCGCACACCATCCACCAGACCTTGACCGAGTTGCTCGACGTCGATCCGAACCACCCGTCGTTCGACAACCTGGTTCAGGTCCGGATCCTCCGGACCGACGACGCTGCCGAGCGTGATCAGGTCATCCGGGCGACCAACAGGCAGACCAAGGTGCCGGACGCCTCCCTGCACGCCACGGACGAGAACCAGAGGAAGATCGAAACGTACTTCTTCGACAACGGCTGGTTCTACGATCGGCGGAAGAACTACTACCGGAACCTCGGCAAGCCGACCGATCGCATCGTCAGCATCCCGTCCCTGGCGCAGTCGTTGATGGCGATGGGCTTCAGCCAGCCGGACAACTCCCGGGCGAGGCCGTCGAGCCTGCTCAAGGACTCGGTCAAGTACAAGAAGCTCTTCCCCTCGACCGTTCCGCTGGCCGTCTACCTGTGGCTGGCCAGGCAGCAGCGCCTGGTCGACGTCTTCCTGGCAGCTGAGGTCAGCGCTTCCGATCGGACGAACCTGCGGTTCCACCTCGCGATGCTGAGCGCGGCCAACCTGCTCGGATCGAGGGTGCACTCTCCGCAAATGCTGGGGAAGCCGGCAGATGAAGAGATCCACTCGACACCGGAGGAGCTTCGTCGGTTGCTCGTGCTCCTGCGCGATGAGCTGGCCCGGTACGCAGAGGAGAAAGACCAGAGCTACGACAAGATCGCCAAGGGACCTGATTTCGTCGAGATCGTGTTGAAGGCGGCCGGGTACTGAACCGGGTCGGCGGGCGCACCCCGCGTCACAGCGTCAGCGAGGTGACCTCGTCCAGCCGGTCGTCGCGGGCGGTCTCCAGGCGGAAGCGGGAGGTGCGGCCGTCGATCTCCAGCACGCCCACCGAGTTGCCGAAGTGCGGCCCGCTGAGCTTGTGCCACTCCACCGGGTCCGGCGAGATGCCCCGGCGGTCCGCCAACCACCGCAGCGCGCGGGCGATCGGCTTCGACCACGACAGCCGGAACGCGGGCCGGAACACCCACGGCGGGTCGTTGTGCACCGGCGAGCACACGAGCTGGTACACCTTCGCGTCCACCGAGGAGGGGAACACCGCCCGCGCCGCGTAGCTGTGGTGCACGTCCCCGGACAGCACGCACACCGTGCCGGGCGCGTCGTCCCCCCGCGAGATCCGCTCCAGCAACCGCGAGAGCCGCAGGAACGACGCCCGGAACGCGGGCCAGTGCTCCAGGTCCGACACCTGCCGCACCTTCTCGCCGACCCGGCCGCGCCACCCCGGCAGGCCCGCCATCCGCTCGTTCAACGACTGGAAGTGGCTCAACCCGTGCGGCATCAGCCACGGCAGCGACGAGCCGATCAGCAGGTGGTCGAAGTCGCCCTCGGCGTTGGCCTCGATCCAGTCGAACTCGCCGTCGCCGACCATCAGCCGCTCCGGCCCGGACAGGATGCGCCCGCTGCGGGTGTCGATCACCAGCAGCCGCACCCGGCCGAAGTCGCGCCGGTAGCTCCACCGCGTCGACTTGCCGCCGTCGACCTCCTGGTCGGCCTGCTCGGCGAAGTCCTCCAGCAGCTGCTGCACGTCGCCGCCGCTGGAGCGCACCTTCGCGTACAGCTCGTCGTGCGCCAGCTCGTCCGGGCTGAGGTTGCCCAGGTGCTGGTAGACCCAGTACGACGCGAGCCCGGCCCGGATGCGCTCCGGCCACCACCGCTTGTTCGCCATCTGCTCGCGCCACGTGCGCGAGGTGTTCCAGTCGTCGCGGATGTCGTGGTCGTCGAAGATCATCGAGGTCGGCACCGCGGACATCAGCCAGCGGATCTCCGGGTCGGCCCACGACTCGTGGTACAGCTCGGCGTACTCGCGGAACGACACCACCTCGCCCTTGGGCTCCGGCCTGCGCTCGGCCAGCCACTCGGTGATCTTCGGCGTCGGCTCGTCGGCGTAGACCTGGTCACCGAGCAGGATCAGCGCGTCCGGCCAGCGCTCCACCGGCTCGTCCTTCATCCGCAACGCGTACGCGTCCAGCGCGTCCGGCCCGAGCTTGTCCGGCGTCCCCTCGCCCTTCGCCGCGCGGCACGACCCGAACAGCAGCTTGCGCACCGTCGTGGTCCGGATGCACGGCGCCGGGAACGACGAGTCCGGCCGCGGCCACACCACGTGACCGTCCAACCGCACGTCGTAGGGCGTCACGGTGCCCGGCGTCAGCCCTTCGACCACCACGAGCGCGAAGTGCTGCTCGCCGACCTGGAAAGTCTCCGCGCGGTGCCCCGCGACGGTCACCTCGCAGGACGCGTCGGTCTCGACCCACACCGTCGCCGAGGTGGAGTCGACGTGCCGCAGCACCGGACCAAGAACCAGCTCCGCCATTGGGCAGACGTTACCTCCGCGCCGGGGTGGAGGTCCGCGACGATCCTGCGGCGCTCGTCACCGCCGACCCGGACCAGGACGTCCGGCGCGCGCGATGCGGCATCCGGCGCTGCTCGCTTCGGCGGATGGCGGACGACCTACCCAGCTCGGCGCGCGCGGCTGCCGTTTGCCGGACAGCGCGCGGCTCGAAGTTGCTCTGCTCGGACCGTACTCGGCGGGTCCGCCGGTCATCCGCTTGGCGTGTCCGGACACCGGTGTCCGGGGACCCGGGCCCCTGCGCCCGGCAGCGTCCAGCGGAAAGAGATCAGATGCGTCCCTCCCGCAGACGCGGCGTGCTGCTAGCCGTCGCCGCGTTGACCGTCTCCGCCGTCCAGCTCACCTCACCGGCGTCGGCCGCACCCGCCCCTGCCGCGCCCGCGCCCGCCGCCGTCTCCAAGTGCGGCCCCCTCGACGTCGCGTTCGTCCTCGACGACACCGGCAGCATGGGCGGCGCCATCGCCAACCTGAAGACCGGCATCAACGCGATCGTCAACGACGTGGTGACCGCGTCCGGCGGCGACTACCAGCTCGGCCTGGTGACGTTCAAGGACAACGTCACCGTCCACAACAACCTGGCGCCCGGCAACGCGGCGGCCGTGACGAACTACATCACCAACACCCTGGCGGCGGGCGGCGGCAGCGGCGAGCCCGAGGCGTCCGACGAGGCCCTGAACACCGTCGTGAACAACCGGGCGGCGGCGGGTCGGCCGCAGAACGTCGACTTCAACGGCACGTGGCGGTCCAACGCGATGAAGTTCGTCGTGCTGGTGACCGACGCCCGTCCCGGCGGGTTCGACGACGCGCACACCGCCGCGGACGTCGCCAACGCCGCGCAGTGGGCCAACGACGCCCTCTCCCGGGGCATCAAGATCAGCTCGGTGTACGTGCCGACGTCGGCGCTGTACACCCCGGTGATCACGCCGATCATGCAGAACTACGCGACGACGACGGGCGGGATCTTCCTGCAGGCGACGTCGACCGGCGCGGGCACGGCGGACGCCATCCGGAAGTTCCTGTCCGACTGCCGGCAGACCGACGTGTTCATGCGCGACCAGGTGACCGACACCGGCGTCGAGACCAACCCGAACGGCACGGTCTGGAACAGCCCGGACATCAAGGTCTGCCCGACCCTGGCGGACTGCGCCCCCGGCTTCCAGCCCGTCGTCGGCGCGACGAACTACGTGCACGTGCGGCTGAACAACCCCGGCCCGTACGGCTCGGGCACGGCCAACGGCACGCTCAAGGTCTACCGCACCCCCGCGGGCGGCGGCACGACGTGGAACAACGTGACCAACGGCAGCTGGGTGTACATCGGCCAGCAGGCGCTCAGCGTGCCGGCCGGCGGCGCCGTGGCGAAGATCCCGTGGTCGGGCATCCCCGGTCCGGGCCACTTCTGCCTGCTGGCGCGCTGGGTGTCGGCGACGGACCCGATGACGTTCGCCGAGACCTCGAACACCGCGCTGAACACCAAGAACAACAACAACATCGCGTGGAAGAACCTCCAGACCGTGCGTGGTCGCGTGCTGGAGCCGGTGCGGTCCTGGTTCACCCTGGGCAACGGGACCGAGCGCGAGGTCAAGACCGACCTGGTGCTGACCGGTGAGAAGCCGGTGGACGGCGCCGTGGTGATCGACCTCGGCCGTGAGCTGCTGGAGCGCTGGCGGGCGGGCGGCGGTCAGGCCGAGGGCGTGAAGCAGGTCGGCGAGACCGCGTTCCAGCTCGACCCGAAGCGCGCCGCGCTGTTCGGCGTGCCGCTGCGCCCGGGTGAGACGTTCACGACGGAGCTGACCTTCACCCCGAGGACGGCGGGCGAGTACCTGACGAACCTGGTCCAGTTCGTCGAGGGCGAGGACCACGGAGGTGTGGCCTACCACGTCATCACCGAACGCGGGTGACCTGCTGATCGGCCGCCGCGCCCCGTGCCCTCGTCGGCACGGGGCGCGGCGTTCGCGTTCGCGGGCCGGTGGGGTGCGATCACCGGGTCGGGGCCTGCGGGCAGCCCTGGGTCGGAGGAGCGGCGGGGATGCCCGCCGTCCTGGCCGACGAGGCCCACCCGGCACGTCCGGCGCTGGAGGCGTCGAGCTGGGTCGCCGGGATCGCGAGCCTGGCGGTGGCGGTGGTGACGTGACCGGCGGCACGGGTTCCGGGCCGACGACGCGGGGGCGCATCGGCGGCCCACCGGGCCCGAACATCCCGACACGTTGCTGTCTCGCAACAACCTCGCGTTTGCCTGTTGGTCGGCAGGCGACGTGAAGCGGGCGATCGGGTTGTTGGAAGAGGTCCTGGTCGACGCCGAGCGGGTGCCGATCTTGCGGCCGAGGGGCTATGGTGACCGGTATGCAATATATTAGCCGGGCGTTGTTCCGCGACCAGGCGCTGACCGCGATCCGCGAGGCGATCATGGGCGGCGACCTGGCACCCGGCACGGCGATCAAGGACGTGGAGCTGGCCGAGCGGTTGGGGTTGTCGCGGACGCCGGTGCGCGAGGCGTTGGCCCGGTTGACCGACGAGGGCCTGGTCGAGAGCAAGCCGCACAGCTACACGAGGGTCACCCCGCTGGACCCGGCGGCGGTGCGGGACGCGCACGTGGTCGTCCAGACCATGCACGCGCTCGCCGCGCGGTTGGCCGCGCCGCACGTGGTGGAGGCCGACCTGGCCGCCATGCGCGCCGCCAACACGGCGTTCGCCCACGCGCTGACCGCCGGTGACGTGCCCGCCGCGCTCGCCGCCGACGACGAGTTCCACGCGGTGGCCGTGCGGCGCAGCGGGAACTTCGCCGTGGTCGCCACCATCGAGCGCTACACACCACTGGTCCGCCGGCTGGAGCGGTCGCGGTTCGCGGCGCCCACCGGTCGGCACTCGGTGGCCATGCACGACGAGATCACCACCGCCTTCGCCGCGGCCGACGCCGACCTCGCGTCCCGGCTGGTCGAGCGGAACTGGGCGACGTTGGCCGACCTGCTCGAGGAGGACTGACATGGCGCTGGACGACTTCGCGCGCTTCCCGCTGACCTTCGGACCGTCGCCGGTGCACCGGTTGGAGCGGCTGACCAAGCACCTCGGCGGCGCGCAGGTGTGGGCCAAGCGGGAGGACTGCAACTCCGGGTTGGCCTACGGCGGCAACAAGACGCGCAAGCTGGAGTACCTGGTGGCCGACGCGCTGGCCACGGGCTGCGACACGCTGGTGTCGATCGGCGGCGTGCAGTCCAACCACACCCGCCAGGTGGCCGCGGCGGCGGCGCGGTCCGGGCTGAAGTGCGTGCTGGTGCAGGAGAGCTGGGTCGACTGGCCGGACGCCGTGTACGACCGGGTGGGCAACATCCTGCTCAGCCGGTTGATGGGCGCCGAGGTGCGGCTGGTGGAGGCGGGCTTCGGCATCGGCGTGAAACCCGCGTGGGAGCAGGCGATCGAGGACGTGCGGGCGGCGGGCGGCAAGCCGTACGCCATCCCGGCCGGCGCGTCGGACCACCCGCTGGGCGGGCTCGGTTTCGCCGGGTGGGCGGTCGAGGTCGAGCGGCAGGAGGCCGAGCTGGGCGTGCGGTTCGACACCGTGGTCGTGTGCTCGGTGACCGGCAGCACGCAGGCGGGCATGGTCGCCGGGTTCGCGGGCAGCGGCCGCAGGGTGATCGGCATCGACGCCTCCGCCGAGCCGTGCGACACCCGCGACCAGGTCCTGCGCATCGCCAAGAGCACGGCGGACCTGGTCGGCGTCGAGGTGGCCGACCCGGACGTGATCCTGGACGACCGCTTCCACGAGGGCATCTACGGCGTGCCGGGCGAGGCCACCCTGGAGGCCATGCGGCTGGGCGCGCGACTGGAGGGCATGATCACCGACCCGGTGTACGAGGGCAAGTCGCTGGCGGGCCTGGTGGAACTGGTGTCCACCGGCGAGATCCCACGCGACTCCACCGTCCTCTACGCCCACCTCGGCGGCCAACCGGCGCTGAACGCCTACAGCGCCCTGTTCCGCTGAACCGTCAGAGCACCACCGCCCCTATGCACAGGCCGATCGCCAGCGCCGCCAAGGACGCGACCAGCGTGAAGGTGTACTTCCGGACCGTCGGTTCGACCGGCGCCAGCTCGCGTTCGGGTTCTTCCTGCTGCTTCAACGTCTGCCAGGCCCGGTGCCAGCGGACGCACAGCTCGAGCGATCCACCGCATGCCTGGATGAACGCGACCACGCGCTCGCCCTTGGCCGGCAGCTTCGGCTTCTTGGGGTCGCACATGGCGTGCAGCGAGCTGCCCGACGAGTAGTAGGTGCTCCTGGTCGCTTCGGACAACGTGTTGAACGAGCGACCGCACCCGGCCTGGATGGCCCGCATCGCCCTGACGAAGTCGAGGGTGCTCGTGACCTCTTCGGGCAACGGCCACAGGGAGGTGTCCGCAGGGACCTCCGGGGCCGTCGGCGAGGCGTGGCGGCTGTGCTCGACCGATTGCCGGGGGTGTTCGGGTCGGACGTCCGTGCGGCGGACGACGAGCCGTTCGGGGTCCGGTACACCCTGGTCCTCGAGGAACTTCAGCAGGCGCACCGTCGGTGGGCTGACTTGGTCGACGTGCTCGACCGGCGCGGCCTTGGGCGGCTTGGGCGCTGCCGGCGGAGTGGTCTGCTGCCGAGCCGCACGGTCACGGGCCCGGTCCTGCTCCCACCGGTCCCGCAGTGTGTTGCGCACCATGTGAGGTGCGCGGCCTGCGGTCAGGTAGACCTCGACGACGTGCCACGCGGGCAACACCTGGTCCGCCTCGATGGCCGCGATGGCCGTCTCGGGCAGACCCGCGCGTTCGCCGAGCGCGGACGGTGAGAGGCGAGCGCGATGGCGCAACGATCGCAGCGCTTCACCCAGCATCGGAAGTGGAGGCGGTGCCGCCTCGGCGCTCATGGTCAGACCGCCTCGCCGTTCGACGCCGACAGGCGGAGTCCGGGTAGGGCTTGGTGGCGGTGTTCACGGCAGAGCGGGGGGCACGAATGGCACACGACGAGCACAGGCGTTCCTTTCGACCGGTGCGTCACAGTGGGGTGCGGACGGGCGTTTCGTGGTGTGGGAAGTCGTCCATTCGACGCGGTGGCCGGTGTGCAGCCGGGCCTGCCTCGTCGGACAGGAACATCTTGGCCGAAGGGCAAGCGGATTCAAAGTCGAGAACGCTTCCGGGGGTGAAATCGCTTCTACTCCTCGGTAACATTCATCCGGTCCGGACGGAGTTGGCGTTCGGGCGTGTTCAGGAAATGCGGCAAGTCGATCAAAGGGGTTCGACCTCGTTCGTGTGAACGTTGACGAACGGCCAGGTAGAAGCCGTTTTGGACGAACTCGAACGGCAGTCGGACGAGTTCGGACGACTAGATCACCCGTTCGTGTCTTGCGCGCACGGTGTCGTGCGTGAGGGAATGTGTCGCGACACGGGATCCAAGCCGAAGTCTGCATTGGGGTGCGGACGGGCCGGGATGCACAGGTCGAATCGCGAGACGTCCCCAGTGCAGCCGGGGCGACTCGCGTGAAGCAGATCCGAAGCAGATCCTTCGATTTGCTCGACAATTCCAGTTCGCCGGGAAATCGACGGTGGGCCGGTCTTGGCCTCCGATGATCGCCACACGCGCGTGTGGCGATCATCGGATCGGCGCGTCACGTCGGTGATCGGCGGTGTCGGCGCTCTAAGCGGAGGTCGCGGACCTTTCCGTACACGGTCACGACGGTGGTGGTCAGCGTCATCATGAGGAGCATCGCGGTGCTCAAGGGCTCGGTGGTGATGCCGGAAGAGTTCTCCGAGTCGGTCGTGGACTGGGAGAACACCCACCCGGACACGGAGGAGATCACGATGGCAGCCAGTGCCAGCCTCAGCCAGTTCACCGTGCGGTTCATCCTCCACGAACGGCTGGAGGGGCGGGAACGCCTCGACGATCGGACTTCGGCACGCCGGTCGAGCGCTGTCGGCAACGACTCGCGTCCGTTGGCGGGTGTCGACCCGCCGGTGGACGACTCGACCTCCGCCGGCGCGGAGGCGTCGACCGCGCTGTCGAGTGCCGCCTTGCCCTGGCGCAGCTCGGCCCACAGTCGCATGACCCGGTCCACCTGAGGCGATCCCAGGCCGCACGCCTGGGTCAGCGCCACGATCTGGTCGGGCTTGGTGGGGAGCACCGTGTTGGCCGGGCTGAGCAGGTGATAGGTCGTGCTGGTCGGAAGACCCGACCGGCGGGCGAGTTGGTTGCGGTTGCTGCCGGAGTTCACCGCGACGAGCCGCAGCAGTTCCATGAACTCCTCCACCGTGCGGGCTTGCAACGCGGAGTCCTGCGTCTCCACCACAGGCCGGTAGGCCCGTTCGGCTCCCCTGGTGGAGGTTGGACGCCGCAGCCGCACCGTAGACGCGACAGCCAGTTGGTACCGACCTCGCATGACCCTCGTGACCTGCCCCGAAAGATCCGCGGGGATGAGGTACTCGGGCCACGGCAGCAGCCGACCACCTCGGATGGCGGTCCGGACGTGGTCGGGCACGGTGTGCTCTAGCCGCCCCGCGATCCGCATGTAGAACGCGTGGAACTGCGTCACCGGACCTTCGTCCGCGAACGCCAGGACCGCGTCCTCCGCTGTCACGGTGGTCATCGAACTCCCCGTTCCGCGGACTCGTCGGCCAGGGCACGAGCCGCCCGTCGGCGCAGGGTGTGCGCGACACCGGTCGTAGTGATCAACATCGTGCCGGCCAGGCCGCCCAGGGCAAGCCCCAACGCGATGTGCGGTTGGTACCCGGACATGATCAGCCAACCGGTGAAGCCGAACACCATCAGCAGCGCCACGAGGTGCTCGGTGGTGAGACCCCGGTGCGGGATCGCCACTGCGGCTCCTGCGTCGGACGGTGGATCCACGGGCGTGAGGTTGCGCGACATGGCAAAGCTCCCTTGAAGGCATCGACGACGCGGCGGGCGCACACCCCGTGTCAAGGACAGGGAGGTAGTGCACCCACCGCAAAGGGGGTCAGCCGGAGGCTGTCGTGGGCGTTGCGTCACGGCCGGCGCATTTGGCCCTGCGCCTACCGCGGAGTGCCGCTGACGGATCAGCGGTGCCGAACATCCTGACACCGTTATGCGAGAGTCGGCAAACCAGTGCGCACGTGTCGCGTTCGGAGCGTCCTACGCGCTTTCCAACGGCTTCCAACAGGGGCTGTCGCGGCCACTTCGTTACCTGCCGTCGACGTCCGTCCACAGCTTGCGGAATTTTCGGCATGCCCTGGTAGAAGGCTTCCAACGGCTTCCAGTACGGCGTTCTCGGCCTGCGCCGGACCTCGACGTGTCGTTAGGGTGTGTAACGCCAACTGGGGGCAGTCGCGACTGAACACGCGTGTCCCCGATCCCTGGGCATCGCTGTGGGTCAGCCGGAGCGCAGGGACAGGCGGGTCGACCTTGGCCGGTCGCCCGCCAGGCCGATCGGCTCTCACCGCACGGCACATCGCGGTGTGGTGAGAGCCCCCTGCCTTTCACGCGCGCAGCCGCAACCCCTTGGGGGTGGCGCGGAAGCCCGCTTCCTGGAGGACGCCGGCCAGCCGGGAGCCCAGCGCCACCTCGCCGTCCGCCCGCTGCACCGCCAGCTGGCCCAGCCAGCCGTCCCGCACCGCCCGGCTCAGCGCCTGGGCCGCCGCGCGCAGCGGGTCCTCCTCCTCGGTGAACGACAGCAGCGACCGGCCGCCCCGCTCCACGTACAGCGTCGCCAGCCCGTCCACCAGCACCACCAGCGCACCGGACTTGCGGCCGGGGCGGTGCTTGCCGTCGCCGGTCTGCTCCGGCCACGCCAGCGCGGCGCCGTAGGGCTGTGCCGGGTCGGCGGCCGCGAGCACCACGGCGGCCGGTTTGCCGGTGTGCTCCTGGCCCGGCGGGCGGGACGACGCGCGCAGCCGGTCCACCGCGCCCCTGGCCGCGAACTGCGCCGCCCCCAACCCCTCGACCACGTAGCCGCGCACGACCTGCCCGGACTCCTCCATCGCCCGCAGCACCCGGTACACGCCGCTGAAGCCGCCGGTCACCCGCTCGGTGTCCAGCGCGCCCCGCGTCAGCACGCCGTGCCGCTCCAGGAACGCCTCGGCCCGCGCGTGCGCCCGCCGCGTCGCGTCCGTCGCGGGCACCACGGCCGGCGACCAGCGGCCCGCCACCGCCGGCGGCCCGGTGCGGCTGGGCATGTCCGGTCTCCCGGCCCGCATCCGCGCGTACCGCCCGCGCGGCGCGGCCCGGCGCGGTTTGTGCGCCGTGCCGCCGCCCGCGACCAGCGCCCGCAGCGGCGCCAGCGTGTCGTTGGTGACCACGCCCGCCCACACCAGGTCCCACAGCGCGCCGACGACCTCGCCGTCCGTCGTCGGGCCCTGCAGCGACACCCGGTCGACCACCTGCCGGAAGAACAGCGCCCCGCCGCCCAGCGCCTCCACCACGGCGGTGTGCAGCGACGAGTCCGGCGCCGCCTCGGGCACCAGGTCCGGCAGCAGCAGGTCGGCCACGTCCGTCGGCGCGAGCGCGATCCAGCCGTCGCCGCCCGCCAGCGAGCCGCACCCGGTCCACGTCACCTCGCCGGACGCGGTCAGCTCGTCCAGCAGCGCGGGGTTGTAGCCGGGCAGCCGCGCGGGCAGCACCAGCGACTCCACCGCGCTCGCGGGCAGCGGCGCGCCCGCCAGCTGCTCGACCACCGAGTACACGTCGTCCACCGTCGGCGCGGACCGCAGCCGCCTGCCCACCCCGTGCCAGCCCGGCAGGAACCGGCCCAGCGCGGCGGGCTCCACCGGCTCGACCTCGGCCCGCAGCCTGGCCAGCGACGCCCGCCGCAGCCGCCGCAGCACCTCGGCGTCGCAGTACTCGGTGCCCGCCCCCGACCCCTGGTGGCCCGCGAGGGACAGCGGCCTGAGCTCGCCGCGCACCAGCCGCCCGGCGGCGGCCATCCGCTCCAGCACGCCGGTCACCACGGCGACGCCCAGCCCGAACCGCTCGGCCGCCTCCGCCGCCGGGAACGGGCCGTGCGTGCGCGCGTACCGCGACAGCAGGTCGCCCAACGGGTCGGCCACCGGCTCGGTGAACGCCTCCGGCACGCCGACCGGCAGCGCCACGCCCAGCGCGTCGCGCACCCGGCCCGCGTCCTCGATCCCGATCACCCGGTCCGCGCCGGCGATGCGCACCCGGATCGCCCGCCGCTGCGCCACCAGGTCCGCCAGCCACTCCGGCCGCACGCCCCGCTCCAGCGCCTCGGCCTCGGACAGGTCGCCGAGGAACCGCAGCAGGTCCGCCGCGCCCTCCGCGTCCCGCGCGTGCCGGTCCGGCGCGAGCCGCTGGAGGTTCCGCTCGACCTCCTCGACCACCTCCGGGTCCAGCAGCTCCCGGATCGCCTCCGAGCCGAGCAGTTCGGCCAGCAGCGCCGAGTCCAGCGACAGCGCCGCCGCCCGCCGCTCGGCCAGCGGCGCGTCCGCGTCGTACAGGAACATCCCGACGTACCCGAACAGCAGGCTGCGCGCGAACGGCGACGGCGACGGCGTCTCCACCTCGACCACGCGCACCCGCCGCGCCCTGATGTCGGTCATCAGCTCGCGCAGGCCGGGCACGTCGTACACGTCCTGCAGCACCTCCCGCATGGCCTCCAGGACCACCGGGAAGCTCTCGTACTTCGCCGCCACCGACAGCAGCTGCGCCGCCCGCTGCCGCTGCTGCCACAGCGGTGTGCGCTTGCGCGGGTCGCGCCGGGGGAGCAGCAGGGACCGGGCCGCGCACTCCCGGAACCGGGCCGCGAACACCGCCGAGCCGCCCACCTCGGCCACCACCACCTGCTCGACCTCCTCGGGGTCGAGCAGCACGTCGTCCGCGCCCGCCACCACCTGCGCGCCGTCCAGGTCGACCGCGTCGGGCAGCCGGATCACGATGCCGTCGTCGGAGTGCGCCGCCTGCACCTCGATCCCGCGCCGCTCCCGCAGCCGCGCCGCGATCGCCAACGCCCACGGCGCGTTGACCTGCGCGCCGAACGGCGAGTGCACCACCAGCCGCCAGTCGCCGAGCTCGTCGCGGAACCGCTCCACCAGCACGACCCGGTCGTTGGGCACGTGCCTGGTCGCCTCGCGCTGCTCGCCCAGGTAGGCCAGCAGGTTCGAGGAGGCCCACGCGTCCAGCCCGGCCGACGCCGTGCGCTGCCCGGCCGCCGCGTCGTCCATGGTGGACACCTCGCGCAGGAACTTCCCCAGCGCCCGCCCCAGCTCCAGCGGGCGGCCCGGCGCGTCGCCCTTCCAGAACGGCATCCGCGCGGGCTGACCCGGCGCGGGCACCACGATCACCCGGTCGTGGGTGATGTCCTCGACCCGCCACGACGACGTGCCCAGCAGGAACGTGTCGCCCACCCGCGACTCGTAGACCATCTCCTCGTCCAGCTCGCCGACCCGCGAGCCGGGGCCGCGCTCGGACGGCGGCGTCATCACCGCGAACAGGCCGCGGTCGGGGATCGTGCCGCCGGAGGTCACCGCCAGCCGCTGCGCGCCGGGCCTGCCGCGCAGCTCGCCGGTGATCCGGTCCCAGGTGATCCGGGGCCGCAGCTCGCCGAACTCGTCGCTCGGGTACCGGCCCGAGAGCATGTCGAGCACCGCCTGCAGGGCCGACTCCGGCAGCGCGGCGAACGGCGCGGCCCGCCGGACCAGCCCGGCCAGCGCCTCCACCGTCCACGGCTCCATCGCCACCATGGCCACGACGTGCTGCGCCAGCACGTCCAGCGGGTTGCGCGGGTACCGCACGGCCTCGATCGCGCCGTCCCGCATCCGCTCCGCCACCACCGCGCACGACACCAGGTCGCCGCGGAACTTGGGGAACATCACGCCGCGCGACACCGCGCCGACCTGGTGACCGGCCCGGCCGACGCGCTGGAGCCCGGAGGCCACCGTCGGCGGCGCCTCGACCTGCACCACCAGGTCGACCGCGCCCATGTCGATGCCCAGCTCCAGCGACGAGGTCGCCACCACGCACGGCAGCCGGCCGGACTTCAGCTCCTCCTCGACCACGACCCGCTGCTCGCGCGACATGGAGCCGTGGTGCGCGCGGGCGATCGTGGTGGAGCGCTGGGTGGTGACGCCGGACTGGCCGACCGCCGCGGCCGGGAACTGCTCGCCCGGGAACCGCTCGGGCGGAGGTCCCCCGATCGGGGACTCGTCGGCCGGGACTCCCTCGGCGGCGGCTCGTCCGGCCTCCGCCGCCTCCTCGGCCAGCTCGTTGAGCCGCGCGGTCAGCCGTTCGGCCAGCCGGCGGGAGTTGGCGAACACGATCGTCGACCGGTGCTGCCGGACCAGCTCCAGCACCCGGTGCTCCACCGCGGGCCAGATCGACGCCCGCTGCTCCGCGCCCGCCGCCGACCCGGACACCTCGCCGGTCGGCTCGCCGAGCACCGACATGTCCTCGACCGGCACCTCGACCCGCACCTCGATGGTCTTGGCCGCCGCCGGTTGCACGACCCGCACCGGCCGACCACCCGCCAGGAACGTGCTCACCTCCTCGACCGGCCGGACCGTCGCGGACAGCCCGATCCGCTGGGCGGGCCGTTCCAGCAGCGCGTCCAGCCGCTCCAGCGACAGCGCGAGGTGCGCGCCGCGCTTGGCGCCCGCCACCGCGTGCACCTCGTCCACGATCACCGTCTCGACACCGCGCAACGACTCCCGCGCGGCCGACGTGAGCACCAGGAACAGCGACTCGGGCGTGGTGACCAGCACGTCCGGCGGTGTGCGGGCGAAGGCGCGCCGGGCGTCGGCCGGCGTGTCACCGGTGCGCATGCCGACCGTGATGTCCGGCTCGGGCAGCGACAGCCGGTGCGCGGCCTGCCGGATGCCCGCCAGCGGCGCCCGCAGGTTGCGCTCCACGTCGACCGCCAGCGCCTTCAGCGGTGAGACGTACAGCACCCGGCACCGCCGCTTGGGCTCGTCGGGCTTCGGCGTGGCCGCCAGCCGGTCCAGCGCCCAGAGGAACGCGGCCAGCGTCTTGCCGGAGCCCGTCGGGGCGATGACCAGCGCGTTCTCCCCGTCGGCCGCCGCGTCCCAAGCGCCGGCCTGGGCTGCCGTGGGCGCGGCGAAGGCCCCGGCGAACCACTGCCGGGTGGCGGGGGAGAAGCGGTCCAGGACGTCCACCCCACCATCCTGAACCAGGGGTCCGACAAATTCCGGTTGTGGCACGATCACCCCGTTCACATCAAAGGGGTGGATCGTGCGCGTCCTGTCCGTCGACCTGGGCACTTCCAACACCGTCGCGGTGCTCGCCGCGCACGGCCGGCCGCCCAGGGTCGTGGAGGTGGACGGCTCGGCGACCATGCCGTCGGCCGTCTACTGCGAGGAGGACGGCACGCTCGTCGTCGGCCGTGACGCCGAGCGGCGCGCCCGCCTCGACCCGGCCCGCTTCGAGCCGAACCCCAAGCGCCGCGTGGACGACGGCGTGCTGCTCCTGGGCGACAACGTGGTGGCGGTCACCGACGCGCTGGCCGCCGTGCTGCGCCGCGTCCTGGAGGAGACCACCCGCCAGCTGGGCGGCGAGTCGCTGGACGAGGTCCGCCTCACCCACCCCGCGCAGTGGGGGCCGACGCGCCGCAACGTGCTGCTGTCCGCGGCCCGCCTCGCGGGCGTGTCCTGCGAGGTCGTGCTGGTCCCCGAACCGGTCGCCGCCGCCTCCCACTACGCCTCGCTCTCGGTCGGCCAGGCGCTCGCGGTCTACGACCTGGGCGCGGGCACGTTCGACGTGGCCATCGTCGGCGCCACCCAGAGCGGCTTCACGGTGCTCGCCGAGGACGGCCTGCCCGACCTGGGCGGCCTCGACGTCGACCAGGCGCTGCTGGAGCACGTCGGCCGGCAGGTCTCGCACCGCGACCCGGCGGCCTGGCAGCGGCTGCTGCGCCCGGAGTCCACGGCCGACCGGCGGGCCCGCCGCACGCTGCAGGAGGACGTGCGGGCGGCCAAGGAGTCGCTGTCGCGGCACGCGCACACCGAGGTGCCGATGCCGGAGCCGTTCGAGGACGTGCTGGTCAACCGCTCCGACCTGGAGGCGCTGGTCCGGCCGAGCATGATGCGCAGCGTGGAGCTGCTGGAGTCCACGATCCGCTCCACCGGCATGGCGCCCAACCAGCTCGCCGGCATCTACCTGGTCGGCGGCTCCAGCCGCATCCCGCTGGTCGCGACCATGATCGCCGAGCAGGTGCGGATCGTGCCGACGAGCCTGGACCAGCCGGAGACCTCGGTGGCCCTGGGCGCGCACCACGTGCCCAAGAACGGCGTCACGCCGCGTTCCCAGGAGCCGACCAGGCCCAAGGAGCCGGACACGGTCGTCACCACCCCGGTGCCCCCGACCGGCGGCCACCACCACCCGGCCACCCCGGCCGGTGGCCACCACCTCGCGAACCCGGCGGTCAGCGGCGCGCACCCGGTCAACCCGAACACCAGCGGCGCCTACCAGGTGAACCCGAACGCGAGCGGCGCGTACCAGGTCAACCCCGGCGCCAGCGGGCCGTACCAGGTCAACCCGAACGCGAGCGGGCCGTACCAGGTCTACCCGCAGACCGGGCCGCAGCAGTTCAACTTCCCGACCGTCAGCCCGCGCGCGCAGGCGAAGCCGGAGAAGAAGCCCAACCGGACCCTGCTGGTCGCCGCCGGCGCGGCCGTGGTGCTGGTGCTGGCCGTGGTCGGCGGCATCTTCGCGTTCGGCGGCACGGGCGTGCCCGACGCGCAGGAGTGCAAGAGCGACACCCAGCAGGACGACAAGGGCTTCACCGAGTGCCTGCGGCTGCTCGCGGGCGCCATCCCGGACACCAGCA
Organism: Saccharothrix sp. HUAS TT1; assembly: GCF_040744945.1. Taxonomy (NCBI): domain Bacteria; kingdom Bacillati; phylum Actinomycetota; class Actinomycetes; order Pseudonocardiales; family Pseudonocardiaceae; genus Saccharothrix; species Saccharothrix camelliae. The sequence goes on along the minus strand of NZ_CP160453.1, from coordinate 8,313,700 downwards.
CGTGCAAGGCGGGCGGCACGCCCGGCGTGGGCGGCGTCAACGGCATCAAGGGCACCGTGGTCAGCTGCGCGGTGAAGGACGACTACTCGGTGCAGTACGTCCTCACCGAGACGGTCGTCGGCGCGCAGCACGGCGCGGAGGCCGTCGTGCGGTCCCTCAAGACCGACATGGTCGAGGCGCAGTGGGCGGGCAACGGGCTCACCGGCAAGTACCGGGCCGCCGCCGACGGCGGGCTGGGGCTGCTCGTGTTCACCGCGAACGACCTGCCGCTGCTCGGCATCGTGACCAAGAGCGGCGGCGAGGAGCTGACCGCCGACCAGGTCGCGGACTTCTTCGAGACTGCGGTGCAGCCCGGGACTTGAGACCCGGACGGTGGCTGGTAGGGGTCGGAACCCCCTGGCAGAGTCAAAGATCATGACCGTGGTCGACGTCGTGCAGCGCAGGGTCCTGCGGGTGTTGGCGGTGACCCAGGTCCTCGGCGCCGCGGGCGTCACCATCGGCCTGGCGGTGAGCACGCTCCTCGCGTCCGTGCTCGCCGACTCCGACGCGGTCGGCGGGATGGCGCAGACCGCCGCGGTGCTCGGCGCGGCGCTGTTCGCTTTGCCGGTGGCCCGGCTGGCGGCCCGGAGCGGACGCCGCCCGGCGCTGGTCCTCGGCTACGGCGCGGGCGCGGCCGGCGCGGCGGTGGCGGCGTGCGCGGTGGTGCTCGGCTCGTGGCAGGTGCTGCTGGTCGCGCTGGTGCTGTTCGGCGCGGCGTCCAGCGCGAACCTCGCCGCCCGGTACGCGGGCGCCGACCTCGCCCACCCGCACCGCCGGGCGCGCTCGCTGGCGCTGGTGGTGTGGGCGGCGACGCTGGGCGCGGTGGCCGGGCCGAACCTGGCCGACCCGGCCGGTCGGGCGGCCGTGCGGCTGGGGCTGCCGGTCGGCGCCGGGCCGTACCTGCTGTCGGCGGTGGTGTTCGGGCTGGCCGCGCTCGTCGTGCTGCGGTTCCTGCGACCGGACCCGCTGACCCTGGCGACCTCCGCCGCCACGCCCGTGCCGCGGGTGGCGGCCAAGGGGTCGGCGGCGGTGTGGCGGTCCCTGCCCGCCGCCGGGAAGCTCGCGCTGGGCGGCGTGACGCTGTGCCACACCGCGATGGTGGGGCTGATGTCGATGACCCCGGTGCACATGGACCACGCGGGCTCGTCGCTGCGGGTCGTCGGCGTGGTGATCAGCCTGCACGTCGCCGCGATGTACGCGGCCAGCCCGCTGTTCGGGTGGATGGCCGACCGGCTCGGCCGGGTGCCGGTGCTGGCGATCGGCGCGGCGCTCGTGGTCGCCGCCTCGGGCATCGCGGGCATGGCGCCCGCGCACGACGCGCCGCAGCTGGCCGCGGGTCTCGCGCTGCTGGCGTTCGGCTGGTCGGCGGGCATGGTGGCCGGGTCGGCGCTGCTCACCGAGTCGGTGGCGGTGGTGGACCGGCCGGCCGCGCAGGGCCTGTCGGACCTGTGCATGAACGTCGGGGGAGCGCTCGGCGGGGTCACGGCGGGCGTGGTGGTGACGGCGTGGTCGTACGCCGCGCTGGGGCTCGTCGTCGGGTTCACCGCCCTGCCGCTGCTGGTGACGTGCCTGTTCGCGTCGTTGCAGCGGGTGCGCTGATCAGCGCTTGCGGTTGTGCCAGAGCGCGCGCAGGCCGACCACGATCGCCGCGACGAGCCCGGCGATCATCACGACCGTGGCGATCGGCGACGACATGCCCAAGGGGTCTTCCTGCAGCAACAGCACCGGTCGAGGTTAGCGCGGCGACCACCGGCCGGGTGCCCGATCCGGTCGAGCGGCGGGCGGTGGCGCCACGGCCGACCGGCCCGGCGGGCGACCGGCTAGCCTGGTCCCGATGCGCATCACGATGTTCCGCAAGCTGATGGCCGCCGAGTTCGGCGAGGTCAGGGCGGAGATGGTGGCCAGGGACCACGTGCTGTCGGCGCTCGGTGGCCGGACGCCGGACCAGGCGTTGGAGGCGGGCCTGCCGACCAAGGAGATCTGGCAGGCCGTCTGCGACGCCTTCGACGTGCCGGAGCAGCGGCGGTGACCTGGCGTGTCGACCACTTGGTCGAACACCTGTTCGGCTACACTCCCCGACACGACCGAGTGACAACACCCCGCGGGTGACCCGGTCCCCGCCGAAAAATGTCGGACCCCGCCCGTAACGTCGGCCCCGACATCGCACAGCGACCCCAAGACACCCCGAGGTGGACTCCAGATGGCACCCCAGGCTCCCGACCGGGACAAGGCCCTCGAACTGGCCCTGGCCCAGATCGACAAGCAGTTCGGCAAGGGCTCGGTCATGCGGCTGGGCGAGGAAGCCCGCGCCCCGATCCAGGTGATCCCCACCGGCGCCATCGCGCTCGACGTCGCGCTCGGCATCGGCGGCCTGCCGCGCGGTCGCGTGGTCGAGATCTACGGCCCGGAGTCGTCCGGTAAGACCACGGTGGCGCTGCACTCCGTGGCCAACGCCCAGCGCAACGGCGGCATCGCGGCGTTCATCGACGCCGAGCACGCGCTCGACCCGGACTACGCGAAGAAGCTGGGCGTCGACACCGACGCGCTGCTGGTCTCGCAGCCCGACACCGGCGAGCAGGCGCTGGAGATCGCGGACATGCTGGTCCGCTCCGGCGCGCTCGACATCCTGGTGATCGACTCGGTGGCGGCGCTGGTGCCCCGCGCCGAGATCGAGGGCGAGATGGGCGACAACCACGTCGGTCTGCAGGCCCGCCTGATGAGCCAGGCGCTGCGGAAGATCACCGGTGCGCTCAGCTCGTCCAACACGACCGCGATCTTCATCAACCAGCTGCGCGAGAAGATCGGCGTGATGTTCGGCTCGCCCGAGACCACGACCGGTGGCAAGGCGCTGAAGTTCTACGCGTCCGTGCGGCTGGACGTGCGGCGGATCGAGACCCTGAAGGACGGCGGCGAGCCGGTCGGCAACCGCACCAGGGTCAAGGTCGTGAAGAACAAGGTGGCCCCGCCGTTCAAGCAGGCCGAGTTCGACATCCTCTACGGCCACGGCATCAGCCGTGAGGGCTCGCTGATCGACATGGGCGTCGACCAGGGCATCCTGCGCAAGTCGGGCGCCTGGTACACCTACGAGGGCGACCAGCTGGGCCAGGGCAAGGAGAACGCGCGGAAGTTCCTGCGCGAGAACCCGGACGTGGCCAACGAGATCGAGAAGCGGATCAAGGACAAGCTGGGCATCGGCGCCACCCTCGACGCGGACGAGACCGCTGCGGCGCCGGTCGAGTTCTAGTCGGGCGTGGCAGGACGAGGTGGCCGTGGTCGCGGGGCGTCCCGCGACCCCTTGGCCGATGACGACACCGAGCCGCGTCCGGTCGACCCGGCGAAGGAGCAGCGCAAGGCGACCGACATCTGCTACGCGCTGCTCACCGCCCGCGCCCGGACGCGGGTGGAGCTGAAGGACGCCTTGCTGCGCAAGGGCATCGGCGAGCAGACGGCCGAGCTGGTGCTGGCCAAGTTCGATCGGGCGGGCCTGATCGACGACGCCGCCTTCGCCGAGGTCTGGGTCCGGTCGCGGCACACCTACCAGGGCCTGGGCCGGCGTGCCCTGGCCATGGAGCTGCGCCGCAAGGGCGTGGCGGACGAGGTCGCCGCCGAGGCCGTCGCGGCGGTGGACGACGAGGCGGAGGAGGACCGGGCCAGGGACCTGGTGCGCAAGAAGCTGCGCGCCATGTCGGGCCTGGACGACACCACCAGGATTCGCCGCCTGGTCGCCGCCCTGGCCCGCAAGGGTTACGCGGAGGGCTTGGCGTACCGGGTGGTGCGCGAGGAACTGCGCCGGGCGGGCGAGGACGCGGAAGCGCTGGACGAGCTGACCCAGGACTGAGGCCCGGACCGCCGCCGGGCGCGGCGAGCGGTCACCGCGGGCCGAGGACCGGCTTGAGGCGGAACAGGTTGTCGGTCGGGTCGACCACCGCCTCGAAGCGGGCGCCCACCCGGTGCTCCGGCCGGTGCCGGACCCGGTAGGTCGCGTCGAACGGCGGGCGGCACGTCGTTGCCGCCGACGCGCAGGCTCAGCACCGACGTGCTGGGCCCCTCCTCTTGGTGGACCACCTCCACCGCGACGACCTCGCCGGTCGCGGGCCGACCGGCTCGCCGCAGCCGCGCGGTGTCCGCCCGGGCCTGGTTCGCCCTCGTCCACATCTCGCCGCCGAGCGCCACCACGACCAGCATCGCGAGGGCCGTGGCGGTCAGCGCCCACCACGGCCAGTCGAGGTCTTCGAGGTGCCACACCGCGAGCGGGACGAGGGCGCACAGCCAGGAGAACACCGCGCTGACCCGGAGCCACAACCGCGCGCCCGGGCCGTCGACCTCCGCCTGCCGGGCGTTCCCGTCGGCGCGACCACCGGGCGGGTTGCCCGCGCTCACGGCAGCGCTCGGGTGAGCCGCCAGTACTGCCGCTTCTTCTCCTCGCGCACGACCACGCCGAGCCGGCTCAGCTCGTCGCGCAGCTCGGCCGCGTCGTCGTTGTCGCCCTTGCGCAACGCCTCGGCCCGCACCTTCAGCAACGCGTTCGCCCCCGGCGGGAGGTCCGGCGTTCCGTCGGCCCACCGCCGGTACTCCTCGCGGTACGGGTCGCCGTCCAGCCACTGGTAGCCGTGCGACTGGAACGCGTCCGCCAGCTCCTCCGGCTTCAGGTCGTGGGTCTCGCGGGCCAGTTCGCTGGTGTCGACGCCGAGCAGCACGAGCTTCTTGCCGTCCAGGAACACCCCGGACACCACGGTCCGGTCGAAGCTCTTGTGCCGCCCGCCCCGCAGCACCTCGACGCCCTCGTTGAACACCTCGACCACCAGCCGCTCGTGCGCCGCCAACCCGGCCACCACCAGCCCGAGCAGCGCGCCGACGGCCACCGACCCCACCGTCGCCCACGGCTCCGGGATGGACGAGACCAGCTCGAACGGCCCCTGCATCGGCGCCCACGACAGGCCGGCCACCCACCCGGCGATCGACTTCAAGCCCCACACCACGACCGCGCCCAGCACCGGGAAACCGACCGACACCAGCGCCACCTGGCCGCGCGGTTCGGCGACGACCGTGGTTCGTCGCGCGTTCATCCCCCACTACCTCCCCAGAAGGTGAGCACCCAACCTATCGCCGTAGCCTGATGGGGTGAGGATCAGGGCCGAGCACGTCGTCTGGGACTGGAACGGCACCCTGTTCGCCGACAACGACGCGGTGCTCGCCGCCGTCAACCGGGTCTGCGCCGACTTCGGCCACGCGGCCGTCACGCTGGAGCACTGGCGCGAGACGTTCAGCCGCCCCATCAAGGACTGCTACGAGCGGATGTTCGGCCGACCGCTGACCGCCGCCGACTGGGCCCGCATCGACACCGCCTACCACGCCGAGTACCGGGCGCTGGTGGACCTGTGCGGGCTGGCCGACGGCGTCCCCGACCACCTGAAGGCCCTCCGGCACACCCAGTCGCTGCTCTCGATGTGGTTCCACGACGAGCTGGTGCCGCTGGTCGCGCGCTTCGGCCTGGGCGAGCTGTTCACCAGGGTGGACGGGCTCCGGACCGCCGCCGACGGCGGCTCGAAGTCCGAGCACCTGGCCGTGCACCTCGACGCGCTGGACCTGCGCCCCGCGGAGGTCGTGCTGATCGGCGACGTGGCCGACGACGCCGAAGCCGCCCGGAACGTGGGCGCGCAGGTGGTCCTGGTCGCCACGGGCACCAGCTCGCGCCGGGTCCTGGAGCGCACCGGGGCCCCGGTCGCCGACTCGATCCCGGAAGCGCTCGCCCACCTGGCATGACGAAGGGCGCCCCCCGACCGGGAAGGCGCCCTCCGCCCACAGCTCACAGCGCTGAAGCGGCCCGGGCCAACTCCTCGATCCGCGCCCAGTCACCGGACACCAGCGCGTCCTTCGGCGCGAGCCACGACCCGCCCACGCACCCGACGTTGGCCAGCGCCAGGTAGTTCGGCGCGGTCGCGGGCGTGATGCCGCCGGTCGGGCAGAACCGCAGGCCGGGCAGCGGCCCGCCGATCGACTTCAGGTAGTCGACCCCGCCCGCGGCCTCGGCCGGGAAGAACTTCAGCGAGGTCAGCCCGCGCTCGGCCAGCCGCATCGCCTCCGACACGGTCGCCGCGCCCGGCAGGAACGGCAGCCCGGTGTCCTCGGCCGCGTCCAGCACCCGGTCGGTCGACCCGGGCGTGACGAGGAACGCCGCGCCCGCCTTCGCGGCCTGCTCGGCGTGCTCCGGCGCGGTCACCGTGCCCGCGCCGATCACGATGCCCGGCACCTCCGCCGCCACCCGCTCGATCGCGGCCAGCGCGGCGGGCGTGCGCAGGGTAAGCTCGATCACGCGGACGCCACCGCGCAGCAACGCCCGCGCCAGCGGCACGGCGTGCTCGGCGTCGTCCACGACGACGACCGGGATGACGGGCGACAGCGCGAGCAGGTCCGCCGCCGTCGAGTGGGCGGGAGCTGACTCCTCTGGGTGGGTCACCGGGACACCTCCTGGTTGAGCTGGCCTTCGAAGTGCGAGGCCGCGATCGGTCCGAACACGCTCGCGCCCCGGTCGGCGGGTCCGATCGCCCGGCGCAGCGCGGCGAACAGCTCCCGGCCCGTGCCGGTCCACGCCTGCGCGTCCGGCGGGAAGTCCACCAGGTCGCGCCCGGCCAGCTCCGCCGGGTCGACGAACACCTCCAGCGTGCCGGTCTCGGCGTCCAGCCGCAGCACGTCGCCGTCGCGCACGCGGGCCAGCGGACCGCCGACGGCCGCCTCCGGCGTGACCTGGATGGCGGCCGGGATCTTGCCCGACGCGCCGGACATCCGGCCGTCGGTGACCAGCGCGACCTGGAAGCCCCGGTCCATCAGCACGCCCAGCGCGGGGGTGAGCTTGTGCAGCTCGGGCATCCCGTTGGCCTGCGGCCCCTGCTGGCGCACCACCACGACCACGTCCCGCTCCAGCTCACAGGCCTGGAACGCGGCGCTGAACGCCTCCTGCGAGGTGAACACCCGCGCGGGAGCCTCGACCACCCGGTGCTCCGGCTCGACCGCCGACACCTTGATCACCGCGCGCCCGAGGTTGCCCGACAGCATCCGCAGGCCGCCGTCGGCCGCGAACGGCTCCGACACGGGCCGCAGCACGTCGGTGTCGAGCGAGCGCGGCGGGCCCGGGCGCCACTGGAGCACGCCCTCGACCAGCACCGGCTCCTGCCGGTAGCGGTCCAGCCCGTCGCCCGCCACGGTCTTCACGTCGGCGTGCAGCAGGCCCGCGTCCAGCAGCGTCGAGACGAGGAACTGCACGCCGCCCGCGGCCTGGAAGTGGTTGATGTCCGCCGAGCCGTTCGGGTAGACCCGGGCCAGCAGCGGCACCGCCGACGACAGCTCGGAGAAGTCGTCCCAGCTCAGCTCGATGCCCGCGGCCGAGGCGATGGCGACCAGGTGCATGGTGTGGTTGGTCGACCCGCCGGTGGCCAGCAGCGCGATCACGCCGTTGACCACGGACTTCACGTCGACCACGTGCCCGATCGGGGTGTAGTCCCCGCCGCGGCTGATCTCCACCGCGCGCCGCGCGGCCTCCTCGGTCAGCGCCTTGCGCAGCCTGGTGCCCGGCGGCACGAAGCTCGCGCCGGGCAGGTGCAGGCCCATGACCTCGACCACGAGCTGGTTGGAGTTCGCCGTGCCGTAGAACGTGCAGGTCCCGGGGCTGTGGTAGGACTGCGCCTCGGCTTCGAGCAGGTCCTCGCGGGTGGCCTTGTCCTCCGCGAACAGCTGCCGCACGCGGGCCTTCTCCGAGTTCGGCAGGCCGGAGTGCATGGGGCCCGCAGGCACCAGGATCGCGGGCAGGTGCCCGAACGACAGCGCGCCGATCAGCAGGCCGGGCGTGATCTTGTCGCACACGCCGAGCAGCAGCGCCGAGTCGAACATCTCGTGCGCCAGCGCGACGCCGGTGGCCATGGCGATGACCTCGCGGCTGAACAGGGACAGCTCCATCCCCGCACGGCCCTGGGTGATGCCGTCGCACATCGCGGGCACGCCGCCCGCGAACTGGGCCACGCCGCCGACCGCGCGGGCGGCGTCCTTGATCCACGCCGGGTACTCGTGCATCGGCTGGTGGGCGGACAGCATGTCGTTGTACGCGGACACGATCGCCACGTTCGGGCGACGCAGGGCGCGGAGGAGGTCCTTGTCACCGCCCGTGATCCCGGCGAAGCCGTGCGCCAGGTTGCTGCACGCCATGTCCCGGCGGGCGGGGCCCTCCTGCTGGGCCTGGGCGATTCGTTCGAGGTAGGCGGACCGGCCGGCGGCGCTGCGGGCGGCGATTCGAGCCGTCACCGCGGCGACGACGGGATGCACGCTCATGATTCGCTGTCTCCGGTGGTGATCACGGGCCGTGGTGGGCCCGGTGGGACGACAGCGCTGGCGTCGCACGGACGGACGTGACAGCAAGCACACTATGTCACGACACATGATCGTCACAAAAACGATTCAGATCCTGAGACGCGACTCGTGCTCTTGTGGTGCTTGTCACAGCGGCGTGGACTTGGCAGAGTCGGCACACGGATCGACCCGAGGGAGGTGCCTGACCATGACGTCCTCCGAGATCGTGGAGCTGCGCCGGGCGCTCGGCCGGCTGCGCCAGTGCGTCGGCGGCCTGCGTGCGCGGTACGGCGACGTGGCCGCGGTGCAGCGGCTGGCCAACGACGTCGAGCGGCTGGACATCGACGCGACCGAGCTGCTGGACCTGGACAGCACGCCCCGGCAGCGCGAGGCGCCCCGGGTCGAGCGGGAAGTCGTCGTCGTGCCCGACACGCCGTACGACCCGCAGCTGTGGCGGGACGCCGACGACGAAGGGCTCGGCGGCTACCGCAGCCATCGGACCTGACCAGTTGGCGAGACCGGCCCCCGCGTGCGAACGCGGGGGCCGCTCCCGTTTCAGGCCCCCTTGTGTGTCCCAAACCACATTGTGTCCCGCACCACAACGACGTGGAACGAGGTGAGGTATGAGGGCGCAGATCGCCCAGCGCACGTTGCGCACGGACCGGTGGTGGCTGCCGCCGTTGGTGACGGTGGTGGGCCTGCTCCTGATTTCGATCTACGCGGCCGTGCGCACGTTCATGGGCGACTTCTACTGGGTGGACGAGTACCGCTACCTGACACCCATGTACTCGCCGTGCCTGAGCCAGGAGTGCCTGCCGAACGCGGCGCACTTCGGCCGGCCGCTGCCCGAGCTGCCGGGGTTCCTGACCCCGCCGGTGGTGATCATCCCGTTCCTGCTCGGCTTCCGGGTGACCTGCTACTACTACCGCAAGGCGTACTACCGGGCGGCGTGGATGTCCCCGCCCGCGTGCGCGGTGGCCGAGCCGCACGCCAAGTACACCGGTGAGACCCGCTTCCCGCTGATCGCGCAGAACCTGCACCGCTACTTCTTCTACGCGGCCTCGCTCCTGCTGCTGATCAACATCTACGACGCGTTCTACGCCTTCAGCACCGGCATCGGCCTGGGCAACATCGTGCTGCTGGTGAACGTCGGCCTGCTGGCCGCGTACACGCTGTCGTGCCACTCGTGCCGGCACATCGCGGGCGGGCGGCTGAAGCACTTCTCCAAGCACCCGGTCCGGTACTGGGCGTGGACGCAGATCTCCAAGCTCAACGCCAAGCACATGCAGCTGGCCTGGGCCTCGCTCATCTTCGTCTGCGTCACGGACCTCTACGTCGCGCTGGTCGCCTCCGGGACGATCGCCGACCTCCGATTCGTCAACTGAGGAGTGGTTTTGCCCGAGCTGGAACGGCATTCGTTCGACGTGCTCGTGATCGGTGCCGGCGGTGCGGGGCTGCGCGCCGCGATCGAGGCCAGGGAACGCGGGATGCGCACGGCGGTGCTGTGCAAGTCGTTGTTCGGCAAGGCGCACACGGTGATGGCCGAGGGCGGCATCGCCGCGGCCATGGGCAACGTCAACTCCAACGACAGCTGGCAGGTCCACTTCCGCGACACCATGCGCGGCGGGAAGTTCCTCAACAACTGGCGGATGGCCGAGCTGCACGCCAAGGAGGCGCCCGACCGGGTGTGGGAGCTGGAGACCTACGGCGCGTTGTTCGACCGCACCAAGGACGGTCGCATCAGCCAGCGCAACTTCGGCGGCCACGAGTACCCGAGGCTGGCGCACGTCGGCGACCGCACGGGGCTGGAGCTGATCCGCAGCCTCCAGCAGAAGGTGGTGTCGCTGCAGCAGGACGACCTCGCCGAGACCGGGGACTACGAGTCGCGGCTCAAGGTGTTCCAGGAGTTCACCGTCACGGACCTGGTGCTCGACGACGGCAAGGTGGCCGGCGCGTTCGGCTACTGGCGCGAGTCCGGCCGGTTCGTGCTGTTCGAGGCGCCCGCCGTGGTGCTGGCCACCGGCGGCATCGGCAAGTCCTTCAAGGTGACGTCGAACTCGTGGGAGTACACCGGGGACGGCCACGCGCTGGCGATGCGCGCGGGCGCGTCGCTGATCAACATGGAGTTCGTCCAGTTCCACCCGACCGGCATGGTCTGGCCGCCGTCGGTGAAGGGCATCCTGGTCACCGAGTCGGTCCGCGGTGACGGCGGCGTGCTGCGCAACTCCGATGGCAAGCGGTTCATGTTCGACTACATCCCCGAGGTGTTCAAGGACAAGTACGCCGACAACGAGGCCGAAGCCGACCGCTGGTACTCCGACCCCGGCGCCAACCGGCGGCCACCGGAGCTGCTGCCCCGCGACGAGGTGGCCCGCGCGATCAACTCCGAGGTCAAGGCCGGGCGCGGCTCCGAGCACGGCGGCGTGTTCCTGGACGTCTCCACCCGGCTGCCCGCCGAGGAGATCATGCGGCGGCTGCCGTCGATGCACCACCAGTTCAAGGAGCTGGCCGACGTCGACATCACCGCGCAGCCGATGGAGGTCGGGCCGACCTGCCACTACGTGATGGGCGGCGTGCGGGTCGACCCGGACACCGGCGCGTCGTCGGTGCCGGGGCTGTTCGCGGCGGGCGAGGTGTCCGGCGGGATGCACGGCTCGAACCGGCTGGGCGGCAACTCGCTGTCCGACCTGCTGGTGTTCGGCCGCCGGGCCGGGCTGGGCGCGTCGGACTACGTGGCCGGGCTCGACGCGCGGCCGGTGTGCTCGGACGAGGCGGTCGCGGAGGCGGAGCGAACGGCCGTGGCGCCGTTCTCGGGCGCCGACGCGGGCGGCGAGAACCCGTACACGCTGCACATGGAGCTGCAGCAGGCGATGAACGACCTGGTCGGCATCATCCGGCGGGCCGAGGAGATGGACCAGGCGGTCCAGCGGCTGGCCGAGCTGAAGCGGCGGGCCGCGACCGTGGTGGTCGAGGGGCACCGGCAGTTCAACCCGGGCTGGCACCTGGCGCTGGACCTGCGCAACATGCTGCTGGTCAGCGAGTGCGTGGCGCGTGCCGCGCTGCTGCGCACCGAGAGCCGCGGCGGCCACACCCGCGACGACTACCCGAGCATGGACGCCGACTGGCGGCGCAAGCTGCTGGTGTGCCGGTTGGCCGACTCCTCGGTCGAGGTGGTCGAGGAGCCGCAGGTCCCGATCCGGTCGGACCTGCTGGAGCTGTTCGAGGCGAGCGAGTTGCAGAAGTACCTGACCGCGGACGAGCTGGAGGGCTGACATGGGGTACCAGGGGCACTTCCGGGTGTGGCGCGGTTCGGACGAGGGCGGCGGCCTGGAGGACTTCACCGTCGAGGTGAACGAGGGCGAGGTCGTGCTCGACATCATCCACCGGTTGCAGGCGACCCAGACGCCGGACTTGGCCGTGCGGTGGAACTGCAAGGCGGGCAAGTGCGGGTCGTGCTCGGCGGAGATCAACGGCAGGCCCAGGCTGCTGTGCATGACGCGGATGTCGGTGTTCGCGGAGGACGAGACGGTGACCGTGACGCCGATGCGCACGTTCCCGGTGATCCGCGACCTGGTCACGGACGTGTCGTACAACTACAAGAAGGCGCGCGAGATCCCCGCCTTCAAGCCGCCGGCCGGTGTGGCGCCGGGGGAGTACCGGATGCAGCAGGTCGACGTGGAGCGCTCGCAGGAGTTCCGCAAGTGCATCGAGTGCTTCCTGTGCAACAACACCTGCCACGTGATCCGCGACCACGAGGAGAACAAGGAGTCGTTCGCCGGGCCGCGGTTCCTGATGCGGGTCGCCGAGCTGGAGATGCACCCGCTGGACGAGGCTGACCGGGTCCAGGAGGCGCAGTCGTCGCACGGCCTGGGGCTGTGCAACATCACGAAGTGCTGCACCGAGGTGTGCCCGGAGCACATCAAGATCACCGACAACGCGCTGATCCCGATGAAGGAGCGCGTGGCCGACCGGCGCTACGACCCGCTGGTCTGGCTGGGCAACAAGCTGTTCCGCAACAAGTCCTGAAACCCCGCCGGTCCCGCGTCACCGCGAGGTGGTGGCGTGGCGCGGGACCGGCGAGATCCGGCGCAGGTCGGGGAGCAGGGTGACCAGCCCGAGCACCGCGAGCCCCGCACCGAGCCACAGCGGCGAGCGCAGGCCGTGGTCGGTGATCAGCAGGCCGCCCAGCCACGCCCCGATGGCCCAGGCGCTCGCCGAGGAACGTGGCCAGCGGCAAGCCGAGGAGGGTGCCGAGCACCAGCCCGTTCATGCCGGCGGCGGTGGCCCGGCACAGGTCCTCGGTGGACGTCGCTTCGCAGCCGTTCGCCCAGAACGCGCGCATGGCGGCGTCGAGCGCCTGCTCCTCGTCGAACTCCCCGAGGCGCGGCACGCCCGCGACGGCAGCAGGTTCTGGGCCGCCCTGTCCAAAACTAGTCCCACAACCGCCCGAACGCGGCCAGCTCGGTGCCGTGCTCGATGCGCTCGGCCCACTCCTCGGGCCAGGCCCCGAGGCCGTGCGCCGCACCCGCGAACGCGCCCGCGAGGCACGCGATCGAGTCCGAGTCACCGGACGTCGTCGCCGCCCGCGACAGCGCCGCCACCGGCTCGTCGCGGAACATCAGGAAGCAGTGCAGCGCGGTGGCCAGCGCCTCCTCCGCGATCCACCCGGCGCCCGTGGCGAGGCAGGGGTCGGCGTCCCGGTCCGGCTCGGCGGCGGCGAGGACGTCGAGCGCGGCCGCGCACTCGTCCCAGCCCCTGGCGATGAACTCCTCGGGCTCCGACACGCCGGGCCGGACCCACAGGTCGGCCAGCCACTCGTCGCGGTAGGTGGTCCGCTGCTCCGCGCACCGCTGCCGCAGCGCTGCCGTCAGGTCACCGGCATCCGTGCCGCCGCGCAGCCAGTGCACCGCGAACGCCGTCAGCTCGCTCGCCGCCAGCGCCGTCGGGTGGCCGTGCGTGAGTGCGGACTGGAGCTGCGCGATCCCGGCGCGGTCGTCGTCGGACAGGCCGGGGACCAGGCCGACCGGCACGACTCGCATGTTCGCGCCGCAGCCCTTGGACGAGGCCCCGGTGGCCTCCCGCCACGGCAACCCGTCGGCCAGCTTCTCGCACGCCTGGAGGCACGTCATGCCGGGCGCGCGGTTGTTGTCGGGCGACTTCCACCACCGCACGAAGTGGTCCCGCAACGCGTCGGCGATCCCGTCCAGGCCGCCCTCCAGCGCCCGTGCGACCGCCAACGTCATCTGGGTGTCGTCGGTGATCAGCGCGGGATCACCTTCCAGCTCCCGCGGCCCACCGACCCCGTACCGCCGCTCGATCTCGGCGACCGTCATGAACTCCGTCGGCGCACCCAACGCATCGCCGTACGCCAACCCCAGCAGTGCCCCACTCGCCTTCGTCACGGCGACAGCGTAGGTGCCGCCCGTGCCGCGAAGCGCGGGAAAAAGCCGCTGCGGTCGGTCAGGAGCCCTCGGTCCAGTAGCGCTGGAGCCTGGCGACCGCCTCGTCCTTGCTCATCCCGGCGATCTCGGACTCGACCAGGCCGACACGTGAGATCAGCAGGTGCACGAGGTCGGCGGGCAGCGCTTCCACGGGGATCGGAGCCGTTCCGCGATCAGGCTTGACGTCGTCGTGCACGCACGCCCAGAACTCCGGTTCGCCGACTTCGAGTTGATCGCGGAGGACGTGCCGCCACATGCCCTGCCCGTAGCCGGTGCGGTCCACCGGGTGCGAGACGCGGGTGCGCAGGACCCTGCCGTCGATGAGGACGAGTTCGTACGTGACGTGGTGGGTGCCGGTCCTGCCGCGAGCGTCGCGCACTCGACTCCACTCCTCGACCTGGCAGAAGGTCTCGTGGTCCTTGCGCGTCGGTTGGGGCCAGGAGGTCACCGCGGGGCACCCACGAGCCAGTCGCGCAGTTGATCGTCGTCGCTGAAGCTGATCAACTGCACCAACCCCCAGTTGTCACGGTGGTTCGGCGCATCGCGCAGGCGGTCCTGCCAGTCCTCCGCGTACTCCCGCAGGGCGTCGATCATCTCGGTGATCGCCTCGTCGAACGACGGGCCGTCAGCGGCCACCGGCAGTCCTGGGATGAACACGGACCAGCCGCCGGCCTCAGGGACGACCTGAGCCCGCGATGGCACGATCGACGCGAGGAAGTGGCGCAAGCGCCGGACGTCCACGACGGCGGTCGTGGACGAGTCACGCCGAACCGTGGCGACCCGACCCTGCTCCGCAGCATCGAGAAGGTCCTTCAAGTGCGCCCGAGCTTCGGTGTAGCTGTCGTAGTGAACAGCGGGCATGCCGGCCTCCCTGGCTCGCCTCCAGTGTCCTGTCGCCTGGTACGTACGTCAAGTACGTGACGTACGTACCAGGCATGCGAACGGGTCGCCGGAGTGCGAGCCGGGATGGCGGGCCGTTTTGTCCCTAATGCCCGGCACGGCGGATCGTGTGGTGGCAGCCGGACTGGTACGGAATGGAAAAGGCCGTCAGGTCCTCCGTCGGCCAGTAGCGACGCCGATGGCCGTTGTAGACGGCCTCGACTGAGAACAGGCGTCCCTCATAACCGGAACACTCCATCGCCCGTTCGCGCGCAGGAGAGCCGCGGTACACCTGGCAGTGTTCCACCCCCTCGTCCTTCAGGCGAGCGGTGAGGCCACGCACGTACCAGGTGTTGAACTCCGAGATCGCCAACTGCCGCACTCGCTGACGGAAGTTGAAGCGACGTCCCAGGCTATCGGTCTCCAGCCAGAAGGCCGAGACCGTCAGGTGCTCTGCGAGGTGGTCTTCTGTGCCGTCGACGATCGCGGCGGCCATCAGGCCCGGCCACGCGTCGTTGCCCGCCGGGGTGAGCAGTCGGCTGCGGTAGGGGTTGCCCGACTGTTCTTCGTGCTCGAACTCGCGTGTCATGTACGCACGCGTTTCGGTGTTCAGTTCTTCATACAGCAGTGCCATTCGACCCTGCTTCCCATGAGTGAGGGCTTCAGGAATCCGGAACCACGCCCGGATCAGTGCTCGGCATCGCGGTGATGGCACACGATGGCGAGCCGCCGCAACGGCCACGCAGTTTTGTCGCCGTGGGCAGTCGCATTTCAGTACGGCTGCGGTGGTACGCCCTACGCCTGGTGGATCGCGCTCATGGTGGCGCTCCTCTCATGCCTCGCCGCTGACTTGCAGGCTGAGCGAGAGCACGACAGGATCGCCGTTGCAGATGGGAGCAGGAGTGCTCTCGCTTCGAAACTGGGCCCCGGCGCGCCAACGCCGGGGCCCAGTTGTCTGTCAGCTGCAGCCCGAGGTGGAGCCGCAGCCCTCGCACAGGTAGCACGAGCCGGCCGGGCGCATCTTGGTGCCGCACGTCATGCACAGCGGGGCGTCGGCGGCCTTGCCCAGGTGCAGTTCGAGCAGTTCCGTGGAGCTGCCCACCCGGACGTCCTGCGGCTTGGGCTTCTCCTCCACCTGGGCCGCGGGGGCGGCGTCGACGGAGGTGCGCAGGCCCTCCAGGTCGACGTCGGAGCCGCTGCCGTAGTCGGAGGCCACCTGCGCGGTGCGCTCGTCGGCGGTGAAGATGCCCAGCTGCGCGCGCTTCTCGAACGGCAGGTAGTCCAGCGCCAGCCGGCGGAACAGGTAGTCCAGCACGCTGGTCGCGATGCGGACGTCCGGGTCGTCCGTCATGCCCGCCGGCTCGAAGCGCAGGTTCTGGAACTTCGAGACGTAGAACTCCAGCGGGATGCCGTACTGCAGGCCGACCGAGATGGACATGGAGAACGCGTCCATCACGCCCGCCAGCGTCGAACCCTGCTTGCCCAGCTTGACGAAGATCTCGCCGAGGCCGTCGTCGGGGTACGAACCGGCGTGCAGGTAGCCCTCCGCGCCGCCGACCGTGAACGACACCGTCTGCGACGGGCGCTTCTTCGGCAGCCGCTTGCGGACCGGGCGGTACTCCACGACGGTCTCGGTCTTGGCCTCCGACGACGCGGACGCGGACGACGACGCCTTGGCCGACTTGCCCGCCGACAGCGGCTGGCCGACCTTGCAGTTGTCGCGGTAGATCGCCAGCGCCTTCAGGCCCAGCTTCCACCCCTGGTAGTAGATCTCCTCGACGTCCTCGACGGTCGCCGTCTCCGGCATGTTCACCGTCTTGGAGATCGCGCCCGAGATGAACGGCTGCACCGCGGCCATCATCCGCACGTGGCCCATCGGCGCGATCGAGCGGTCGCCCATCGCGCAGTCGAAGACCTCGTAGTGCTCCAGCCGCAGGCCCGGCGCGTCCACCACGTGGCCGTGCTCGCCGATGTACTCGACGATCGCCTCGACCTGCTCCTCCTGGTAGCCCAGGACGCGCAGCGCGCGCGGCACGGTCTGGTTGACGATCTGCATCGAGCCGCCGCCGACCAGCTTCTTGAACTTCACCAGCGCCAGGTCCGGCTCGATGCCGGTGGTGTCGCAGTCCATCATCAGGCCGATGGTGCCGGTGGGCGCGAGCACGCTGGCCTGCGCGTTGCGCCAGCCGTTGCGGGCGCCGACCTTCTGGCACTCCTGCCACGCCTTGGTCGCGACCTTCTGCACCGCCGCGTCGTTCGCGTGGTACGTGCGCAGCATGTCGTTGGCCGCCGAGTGCTTGCGGATGACCCGCTGGTGCGCCTCGGCGTTGCGGGCGTAGCCCTCGTACGGGCCGACGATCCCGGCCAGCTCGGCCGAACGCCGGTACGCCACGCCCTGCATCAGGGACGTGATCGCGGCGGCCAGGGCGCGACCGCCCTCGGAGTCGTACGCGTGACCGGTCGCCATGAGCAGCGCGCCCAGGTTCGCGTAGCCGATGCCGAGCTGGCGGAACGCGCGGGTCGTCTCGCCGATCGCGGGGGTCGGGAAGTCCGCGAAGCAGATCGAGATGTCCATCGCGGTGATGATGATCTCGACCGACTTGGCGAACAGCTCCGCGTTGAACGAGCCGTCGTCGGAGAGGAACTTCATCAGGTTCAACGACGCCAGGTTGCAGCTGGAGTTGTCCAGGTGCATGTACTCCGAGCACGGGTTCGAGGCGGTGATCCGGCCCGACTCCGGCGTGGTGTGCCAGTCGTTGATCGTGCCGTCGTACTGGATGCCCGGGTCGGCGCACTCCCACGCCGCCTGCGCCAGCTTGCGGAACAGGCCCTTGGCGTCGATGTGCTCGATGACCTCGCCGGTCATCCGGGCGCGCAGGCCGAACTGGCCGCCGTTCTCGTACGAGTGCATGAACTCGTCCGACACGCGGATCGAGTTGTTCGCGTTCTGGTACTGCACGGACACGATGTCCCGGCCGCCCAGGTCCATGTCGAACCCGGCGTCGCGCAGCGCGCGGACCTTGTCCTCCTCGCGCGCCTTCGTCTCGATGAACTCCTCGACGTCGGGGTGGTCCACGTCGAGCACGACCATCTTCGCCGCGCGGCGGGTCGCGCCACCGGACTTGATGGTGCCCGCCGACGCGTCCGCGCCGCGCATGAACGACACCGGGCCGGACGCCGTGCCGCCGGAGGACAGCAGCTCCTTGGACGAGCGGATGCGCGAGAGGTTCAGGCCCGCGCCGGAGCCGCCCTTGAAGATCAGGCCCTCCTCGCGGTACCAGTTCAGGATCGACTCCATCGTGTCGTCCACCGACAGGATGAAGCAGGCGCTGACCTGCTGCGGCGACGTGGTGCCGACGTTGAACCACACCGGCGAGTTGAAGCTGAACACCTGGTGCAGCAGCATCCAGGTCAGCTCGTGCTCGTAGATCTCGGCGTCGTCGGCGGTGGCGAAGTAGCCGTGCCGGACGCCCGCCTCGACGTAGGTCTTCACCACGCGGTCGATGAGCTGGCGCAGGCTGTGCTCGCGCTGCTGCGTGCCCACCGCGCCGCGGAAGTACTTGCTGGTGACGATGTTGGTGGCGTTGACCGACCAGAAGTCGGGGAACTCGACGCCGCGCTGCTCGAAGTTCACCGAGCCGTCGCGCCAGTTCGTCATCACGACGTCGCGGTGCTCCCAGGTGACCTCGTCATAGGGGTGCTTGCCCGCGGTGGTGTAGACGCGCTCCACCTTGAGCTTGGCGTTCTTGTCCCCCGCGCCGTTGCGGGTGGCCGTCTTCTTGCTGGAGCCACCGACGGTCTCCGTCATCCCGGGTCCCTCTCGTCTTGCTCGTCGTGGAATTTTCGGCGCGCGCCCACGGCCGGGTTGCCGTCCGAGGCGGCCGCGCGTTGTCCTGCGTCGCGACGGCTCAGTCGTCAGTGCGCTGGGCGTCGCGAAGATCGGCGATCTCCTTCTCGAAGTCCTCGACGGACGAGAAGGAGCGGTAGACCGAGGCGAACCGCAGGTAGGCCACCTCGTCCAGGTCGCGCAGGGGGCCGAGGATGGCCAGGCCCACCTCGTGGCTCGGGATCTCGGCGTTGCCGCCCGAGCGGATGGACTCCTCGACGCGGTGGGCCAGCTGCTGGAGGGCGTCCTCGTCGACGGGGCGGCCCTGGCAGGCGCGGCGGACGCCGTTCACGACCTTGTCGCGGCTGAACGGCTCGGTGACGCCGGAGCGCTTGACCACCGCGAGCACGGCTTCCTCCACGGTGGTGAACCGGCGGCCACAGCTGGAGCAGGAACGCCGGCGGCGGATCACCTGACCCTCGTCCACCTCGCGCGAGTCGACCACCCGAGAGTCCGCGTTGCGACAAAAAGGGCATCGCACGGCTGGTCTCCCCTCCTCCGCGCAGCGTCCATCGCGTTAGCCCTCACGGTGGGGAATACCCCAACCTGTGGACTAACTACAACGGTGTGACCACTAGATGTAGGGGTCAACCTATGCCCGAGCCCTACTCGACTGCAAGTCGGACACACCGCTCTCGGCTCACTCGTTCGGCTGAGCGGCGCTGCGCGACGCCTCGATCACCGAACGCAACCCCAGCCCGCGTGTCGAACGCTCAGGACCCGCGAGTCGAACGCTCAGGACCCCCGAGTTCGCCATCGGGAACGGTGAACTCGGGGGTCCTGGAGGTTCGACACGCGGGACGCGGGTGTTCGACACGCGGGAGGGGTCAGGGGGCGCCGTGGGGGACGACGAGGGACTGGCCGGGGGCGACGTCGGCGTCGGGGAGGGGGTTCAGCTCGCGGATGCGGGACACGACGGCGTCGGGGTCGCTGCCGGGCGCGCTGCGCTCGGCGACGTCCCACAGCGTCTCGCCCACCTGGACGTGCACCACGTTGGTGCGTTCGGGGACGGTCGTCGCGCCGGAGGCGTACAGGTAGAGCAGGCTCAGCAGGGCGGCGAACACGGCCGCCGCGGCGGCGTAGGCGGCGAACTGGGCGGCCGGGTGGCGGCGGGGCCTGGCCGCGCAGGCGGCGGCGTCCGGCGCGGGCTCGCGGACGGCGAGCGGGCGGGGGCGGGTCGACGGGCGGCGATTGTCCTTGTCGTGTACTTCGAACCGGCGGAGTACCCGTGGTCCTGGTCGCAGTCCGGCTCCGAGGGCGACATCCTCGACGCCGGCGCCGTCCACCAGTTCGAAGCTGTTCCGGGTGCCAATGACCACCGCCATGACGTCCTCCAACGCAGGTCATCCGATCATGATCGAACTTGTGTTCGATCGAACGTCCGTGCGAATGTCTACCACTTCGTCGGGCGAAATCGCCAGGACACGCCGAGGTTTACTTCGAACAGGTGTTTGATCTGGACAAGGAACGCGACTACCGTCCACAACTGAAGATCGTCGGACAGCCGGCCTGGGCAATCGGGACCGGTGAGGAGGAAGCACCGTGGCACGCAAGAACAGTGAAGACCCGCGCACCGCAGCCGTGCCCTCCGCGCCCGAACCGGCGGACATCGCGGGCAACGCCGGGCTGACCCTGCGCCAGCGCAAGGTGCTCGACGTGATCCGCGACTGGCTGGACCGGTTCGGCTACCCGCCCAGCGTGCGCGAGATCGGGGAGGCGGTCGGCCTGACCTCCACCTCCTCGGTCGCCCACCAGCTGCGCGCGCTGGAGCGGAAGGGCTACCTGCGCCGCGACCCGAACCGGCCGCGCGCGGTGGGGGTGCTGCCCACGGAGATCGTGACCGGCCTGGACCCGGCGTCCAAGCCGACGCCCGCGTACGTGCCCATGCTGGGCCGCATCGCGGCCGGTGGGCCGATCCTGGCCGAGGAGGCGATCGAGGACGTGTTCCCGCTGCCGCGCGAGATCGTCGGCGAGGGCGACGTGTTCCTGCTGAAGGTCGTGGGTGACTCGATGGTGGACGCCGCCATCACCGACGGCGACTGGGTCGTCGTCCGCCAGCAGCCGACCGCGGACAACGGCGAGGTGGTGGCCGCGATGATCGACGGCGAGGCCACCGTCAAGACGTTCAAGCGCAAGGAGGACGGGCACGTGTGGCTGATGCCGCACAACGCGGCCTACCAGCCCATTCCCGGCGACGACGCGTCGATCCTGGGCAAGGTCGTGGCGGTCCTGCGCCGCCTCTGACGGCACTCGCGGGACGGAGAAGTCGACGAGCGGTCCGCGCCCCCGTGGCGCGGGCCGCTCACGCCTTTCGCCGCCGTGACCGCCGGACCAGCGCGCCCACCAGCACCAGCGCCACCGCGCCGCCGCCGACCACCGGCCACGGCGACTGCGGCTCGGCGGGTGGGGGAGCGGCGGAGGTGTCGTCGGCGGGTGGGAGCGGCTCGGTCGTCGTGGTGGGCTCGGGCGGCACGGCCAGCGCCGCCGCGCCCGCCACCGCGCGCACGGTGGACGAGGCGCCCGCGTCGCCGAACTCCGAAGCCGACAGCAGCGTGCCGTCCGGGTCGAACGCGATCGACTCGCCGTGCGGCTCGTCGGGCAGCGGCACCCGCACCGGGTCGCCCTCCAGCGCCTTGACCAGGTCGCCGTCGGTCACCGGGAACAGGTAGGCGTCGGTGTAGGTGCGCAACGCCGCCACCCTGCCGTCCCGGCTCATCGCGCCACCGGTCACCAGGCGGGTCACCACGGAGTTCTGCAACGGCCCGCCGGGCGTGTCCGACCCGCTGATCGACACCCGCGCCACCTGCTCCAGCGGTGTCGTCGCGGCCTCGCTCAACCCGGCCGCTGGCCGGTACACCAAAGCCGATCCGAGCGCTTCTTTCGTGACGATGTGCGGAATGCCGTTCGCGTCGATCAACAATGCTTCGGCGTCGTGCTTTCCGTCAGGATAGGTGAGTCGGTGCAAACGGGCCGTGCCGTCGGGGGAAACGGCGTGCAATGCCACGGTTTCGCGAGTCTTGCCGTTGTCCCCGGTGTCCGCCGCCCACAGGGTTCCGTCAGGCGCGAGTGCCAAGTCCTCGACGTCGAACGGGTTGATCGGCGCGGTGATCGTCCGGGTGATCGCGCAATTGCGGTCGAGCACGTGGACCTGGAGCGAACCGTTGTCGCTGTCGTTCACCGCGAACCACCGCTCGCCGTCGGAGGCGAACCCGGACAGCTCCTCCAGCCGCTGGTCGGTCACCGCGCACACGTCGGCGACGGCCGGCTCCGCCGAAGCGGAACCGGCCGTCGCCGACAACAGCACTCCTAGGACGACCGGCAGCGCGCGCAACGGCTCAGGCGTGGCTTCCGTTCACGGCGAACTCGCCGAGCACGCCGGCCAGGTCCGGCCGGACCCGGGCGGACAGCTCGGTGCCCTCCTCGGTGTGCCGCTCCTTGAGCACCTCGCCCTCGCGGTGCACCCGCGCGACCAGCTCGCCCCGCGCGTACGGGACCAGCGCCTCGACCACGACCTCCGGCCGCGGCGTCATGGCCGCGATGCGCTCGCGCAGGTCGGCGATGCCCTCGCCGGTCTGCGCGGACACGAACACCGCCGACGGGAACAGGTGCCGCAGCCGGGCCAGGCCCAGCTCGCCCACCGCGTCGATCTTGTTCACCACCAGCAGCTCGGTCGGCATCGGGTCGTCCCGCCGCGACGAGATCTCGCTGATCACCTCGCGCACCGCGACGACCTGCTTCTCCGGCATCGCGTCGGCCCCGTCGACCACGTGGACCAGCAGGTCCGCGTCGGCGACCTCCTCCAACGTCGACCGGAACGCCTCGACCAGCTGGTGCGGCAGGTGCCGCACGAAGCCGACGGTGTCGGTCAGCGTGTAGGGCAGGCCCTCGGGGGTCTCGGTGCGCCGCGTGGTCGGGTCGAGGGTCGCGAACAGGGCGTCCTGCACCAGCACCCCCGCGCCGGTCAGCGCGTTGAGCAGGCTGGACTTGCCCGCGTTCGTGTACCCCGCGATGGCCACGTTCGGCACGGAGTTCGCCACCCGGCGGTGCCGCTTGGTCTCCCGGATGACGCTCATCGCGGCGATCTCGCGGCGCAGCTTGGAGATGCGCGCGCGGATCCGCCGGCGGTCGGTTTCGAGCTTGGTCTCACCGGGACCGCGCAGACCCACGCCGCCGTTGCCGCCGCCGGCACGACCACCGGCCTGCCGGGACAGCGACTCGCCCCAGCCGCGCAGGCGGGGCAGCAGGTACTGGAGCTGGGCCATCTCGACCTGCGCCTTGCCCTCGCGGGTGGACGCGTGCTGGGCGAAGATGTCGAGGATCAGCGCGGTCCGGTCGACCACCTTGACCTTCAGCTTCTCCTCCAGCTGCCGGAGCTGGCCGGGCGACAGCTCGCCGTCGCAGATCACCGTGTCCGCGCCGCTCGCGATCACCACGTCGCGCAGCTCGTGCACCTTGCCGGAGCCGATGTAGGTGGCCGGGTCCGGTCGGTCGCGCCGCTGCACGAGGCCTTCCAGCACCTCGGAGCCCGCGGTCTCGGCCAGCAGGGCCAGCTCCGCCAGGGACGCCTCCGAGTCGGCCGCCGTGCCCTCGGTCCACACGCCGACCAGCACGACCCGCTCCAGCCGGAGCTGCCGGTACTCGACCTCGGTGACGTCCTCGAGCTCGGTGGACAACCCCGCGACGCGCCGCAGCGCGGCCCGCTCCTCGAGCGCCAGGTCGCCGGTGGACAGCTCGTCCTCGTGGTCGAGCCAGTCGTTGCTGTTGTACGTGTTTTCCGTCATTTGCCCTTCATCGTCCCACGGCACCCCTACCGCGACCGAGTGGTTAAT
The DNA here is from genome assembly GCF_040744945.1 of Saccharothrix sp. HUAS TT1. NCBI lineage: Bacteria > Bacillati > Actinomycetota > Actinomycetes > Pseudonocardiales > Pseudonocardiaceae > Saccharothrix > Saccharothrix camelliae. The sequence continues at coordinate 8,290,289 of NZ_CP160453.1, read as the reverse complement.
CGCCTGCGTACAGCGCCAGGTAGACCGCCACTCGTTCACCGTCCGGGTGAGCCGGCTCGGCTGCCAGCTCATCGAACAACGAACGGAGGCGGCGTTTTAGTTCCGCCCGGTCGGCCCGGACGACCAACCGGATCTGGTCCAGGGCGGCCGGGCCCACCTCGGCGACCTCGCTCAGGAACGCCTCGAACACGGCCTCGCTGGTCTCGGCGGCCTGCGCGCCGTGGTCCTTCGCGAGCGCCCAGGACAGGCCCGTCGACCGGTACGGGATCTCCCGCGCGCCCCGGTTGCCGGAGCGGGCCTGCTGGGCTTCCAGGAAGCCCGTGGCGACGAGTTTGCGCACGTGGTGCAGGGTCGTCGCCGGGTCCTTGCCGAGCCGTTCGGCGATCTCCTTGTTGGTCAGCGCCCGGTCGTAGGTGAGCCGGATGATGCGCAGCCGCACCGCCGAGGCCAGGGCGGCGGCTTCGGCGTCGGTCGCGGGACGTCTCTGCACCGGCCAAGCATAAGTGATTGACACTTTCCAATCACTCTGGAGACACTTCCGCCGTGTCCCTCTGGTCTCATCGCGACTTCCGCCTGCTGTGGGCAGGCGACACCATCAGCCAGTTCGGCTCCACGATCGGCCGCACCGTGGTGCCGCTGCTCGCGGTGGGCGCGCTGGCCGCCACGCCGTTCGAGATGGGCGTGCTCACGGCGGCGGGCACGGCCGCGTTCCTGCTGATCGGGCTGCCCGCCGGGGTGTGGGTCGACCGGTTGAGCCGCCGCCCGGTGATGCTCGTGGCCGACTTCGCCCGCGCGGCGCTGCTGCTGTCGATCCCGGTGGCCTGGTGGCTCGGCGTGCTCGCGCTGGCGCAGCTGGTCGTGGTGGCGCTGCTGGTCGGCGCGGCCACGGTCATGTTCGACGTCGCCTACCAGTCATACCTGCCGACCCTGGTCGGTCGCGCGCAGCTGGTCGAGGGCAACTCGAAGCTGGAGGCCAGCCGGGCCGTGGCGGCGGTGTCCGGGCCCGCTCTGGCGGGCGGGCTCGCCCAGCTCGTCGGCGCGGCCGTCGGCGTGCTCGCCACCGGGGTCGGCTACCTGGCCTCGGCGCTGTTCCTGCTGCGCATCCGCACCCCCGAGCCCCGGCCGCCCGCGCCGGAGGACCCCGGCCTGCGGCGGGCGATCGCCGAGGGCCTGCGGTTCGTCTTCGGGCACCCGTCGCTGCGCGCGATCGTCGGCTGCACGGCCACCGCGAACTTCTTCGGCGGCATCTCGATGGCCGTGCTGGTGCTGTTCCTGGCGCGGGAGATCGACCTGTCGGAGGCCCTGGTCGGCGTGGTGCTCGCGGCGGGCGGCGTCGGCGGCGTGCTGGGCGCGCTCACCACCGGCTGGTGGAACGCCCGCTTCGGCCAGGCCACGGTCATCTGGTTGTCCGTGCTGGTCACGACCCCGTTCGGGCTGCTCATCCCGCTCGGCGCGGCGGACTGGCGGCTGGTGCTCCCGCTGGTCGGCGAGGCCGTGGTGGGGTACGGCGTGATCGTCTACAACGTCGCCCAGGTCAGCTACCGGCAGTCGATCTGCCCGGACCACCTGCTCGGCCGGATGAACGCGAGCATCCGGTTCGTGGTGTGGGGCGCGCTGCCGCTGGGCGGCCTGGTCGGCGGCGCGCTGGGCGAGGGCGCCGGCGTCACGCCGACGCTGTGGGTCGCGGTCGGCGGCCAGTGCCTGGCCGTGCTGTGGGTGCTGCTGTCACCACTGCGGTCGATGCGCGCCCTGCCCGTTGATCACTAGCCTCTGCCGGCATGGCTGACACCACCGTGCTGCGCGAAGGTCTCCGGTTCGGCGAAGGTCCGCGGCAGGGCCCCGACGGCAGGCTGTTCTACTCCGACTTCTACGACCACGAGGTCCGCGCCCTGGACCTGGCCACCGGCGCGGAGGAGGTCGTCTGCGAGGTGCCCGGCCAGCCGTCCGGCCTCGGCTGGCTGCCGGACGGCCGGCTGCTCGTGGTGTCGATGCTGGACCGCCGGGTGCTGCGGCTGGAGGACGGCGGCCTGGTCGAGCACGCCGACCTCAACGGCGTCGCCACGTTCCACGCCAACGACATGCTGGTCGACGCGAGCGGCCGGGCGTACGTCGGCAACTTCGGCTTCGACCTGCACGCCGCCATCGCCGCCGGCGGTGAGGCGCCGATGCTGGAGCCGGGCTGGGTCGCGCCGGGCACGCCGCTGGCGCTGGTAGGGCCGGACGGCTCGGTCTCGGTGGCGGCCGAGGACCTGAAGTTCCCCAACGGCGCCGGCCTGCTGCCGGACGGGCGGCTGGTCGTCGCCGAGACGCTGGCGTTCGGCCTGACCAGCTTCGCGGTGGCCGACGACGGCGCGCTGTCCGACCGGCGGGTGTTCGCGCCGCTGCGCGAGCACGGCATCGCCCCGGACGGCATCGCGGTGGACGCCGACGGCGGCGTGTGGGTCGCGCCCGCGCTCCAGCCGTTCGCGTTCCGGGTCGAGGAGGGCGGCGCCATCACCCGGAAGGTGGAAACCAGCCAGACCTGCTTCGCCGTCGCCGTCGTCGGTGACAAGCTGGTCTGCTGCACCGCGCCGACCTCGCAGCCCGAGGTGGTGGCCGGCGCGCGGCTGGGCAGGCTGGAGGTGTTCGACCTCTAGGCGCCGCTACAGGCCGTCCCACCAGGCTTGGTCCAGCTCGCCGCGGGCGACCAGCACGGCCGGGCCGCTGAGCGTGGAGCTCTCCTCCTCGATCACCACGGACACCCGTCCACCGAGGACGTCCACAGTGGCCTTGCCGGTCCGCCGGCCCGCGCCGTACAGCCAGGACGCCACCGCGGCCACCGTGCCGGTGCCGCACGACCTGGTCTCGCCCACGCCGCGCTCGTGCACGCGCATCTTGAGCACGCCCTCGTCCAGCACGTTGACGAACTCGACGTTCACCCCGTGCGGGAACAGCACCGGGTCGTGGCCCGGCGGCACGCGCAGGTCCAGCTCCGCGACCGGCGTCGTGGTCACGCAGGCCAGGTGCGGGTTGCCGACGTTCACCGCGACACCGCCGAACGCGTTGCCGCCGACGGTGGCCGTGCCCGTGCCGGTGACCAGCACGCGACCCATGTCCACCGTCACGGTGCCGTCGTCGTGCGCGGTGACGTGCCGCTCACCGGCGCGCGTGCCGATGGTGGACTCGCCCTCCGGCGCCAGCCCAGCCTCGACCAGGTACCGCACGAACACGCGGACGCCGTTGCCGCACATCTCGGCGATCGAGCCGTCGGCGTTGCGGTAGTCCATGAACCACGGGCCCACGTCCGACCGCACGACCCGCAGCACCCCGTCCGCGCCCAGGCCGCGCTGCCGGTCGCACAGCGCGCGCACCCGTGCCTCCGTCAGGTCCAGCAGGCCGTCCGGGTCGGGCAGCACGACGAAGTCGTTCTCGGTGCCGTGGCCCTTCAAGAACTCGATTCCCACGGCCCAAGGCTACGGTGCGACCAGCTTGAGCACGTCGTCGGCCACGGCGGGGTCGCCCGCGTCGAACCAGGTGATCCGCCGGTCGCGGCGGAACCAGGACCGCTGCTTGCGGACGAACCGCCGGGTCGCCTGGGCGGTCGCGGCGGCGGCCTCCTCGACCGCGCACCCGCCGTCGAACGCGGCCAGCACCTGCTGGTAGCCGAGCGCGCGGGACGCCGTGCGGCCGTCGCGCAGGCCGTGCGCCGCCAGCTCGCGCACCTCGTCCACGAGACCCGCCTCGAACATCCGCGCCACCCGCGCGTCGACCCGCCGGTCCAGCTCGGCCACCTCGCGGTCCAGCCCGACCACCACCGTGCCGTACCGGGCGGGACCGGGCTTGGGCAGCGTCGCCGAGAACGGCTGCCCGGTCAGCTCGATGACCTCCAGCGCGCGCACCACCCGGCGGCCGTTGCTGGGCAGGATCGCCAGCGCCGCGGCCGGGTCGAGCTGCGCCAGCCTGCCGTGCAGCACCTCGGCGCCGAACACGGCCAGCTCCTGCTCCAGCTGCGTGCGGATCTTCTCGTCCGTGCCGGGGAACACCAGGTCGTCCAGCACGGCCTGCACGTACAGGCCCGAGCCGCCGACCAGCACCGGCGTGCGGCCCTCGGCGAGCAGGCGCTCCACGACGGCGCGCGCCTCGCGCTGGTAGGCGGCCACGGAGGCGGTCTCGGTCACGTCCAGCACGTCGAGCAGGTGGTGCGGCACGCCCCGCCGCTCGGCCTCGGTGATCTTGGCCGTGCCGATGTCCATGCCCCGGTAGAGCTGCATCGCGTCCGCGTTGACCACCTCGCCGCCCAGCTCGGCGGCCAGTCGCACGGCCAGGTCCGACTTGCCGGTGGCGGTGGGGCCGACGACGGCGATGGGGTTCTGCACGCGCTCAAGCCTCCCAGACGGCGAAGTGGTAGCCGACGCCGAAGGGCGCCTGGAACGCCGACCGGGTGCACCGCCACCCGCCGGGCACGCCCGCGGCCACCTGCCACGCGGCCCGCCCGGCCGCGCCGAGCGAGGACGCCAGCGCCGGGTCGACCGCCCGCAGCGCGGCCGTGTCGGCGGTGGCCAGCGCCTGCCGCACCCCCTCGTCGAACGGCCCGGCCCGCTCGTCCGGCCGCCCCACGGCCAGCTCGCCGTGCCGGTGCGACCCGTCGCCGAGCACCAGCAGCGCCCGCGAACCGGCCAGCCGCGCGCCCAGGGCGACGCACTCGGCGGTCGGCAGGTCCGGCGGCACGAGGTGCACGCGCACCGACCGCGCGCCCACCTGCTCCCGCAGCCACGCCGCGACCAGCACCGGCAGCGGCAGGTCCGGCTCCACACCGGACGCGTCCTGCGACAGCGACACCGGCACGTCGACCCCGAAGCCGCGGAACGTGCCCGCCACGCCCTCGACCACCCGCGGCCCGGACGGGTCGACGCCGACCGCCACCCACTCCGGCGCGTGCGCGGCCAGCTCCCGCGCCGCGGCCAGGCACGCCGAGCGCACCGGCTCGGTGTCCCGCACCGCCCCGCCGACCAGTTCGGGCACCAGCAGCGGGGGGTTCGGCACGACCACCAGGCGCGAGATCATGGCAGCCCACGCTACTCATCGGCCACCACCGGTACCGATGCGAGCCTTGACCTGTTTGAATGCGCGCGAGGTACTGGACACTCTGCAGAGGCGTCGCGGTACTCGGGTGCTGGGCCCCGTCGTAGGCGGGGCGCCCGTGGTCGGCACGGGCACCACGAAGTGGGCAGGCGAGGAGGAAGCCGGCGATGACGGAGCACGAGACGACACCGGGAACCACTGGCGACAGTGGTGCGGGGGCGGTGGTCGAGGAGACCAGGGCGGAGGCGACGCCGGTCACGGCTCCAGCGCCGGTCCCCGTGGCGTCGGACCACCCTGACCGCTGGGGGCGCGTGGACGCGGACGGCACCGTCTACGTCAAGACGGCCGAGGGCGAGCGGGTCGTCGGTTCCTGGCAGGCGGGCGAGCCCGCCGAGGGCCTGGCGCACTTCGCGCGCCGGTTCGACGACATCCGCACCGAGGTCGAGCTGCTGGTGACGCGGCTGTCCTCCGGCGCGGGCGACCCCAAGCACGCGCTGACCAGCGCGAAGCACGTGCAGGAGAGCCTGGCCGACGCGGCGGTGGTCGGCGACCTCGCCGCACTGGCCGCGCGCGTCGAGCACGTGCTGGTGCTGGCCGAGAAGGGCATGGAGGCCGCCAAGGTCGCCAAGGACGAGGCCCGGGCCGCGGCCGGCGCCCGCAAGCAGGAGCTGGTCGAGGAAGCCGAGGCGCTGGCCAACGAGTCGACGCAGTGGAAGTCGGCCGGCGACCGGCTGCGGACCATCCTGGACGAGTGGAAGACCATCCGGGGCGTCGACCGCAAGACCGACGAGCAGCTGTGGCGGCGGTTCTCCAAGGCCCGGGACGCGTTCAACCGCAGGCGCGGCTCGCACTTCGCGGACCTCGACCGGCAGCGCGGGGTCGCCAAGACCCGCAAGCAGGAGCTGGTCGAGGAGGCCGAGAAGCTCATCGAGTCCGACGACTGGGGTCCCACGGCCGGTCGGTACAAGGAGCTGATGGTCGAGTGGAAGGCCGCCGGGCGCGCGCCCAAGGAGGCCGACGACGCGTTGTGGCAGCGGTTCCGCGCCGCCCAGGACGCGTTCTTCGCCAAGCGCTCCGAGGCGTTCAACGAGCGTGACGCCGAGTTCTCGGCCAACGCGAAGCTGAAGGAGGAACTGCTCGCCGAGGCCGAGCGGATCGACCCGTCGCTCGACCTGGAAGCCGCCCGCCAGCAGCTCTACAAGATCCAGGAGCGGTGGGACGCGATCGGCAAGGTCCCGCGCGAGCGGGTCCGCGAGCTGGAGGGCAAGCTCCGCGCGATCGAGGAGCGGGTCCGCGGCGCGGTCGACGCCCAGTGGCGCCGGTCCGACCCGGAGGCCGAGGCCAGGGTCGCCCAGTTCCGCGAGCGGGTCGAGCAGTTCGAGGCGCAGGCCGAGAAGGCCCGTTCGGCGGGCGACAAGCGCCGCGCCGAGCAGGCCGAGGCCCAGGCCAAGCAGTGGCGCGAGTGGCTGACCGCCGCCGAGCAGGCGGTCGCGAGCCGCTAGTGGGCCAGGGGCCCCTTCACCGGCGGTGGAGGGGCCCAGCCCGCGGTGAACAGCAGGTCCGGGCCGTCCTCGCCGAGCCGGTCCAGGTCTTCGGCGCGGGTCAGGCCCGCGTTGACGGCCACTCGCTGCGAGGCGGTGTTGGCCGGCCGGACGCGCGCCACGACCGGGAACGCGGGCAGGTGCTCGCGCGCCCACCGGACGACCGCGCCGGCCGCCTCCGAGGCGATGCCGCGCCCCCAGGCCGCCGGGCTGAACCGGTAGAACAGGTTGAGCGCGCGCCTGCCGTCGACCTCGGTGAACTTCACCCCGCAGAACCCGAGCACCCGGTCCGCGCCGTGCGCGCGCACCACCCAGTAGCCGAAGCCGAACGACCGCCAGTGCTCCAGCCACCGCTCCAGCAGCCGGGCGGCCTCGTCGCGGGTGCTCAGCGCGTCGGACGGGTTGTGCGCGTGCGCCGCCGGGTCGCGGTGGACCGCGTGCACCGCGACCACGTCGTCCGGCTCCGGGCGACGCAGCGACAGCCGCTCGGTGCGCAGTTCGGCGTCGTCGGGCACCGTCAGGACATCGGCGGCCGGGAGGCGGCCAGCCGCAGCCACTTCACCAGCAGCACGACCACCGCCACCACGGCCAGGACCAGCCCGAAGCCCGGACCGGGGCCGGGGTGGTGGCCGGTCGTGGTCTGCGTGGTCCAGATCGACAGCACGCCCGCCACCGACCCGGCGAACGAGGCCAGCGCGCACACCCACGCCAACGCCCACCGCCGCACGGCCAGCGTCAACGCGGGCAGCAGCACGCCCGCGACCAGCGCGAAGAAGCCGAAGATCCGCGGCAGCCCGGTGCCCTGGCCGACCAGCACGTCCAGGCCGCGCGCACCGGCCACCCACGGCAGCACCAGCGACACCAGGATCGCCAGCGCGGCGACGGCGATCGTCAACGCGCCCGCGCCGGGGTCGATGCGCTTGGCCGCCGAGCGACCGACCCCGTTGATCTCCTCGCGCAGCCGGGCCACCTCGTCCGGTTCCTCGCCCATCAGACCGCGCACCCGCCGACGGCCGCGGGCAGCGGCGCGGGCTCGCCGAACGACGGCAGGCCCAGCGTCACCCCCGGAGTCTTCGGCCTCAGCCCGGCCTCGGACCGGTCGCCCGCGACCGTCCGGCGGTGCGACAGCAGCGGGCCGTCCGCGATCAGGTTGTGCGGCGCGCCGTAGGTCACCACGGTCTCCACCACGTCACCGGGCCGCACCCGCGCGTCACCGGGCGTGAAGTGGACCAGGCGGCCGTCGCGGGCGCGACCGGTCATCCGGCGCGTCTCGGCGTCCTTGCGGCCCTCGCCGCTGGCCACCAGCAGCTCGACCCGGCGGCCGACCTGCTCCCGGTTCAGCTCGTGCGCCACGTCGTTGACCAGCGCGACCAGCCGGTCGTACCGCTCCTGCACGACCTGCTTGGGCAGCTGGTCGGGCAGCTCGGCGGCGGGCGTGCCGGGCCGCTTGGAGTACTGGAAGGTGAACGCGGAGGAGAACCGCGCCTCGCGCACGACGTCCAGGGTGGCCTGGAAGTCCTCCTCGGTCTCGCCGGGGAAGCCGACGATGATGTCGGTGGTGATGGCCGCGTCCGGCATGGCCGCGCGCACGTCGTCCAGGATGGACAGGTACTTCGCGGTCCGGTACGAGCGGCGCATCTCCTTGAGCACCCGGTCCGAGCCCGACTGCAGCGGCATGTGCAGCGAGTGGCACACCGCGGGCGTCTCGGCCATCGCGGCGATCACGTCGCCGGTGAAGTCCTTCGGGTGCGGCGAGGTGAACCGGACCCGCTCCAGGCCCTCGATCGAGCCGGTGGCGCGCAGCAGCTTGCCGAACGCGTACCGGTCGCCGAACTCGACGCCGTAGGAGTTGACGTTCTGCCCGAGCAGCGTCACCTCCAGCACGCCCTCGTCGACCAGCGCCCGCACCTCGGCCAGCACCTCGCCGGGGCGGCGGTCCTTCTCCTTGCCGCGCAGCGACGGGACGATGCAGAACGTGCACGTGTTGTTGCAGCCGACGGACACCGACACCCAGCCGGAGTAGGCCGAGTCGCGGCGCGCGGGCAGCGTCGAGGGGAAGGTCTCCAGCGAGTCCAGGATCTCGACCTGGGCCTCGCGGTTGTGCCGGGCGCGCTCCAGCAGCACCGGCAGCGAGCCGATGTTGTGCGTGCCGAAGACCACGTCGACCCACGGCGCGCGCTTGACGATCTCGCCCTGGTCCTTCTGCGCGAGGCAGCCGCCGACGGCGATCTGCATGTCGGGGTTCGCGGACTTGGCGGGCGCGAGGTGACCGAGCGTGCCGTAGAGCTTGTTGTCGGCGTTCTCGCGCACGGCGCAGGTGTTGAACACCACCACGTCCGGCGCGGCGTCGCCCTCGGCGGGCGCGTAGCCCGCGTCCTCCAGCATGCCGGCCAGGCGCTCGGAGTCGTGCACGTTCATCTGGCAGCCGAACGTGCGGATCTGGTAACTGCGGGTCACTGCACCTAGTCCTTCCGTCGGGTCCAGGGTAGAGGCTGGACGTGCGACGATGCGCAGGTGTCGGGAACGCTGCTGCGGTTGCACGCGGTCGGGGCCGCCTTGGCCCTGGCCACCCTGTCGTTGACCGCGTGCGGCGACGACTTCGACCAGGTCAAGCTGACCATGGCGGCCGGCAGCCCCGGCGGGGTCTACCACAAGTTGAGCACGGCGCTGGCCGAGGCGTGGACCCGGGACCCCGGCATCCCCCGGCCGCAGGTGGCGAACACGGCGGGCTCGGTGGACAACCTGGACCGGCTGCGGGCGAACCAGGCGCAGGTGGGGTTCTCCGCGGCCGACGCGGCGGAGGAGAAGCAGAAGGGCGAAGCGGGGCACAAGCTGTACGCGCTGGCCCGGATGCACGACGACTACCTGCAGCTCATCGTGCGCGACGACCTGCCCGCGACCAAGCTGACCGACCTGGCGGGCCGGCGGGTCAGCGTGGGCGCCCGCGACTCCGGGGTGTGGCTGATCGCGCAGCGGCTGCTGGCGTCGGCGGACATGTCGCCCGAGGCCGACCTCAAGGTGCAGTACATGGACCTGCCGACCAGCGTGGCCGCCATGCGCGCCGGTGAGCTGGACGCGTTCTTCTGGTCCGGCGGCGTGCCCACGGACGCGGTGACCACGCTGGCCACGACGGTCAAGGTGCGGATGCTCGACCTGAGCGACGTGCTGCCGGAGCTGCGCGAGGCGTTCCCGGTGTACGGCTCGGCGACGCTGCCCGCGTCGGCCTACCAGCTCGAGGGCGGCCCGGTCGTCACGCTGGTCGTGCGCAACTTCCTGCTGGTCAACGACACGATGCCGGACGACGTGGCGGAGGCGCTGGTCCGCGGCCTGTTCCAGGCCCAGCCGTCGCTGGTGGCGGCCAGCCCGGTGGCCAGGTCGATCGAGGTCCGCTCGGCGATCGAGACGACGCCGATCGAGCTGCACCCCGGCGCCATGCGCTACTACCGCGACGTGAAGGTCTAAACCGGCGGCGCGGCCGGATCAGCCGCATGGCTGAAACTCCGCGCTTGGCACGAGCCCGGGTCGGGGGACAGCGCGTCGCTCACGCGGCGCTGCCGGCCACTAGGCCGTTAGCGTGATGGAGGGGTGCCGGGCACCGAGCCCGCGCCGGGTCCACAGAACCGCTACGGGGAGCTCATGTCCGTCCAGCCGGGAACTGCTCGATCCCACTCTCATGCTCCGAAGGTCACCCGTTCGCGCCGGCTCACCCGAACGGGTGTGGCCGTCGTGCTGCTCGCCCTGCTCTCGGCGACCGGCTTCGACGCCACACCCCGCTGGCCGTCACGGGTCCAGGTGTTCGTGGCCAACAGCGGCTCCGACAACGTCACCGTGTACGACACGCGGCTGGGGAAGGTGACCGCCACGGTGGGTGTCGGCGACTACCCGGCGGGCGTCGGCGCGCACCCCGCCGGCCACCGGGTCTACGTGACCAACGAGTCGTCCAACACCGTCTCGGTGATCGACACCCGGACCCTGTCGGTCGTCGCCACCGTGCCCGTGGGCGCCAACCCGTACGGCGTCGCCGCCACGCCCGCGCACGCCTACGTCACCAACTTCGGCTCCGACAGCGTCACGGTGATCGACACCGCGACGAACGCGCCGGTGACGACGATCCCGGTCGGCCGGTTCCCGCACAGCGCCGTGGCCAGCCCCGACGGCTCGCGGGTGTACGTGACGAACAACGGCGGCGACAGCGTCACCGTCATCGACGCCCGCTCGCAGACCGCCGTGCACACCATCCCGGTCGGCATCTTCCCGGCGGGCATCGCCATCAGCGCCGACGGCAAGCGGCTGTACGTGGCCAACACCGGCAGCGGCACGGTCACCGTCATCGAGACCCGGACCAACCGCCCCACCGAGACCACCAAGGTCGGGTCCGCGCCGCTGGGCGTCTCGGTCACCCCGGGCGGCCGGGTGCACGTGGCCAACACCGGCTCGAACACGGTCAGCGTGCTCGGGCCGACCGGCGACCCCGTCGAGGTCGTCAAGGTCCAGCGGATGCCCGAGGGCTCCGGCGCGGCGCCCGACGACAGCTTCGTCTACGTCACCAACACCGGCTCCGGGACCGTGTCGGTGATCAACGCCAAGAACGGCAGGACGGCCGACCCGATCCCGGTCGGCAAGGGACCGGAGGGGGTGGCGGTCACGTCCTGACCCGGCCGGCCCGGCTCGCGCGGCGGAGAGTTCGACCACGCCCGCTCACGCGGCGGGGGGCCCGGACCACGCCCGCTCACGCGGCCGGGAACTCGACCACCACCCGCAGGCCGCCGCCGTCCGGCGACTCCAGCCGGACCGCGCCGTCCACCCGCTCCACGACCTGCCGGACCAGCGCCAGCCCCAGCCCCGAGCCCTGCACGTTCTGGTGCGCCGGGCTGCGCCAGAACCGGTCGGTGGCGCGCTCCAGCTCGTCCGGCGCCAACCCCGGCCCCTCATCCTGCACCGACAGCCGCACCACGCCGTCCCGGCGGCGGACGTCGATGCGCACCAGGGTGCCGTCGGAGGTGAACTTGAGCGCGTTGTCCAGCAGCGCGTCCAGCACGGTCTCCACACCGCGCGGCGGCACCAGGGCGACGCCGCCGGGCTCGCCGTCGAGCACCAGGTGCACCTCGCGGGCCGCGGCGGCGGGCTGCCACGCCGTCAGCCGCCCGGCCACCACCCGGTCCACGTCCACCGGCAGTGGGTCGACCGACTGGGTGCCCGCCCGCGCCATGGACAGCAGCTCGTCCAGGATGCGGTTCAGCCGGTTGGCCTCGTCCAGGGCCGCGACCTGGTGCGCGACCCCCTCGCCGACCACGTGGTCCTCCAAATTGGACAGACGCAGCTTGAGCGCGGTCAGCGGGTTGCGCAGCTGGTGCGAGGCGTCCGCGACGAACGCCCGCTGGGCCGCCAGCACGTCGCCGACGTTCGCCGCCATCTGGTCGAACGACCGCGACAGCTGGCGCAGCTCCGGCGGGCCGTCGGACGAGCCGACCGGCTGCACCGGCTGCCCGGACACCACCGCCGCGAGCAGCCGCCCGGTCGCGTCGTCCAGCCGGCGCACGGGTCGCAGCGTCCAGCGGACCAGCGGCAGCGCCACGAACACGCCCACCACCAGCACCAGCAGGCTCGACCCGAGCAGCACCACCCACCACAGCAGGATCTCGGACCGGGTCTTCGTGGTCGGCGAGAACGTCACCACCGCGCCCCGGACCTCGCCCGCCTCCAGCACCGGCTCGGCCACCACCAGCTCGGTCCGCTCCCACGGCATGACCAGCTCGGGCGCGACCGGCTGGCGCCCGGCGAGCGCGCCGCGGACCAGGTCGGCCACCTCGGGCGAGGACACGTCCACGTCGTCCGAGGACGCCGCCACCACCTTCCCGTCCGTGCCGAGCAGCGCCACCCGGACGCCGTACAGCTCGTGGTAGCGGCGCAGCTCGGCCTCCAGCACCTCCGGCTGGTCGTCGATGAACGGCCGCTGCGCCACGGACGCGAACCGGGTGGTGTCGGTGAGCCGGTCCAGGAACATCTCCTGCTGCTCGGTCTGGGCCACGCCGCGCCCCAGCGGCACGCCCATGCCGAGCAGCACCAGCACGACCAGCGTCAACACGATGCCCAGCAGCCGCGACCGCACTCAGCCCCCGCTCAACCGGTACCCGACACCGCGCACCGTCTCCAGCAACGAGGGGCGCCCGAGCTTGGTCCGCAGCGTCGCCACGTGCACGTCCAGGGTCCGGTTGGCCCCGGCCCAGGTGCGCCCCCACACCTCCGCCAGGATGCGCTCCCGGGTGCACACCGCGCCACCCGCGGCCACCACCAGCGCCAGCACCTGGAACTCCTTGCGCGACAAGGCCACCACTTCACCCGCCACGGTGACCTCGTGCCGGCCCAGGTCGACCCGCACGTCGGCCACCTCGAACACCTCGGTGCCGGTGCCGCCGACGCCGACCGGGTCGCCGCGCCGCCGTCGGACGGCGTGCACCCTGGCCACCAGCTCGCCCACGTCGTAGGGCTTGACCAGGTAGTCGTCCGCGCCGGCGTGCAGGCCGAGGATGCGGTCGTCGATCTCGCCGCGGGCCGAGACGACGATGATCGCGACGTCACTCGCCGCACGGATGTGGCGGCAGAGCGTGACACCGTCCACATCGGGCAGCCCCAGGTCGAGCAACACGACGTCGACCCCTGCCAGCCGATCGAGCGTCCCCCGACCGGTGGCTTGCCGGTCGACCGTGAAACCGCGGCGCGTCAGCGCCGGCACCAGCGCTTCCGCCACGCGGTCGTCGTCCTCGACCAACAGCACCCGCACCGTGGAGCCTCCCCGATAAGTGTCGCCACCCTGTGACAGAGTTGAGACCCTAAGTCTTGCTCAACCGCCTGGACTGGTGTGGTGATTCACACCTAGGTTTCCGCCATCGCTCAGGAACCCCTACTGGAGGACTGATGACCGCCGCCACTCCTGCTCCGCCGATGATCCGGATGGCGGGCGTGGACAAGTTCTTCGGGCCTCTGCACGTGCTCAAGGACGTGACGCTGGAGGTGCCGAAGGGGCAGGTCGTCGTGGTGCTCGGACCGTCCGGCTCGGGCAAGTCGACGCTGTGCCGGACGATCAACCGGCTGGAGCCGATCGAGTCCGGCGTGATCGAGGTCGACGGCCAGCCGCTGCCCGCCGAGGGCAAGGAGCTGGCCCGGCTGCGCGCCGACGTCGGCATGGTGTTCCAGTCGTTCAACCTGTTCGCCCACAAGAGCATCGTGGACAACGTGATGCTCGCGCCGGTGAAGGTCCGCAAGACCCCGGCGGCCCAGGCCCGCAAGACGGCCATGGAGCTGCTGGAGCGGGTCGGCATCGCGAACCAGGCGGAGAAGTTCCCCGCCCAGTTGTCGGGTGGGCAGCAGCAGCGCGCGGCGATCGCCCGCGCCCTGGCGATGCGGCCCAAGGTGATGCTGTTCGACGAGCCGACCTCCGCACTGGACCCCGAGATGGTCCAGGAGGTGCTGGACGTGATGACGACCCTGGCCAAGGAGGGCATGACCATGCTCGTGGTGACCCACGAGATGGGCTTCGCCCGCAAGGCCGCGGACCGGGTCATCTTCATGTCCGACGGCGAGGTCGTCGAGGACTCGACGCCGGAGGCTTTCTTCTCCGCGCCGAAGTCCAACCGCGCGAAGGACTTCCTTGGCAAGATCCTGACCCACTGAAGTCCCACGACCGCGGCGCTGAGCCTGGCGCCGCTCTACCGATGAAGAGCAGGAGAACGACGATGAGGGTTCGCACCCTTGCGGTGGTGCTGCTGGCCGGCGGCCTCGCCCTGACGGCATGCGGCAAGGAGGGTGGCCCCGGCGACACCGGCGCGCCCTCGCAGCAGGTGGCCGCCGACGTGGCGGTGGACGGCTCGCCCACCTTCGACAAGATCAAGGCCCGTGGCCGGGTCGTCATCGGCGTCAAGGAGGACCAGCCGGGTCTGGGTTACAAGGACCCGACCAGCGGCAAGTTCAACGGCTTCGACATCGAGATCGCGAAGCTGGTCGCCGCCAAGCTCGGCTACGACGACACCAAGATCGACTACAAGGCGATCCCGTCGGCCGGCCGCGAGCAGGCGCTGATCAACGGCGACGTGGACTACTACGTCGGCACCTACACGATCAACGCCAAGCGCAAGGACCAGGTCGCGTTCGCCGGCCCGTACTTCACCGCCGGTCAGGACCTGCTGGTGAAGAAGGACGACAACTCGATCACCGGCCCGGAGACGCTGAAGGGCAAGAAGGTCTGCTCGGTGACCGGCTCCACGCCGATCCAGAAGGTCAAGTCCGACGGCCTGACCGAGCCGGAGAACATCGTCGAGCTGCAGAACTACTCGCAGTGCGTCGAGCAGCTGGAGCAGGGCGCGGTCGACGCCGTCACCACCGACGACGCGATCCTGAAGGGCTACGCCGCGCAGTCGCCGACCACGCTGAAGGTCGTCGGCAAGCCGTTCTCGAACGAGCCCTACGGCATCGGCCTGCCGAAGGACGACAAGGCGCTGCGCGACAAGGTCAACGACATCCTGGAAGCGGCCATCACCGGCGGCGACTGGCAGGCGGCCTACGACGCCACCCTGGGCAAGTCCGGCTCCACCGCCGACAAGCCCGTGCTCGACCGCTACTGATCACCGTTCCGCGGCCGGCCGTCGGTGCTCCGACGGCGGCCGCACCACACCACCTAGCCGAGGAAGCCGATGGACGTCCTGCTCGACAACCTCGACCTGTACGGGCCCGGGTTCCTCAACACCGTTGAGCTGTTCCTGATCTCCGCGGTCGGGTCGCTGGTGTTGGGGACGGTCCTGGCGATGCTGAGGGTCGCTCCGGTCCCCGTGATGCGAGCCATGGGCGCCGCCTACGTGACGATCGTTCGCAACACGCCGCTCACCCTGGTGTTCTTCTTCTTCGCCTTCGCGTTCCCGCTGCTCAAGATCGTGGACGCGGACACGTTCGGCGGCTCGGCGGCCAGCTACTACTTCTCCGCCGCCCTCGCCGCGCTGATCCTGTACACGGCGGCGTTCGTGTGCGAGGTCGTGCGCGCGGGCATCAACACCGTGCCGGTCGGCCAGGCGGAGGCGTCCCGCGCGCTGGGCCTGACGTTCGGCCAGATGCTCGGCTCCGTGGTGCTGCCGCAGGCCACCCGCGCGGTCGTGCCGCCGATGATGAGCACCATGATCGCGCTGCTGAAGAACACCACCATCGCGGCGGGCTTCTCGGTGTTCCAGGCGGGCTCCATCAGCCTCAACCTGTCCGAGCGCGGCGAGAACCAGCTGATCGGCCTGCTCTGGGTCGCGGCGTTCTTCATCGTGCTCGTGATCCCCATGACCCTGCTGCAACGCAGCCTTGAGAAGCGGTGGAGCATCGCCCGATGAGCTCGGTCCTGTTCGACGTCCCCGGGCCGCGGGCCCGGCTGCGCCACCGCCTCTACGCGATCCTCGGCGTCGCCGTGCTGGTCGCCGGGATCGGCTTCGTGGTCTACCGGTTCGCCGAGAGCGGCCAGTTCGCCGGCGAGAAGTGGTCCTGGATCCAGTACGAGAAGGTGCAGACCGACCTGCTCGACGCCCTGGTGAACACGCTCAAGGCGTTCGCCGCGGGCGCGGTGCTGGCGCTGCTGTTCGGCGCGATCTTCGCCGCCGGGCAGCTGTCCGACCACAAGGTCATCCGCGTGCCGGCGATGGTGGTCGTCGAGCTGTTCCGCGCGGTGCCGCTGGTCGTGCTGATCTTCGTGTTCCACTACGGCCTGTCGCTGGGCGCGCCGTTCTACTCGGTGGTGCTCGGCCTGACGCTCTACAACGGCTCGGTGCTCGCCGAGGTGTTCCGCGCGGGCGTGCTGTCGCTGCCGCGCGGGCAGAGCGAGGCGGCCTACGCGGTGGGCATGCGCAAGACCCAGGTGATGAACAACGTGCTGCTGCCGCAGGCGGTGCGGGCGATGCTGCCGGCCATCATCAGCCAGCTCGTCGTGCTGCTGAAGGACACCGCGCTCGGGTTCCTCATCACCTACGACGAACTGCTCGACTACGCCCGCTACCTGGGCAGCATCTTCGAGTTCGGCCGGCCGCTGGTGCCCGTCACGATCGTGGTGGCCGCGGTGTACATCGCGATGTGCCTGCTGCTGACGTGGCTGGCGACGTACCTGGAGAAGCGCAACCGGCGCAACAAGAAGGTCGTCGAGCTGGAGAAGAAGCCCGCCGAGGACGTCGTCGCGGCGGCCGTCTGACGGACGCCCGCACCACCGCCGCGCTCCCTGCCCGGGAGCGCGGCGGTGGCGTTTCCGGCTAGTGGCGCAGCAGCGCGCCGACGCCCTCGAAGAGCGAGGCGTTGTCGGTGACCAGCACCTGCGCGCCGGTCGCGGCGGCGGCGATGGCCAGGGCCTCGTCGGCCCTCCGCTCGCCGAGGTGCTCGATGCCGAGCCCGCGCAGCTCCGACTCGCGCAGCGCCACCTGGGCCGGGTCGTCGCCGGACCAGACCGTGCGGTCGCCGAGCACCGGGTCGGCCACCAGCAGCGCGGCCACGTTCGCCTCGCGCAGCGCCTCCACCACCGGTTCCAGGCCCTGCACCGCGCGCCCGCTCGACCGGTCGGCCTCGGCGGCGAACTCCTCGACCACGTCGTTGTCCAGGTCGGCCTGGTACTGCGACACCAGCGCCTGCACCGCGTCGTCGAACGCCTCGTCGTCCGCGCCCTCGGCCAGGCTCGCGCCCTCGACCTCGATCAGCACGTCACGGCACCGCGCGCTCAGCTCCGCCCGCACGCCCGCGCGGGCCTGCACCTCGCCGCCGAGGATCAGCAGCCGGGCGTTCAGGCCGGTCACCATCCTGTCGGCCTGCTCGGCGATCAGGGCGGCGTTGCGCTTGGCGTTCTCCTCCACCGAGTGCTGCATCCGCAGGTGCGACCACCCGCCGCCGCGCACCTTGTGCACCGGGTGGTCGTCGCCGCGCACCTCGGCCGAGACCTCGCCCCGGCCGTCGTAGCCGTGCAGGTCGGCGCCGACCCGGTCGGCCAGCACGACCACGTGCGGCACGTCCGACTGCAACGACGACGCCAGCGGCAGCAGGTGCGGCAGGTCGGACCAGCGCGCGGTGTCCGTGGCCGGCGGGCGGGGCAGCACCCGGTCCAGCAGCAGCGCCCCGTGCGCGGCGATCAGCGCCCGGCCCGCCTTGCCGACGACCGGCGTCAGCGCCGACGACTCCAACGCCGCCAGCGTCGCCTCGTCCGCGCCCTGCCGGGCCAGCTCCTCGCGCACCCCGCGCCAGCGCAGCTCCATGGCCTTGGCCGCGTCCTCGGTGTCGTGCGAGGCGTCCAGGTAGACCGACGCGAACGGGCCGCGTTGCCTGACCAGCTCTCCCAACGAAGACATGTCCATTGGCCACGGCTACCCGCTCGCGCGCCGCGTAACCTCAGGGGCATGGTGGACGAACCGGGTGCGATCACCAAGGTGCAGCAGAACGCCGTGGACCACTTGCTGAAGGTGGGCATCAACGGGTTCGGGCCGTTCAAGGGCGCGCAGCAGATGGCCGCGGAGGCGTTGGAGAAGGGCTTGGAGCCGGCGGCGGCGATCAAGCACCTGATCCGGACCCACGTGGCCGCGGCGGGCGTGCAGGGGTTCGCCACGAACATCGGCGGCCTGATCACGCTGCCGGTCACCCTGCCCGCGAACCTGACCGCGTCCTACCTGGTGCAGACGCACCTGATCGCCTCCATCGCCGCCGTGCACGGGCACGACCTGGAGAGCGACGAGGTGCAGACGGCGATCCTGGTGTGCCTGCTCGGCAACGCCGGGGGCGAGCTGCTGAAGAAGGCGGGCATCAAGGTCGGCTCCAAGCTGACGATGAACCTGATCGAGCGAATCCCGGCGCAGCTCATCAAGGAGATCAACAAGCGCGTCGGCTTCACCCTGCTGGCCAAGTACGGCACCTCGAAGGCGACCGTCACCCTGGCCAAGGGCGTGCCGCTGGTGGGCGGCGTCATCGGCGGCGCCTTCGACGCCGTCACGACCCGCGCGGTGGGCGCCTTCGCCGCCCGCTTCTTCACCGACCGCGAGGAGACCCCGGCGGTCGTGGACGGCACCGTGATCGACGGCGAGGTGCTGGAGATCCGGGAGTGACCCGCGGCGGGGTTCTGCTGCGCGGTGCCGGCGGGTGCACCCGATCGGGGTTCGACCTCGCGCCGGCCGACCAGCAGGGCTGGTACCAGGGGTTTTCCGCCGTGAGGCCGGCCGCCGCGCCCGCCGTGGCGTGGTCCCGGAGGGTGAGTGCCGATAAAACCATTGGCGTCACGGCGGCGAGCGCGCTAACGTCTTGACCATGTTCTTCCAGATCTACCTCTGAGGACTTCTTCCTCCAGCGCCGCACCGGCCTCGGGCCGTGCCGCGCCTTCTCCTGGTGGCCCCAGCGGCTCTTCGCGCGATCCCGTCCACGCACGGGTCGCCGCCCTTTGCACGCCTCGACTCCGAGGAGGCGATCGCATGCCCACCATGCGCAACGAACCACCCCACGACGGCCAGCCGTCCAACCGCGCCGCCCGCCGCGGCGCCCGCTCGTCCGGTGCGGTCCAGCCGCGCTTCGGCGGCGGTGGCCGAGCTGTCGCCAACCCGCGCCAGTACGCCATGCGACGTCGCTGACCAGCGACTTCGCCACATCCAGGAGGTAGACGTGACCACTCAGGACATCCCGCAGGGCGACGACGCCGAGCAGGAGCAGCCCGCTGCCCCGCTCAACCGCGCCGCCCGCCGCGGCCACGCCGACAAGAACGACGGCGTGAACAAGGCCCCGGGCCGCCCGCACCAGAACACGTTCGTCGGCAGGCGCGTGTTCCGCCGCACCGGCGGCTGACCGGGGGCGCGTGGCGCCGTTCGGCTGAGGTCGGGCACCGCCGCGGACGTGTTCCGCGGCGGTGCCCGGTCCACTGTGGACGTTGGCGTGCGGTGGGTCGCCGCTGCTCCGAGCGGGTGACGGTTCGCGGCGTGCGGCCGCACGGGTGCGTCCTATCGGGCGCGGGCCCTGCCGATCACGTCCCCGGAGAACTAGCCTGAGCTGGGTAGCAACCGGTTCCGGCGGAGATCGGGAGGCGCCCATGAGGATCGCTGACGTGTTGCGCAACAAAGGCTCGGACGTGGCGACGGTGGAGTCCGGGACGACGGTGGCGGACCTCGTCGCCGCGCTGGCCGAGCACAACGTGGGCGCGATGGTGGTGCTCGGGTCCGAGGGCATCGCCGGGATCGTGTCGGAGCGGGACGTCGTGCGCGGGCTGCACGAGCGGGGCGGCGGGCTGCTGGGCGCGCCGGTGTCCGAGATCATGACGAGCGAGGTGTCCACCTGCACGCCGCGCGACTCGGTGGACGGCCTCACGGTGCTGATGACCGAGCAGCGCATCCGGCACGTGCCGGTGGTGGACGGTGACCGGCTGGTCGGCATCGTCAGCATCGGCGACGTGGTGAAGAGCCGGATCAGCCAGCTGCAGGAGGACCACGACCAGCTGACCGCGTACATCTCGCAGTGACGGCCCGCGCGGGCGCCCGCGGGGCGTCCGCGCGACCGCTGGTCCCGGCCGCGGTGGTAGTGCCTGCTCACCCTGGCCCGGTTCCCGCACGACGGCTTGCACCACTCCTGCCTGGGTGGGCCTTGACGAAGAACCGCCCGCAGCGGGGCGCCGGGCACGCCCGCAGCTCGGCCCGCGCCCCGCTCGCCAGGAACTCGATCGCCGCCGTCGCCAGCCCCGTCGCCAGCCGGTCGCCGGCGTCGGCCGAGTCCAGGTAGCGCAGCCGCGGCTGCTCGTCCCACTCCAGCCGCACCGCCCGCGGCACCTTCGCGGCGGCCTCGTTGACGATCGCCAGCGCGCGCTCGAAGTCCATCAGGTGTGGCGTGTCCATGCGTTCGTCGGCCTGCGTGACCTGCGCGAACAGTGACCGCACGGCCCACCGCAGCTCGACCGCCCGCTGTCGCAGCGCCTCGTCCGCCCCGGCGCCCGCCCACGCCGCGAAGCCCTCCGGCGTGGCCAGGTCGTCCGCCGGCCCGTCGTGCCGGACCGTCGGCGCTGCCCGGCTGGACGCGCGGGCACGTGCTGTCCCACCTGGCCACCGCCTTCGCGGTGTGGCGCGAAGGCGAGATCCACTGCCGTGACCTGGAGCTGGGTCCGACCACGTGGTCGCCGGAGTTCTGCGACCACGTGGTCGACTTCCTGTCCGCGCGGGCGCCCGAGAGCATCCGGCTGACCCCCCAGGCGCCGGGGCGGCGGTGGGTGATCGGCCAGGGCCGGGACGTCGTGCTGACCGGTTCGCCCGCCGACCTGACCGCGTGGCCGGCCGGTCGTGCGCCGGAGGGGCCGGTCGTCGGCGACGCCCCGGAGCTCAAGCCGTGGCCGTGACGTCCAGGCCGAAGTCCTCGCGCAGCACGACGTCCCGCTCCTCGGGGGTCAGGCCGCGCTTGGTCACCGAGCCGTCCGGCCGCGTCACGCTCAGCTCCAGGTCGGTGACGTTGTAGCGGGCGTGCTCGTCGGTGCGCTGCACCAGCAGCTTGCGGACGAACGAGGACGACGGGTTGGTCGACATGTAGTAGTTGAGGACCCCGTAGTCGGAGGGCGAGCGCGCGTCCTCGGTGAAGTCGTACAGCGTGAACCACCGACCCGCCTGCAACGACCGCAGCGCCCACACGCCGTCGGCGTGGTCGAGCCGGAACGTCCAGTCGCCCTGCCGCACCGGCACGTCCGCGACCAGCGGCAACGGCTCCAGCAGCCCGCCGCCGCCGAAGCCGACGTCGACCAGCCACCGCCGGTCCACCCGCAGCAGGGCGTGCGTGCGGGGGATGTCGCCGGAGCGGCCGAGCAGCACCCGGCCCGCCAGCCCGGTCACCTCGTGGCCGAACCGCTCCAGCACGGCGGCGAACAGCAGGTTCTGCTCGAAGCAGTACCCGCCGCGCCGCCGCGCCACCAGCTTGCCCTGCAACGACGGCACGTCCAGCGCGATCGGCACGCCCGCCCGCACGTCGACGTTCTCGAAGCTGATCGCCGCGAGGTGGGCGCGGTGCAGGCCGCGCAGCGTCGTGGCCCGGTCGGCGGCGGGGTCGGGGGTGAAGGCGACGCGGTCGAGGTACGCGTCCAGGTCGAGGAGTTCGCCATTCCACACGAGGCCAGGATGTCAGCCGCCGGCCGGCCGTCGCACGGCTCCACCGCACCCCCGCTTCGGAAGACGGCTAAGTTCCCCCAATGCTGCGAGAGATCGCCGAAGCCACTCAGGGCTTCCTCGACCTGCTGGACGACGGGCAGCGCGCGGTGGCGGTGCGGAGCACGGCGGACGACGCCCTGCGCACGACGTGGGCGTACACGCCGGGGCCCCGGCCCGGTGTCCGCTACGGCGCTCTCGGCCGTGACCAGCGCAAAGCCATGCACCGGTTGCTGTCGTGCGTGCTCAGCCCGCACGCCTACGCGCAGAGCGCGACGATCATGGCGATGGAGGAGGTGCTGGACGACCGCGAGGGCGGCGCCCGCGACCGGCACCAGGACGACTACGCGGCGCTGCTGCTCGGCGTGCCGGGTGACGAGCCGTGGGGCTGGCGGGTCGAGGGCCACCACCTGTCGGTGAGCGTGGTGGTGGCCGAGGGCCGGGTGTCGGCCACCCCGTTCTTCCTCGGCGCGAACCCGGCCCGCACCACCTACCGCGGCCGCACGGTGCTGCAACCGCTGCGGCTGGAGGAGGAGCTGGCCCGCGAGCTGCTGGACCGGATGGGGCGCACGGCCCGCGGGCTGGCCGTGGTCGCCGACCGGCCGCCACCGGACATCAAGACCGGCAACGCGCCGCGCGTCGGCGACCTGGAACCCGCCGGGGTGACGCCCGCCCAGCTCGACCGGGCGTCCCGCGGGCTGCTGGTCGGGCTGGTCCGGTACTACCTGGACCGGCTCGCCGGCGACCTGGCCGACGAGGAGTTCGACGCCCTGGACCTCGACCGGCTGCGCTTCGCCTGGGAGGGCTCGGCGAAGCGCGGCGAGGGGCACTACTACCGGATCCAGGGGCCCGAGCTGCTGATCGAGTACGACAACACGGCCAACGACGCCAACCACGCGCACTCGGTGTGGCGGCGGCGGTCCGGTGACTTCGGCGCGGACCTGATCGCCGCGCACCGCGCCTCGGTGAGCCACGGGTGACCCCCGAGGAGGCGATCGCGGAGCAGGAGCGGCTGCGGCCGTCGGTGTCGACGCGCGCGGACCCCGGGCTGGTGGTGCGGCACGTCGCCGGGCTCGACGTGTCCTACGCCGACGACGACCGGCTGGCGGCGGCGGTCGTGGTGCTGGACGCGACGACGTTGGAGACGGTCGACTCCGCCGTGGTCGCGGGCCGGGCGGAGTTCCCCTACCTGCCCGGCCTGTTCGCGTTCCGCGAGCTGCCGTCGCTGCTGGAGGCGGTGGCCCGGCTGACCGTGGCGCCGGACCTGCTGGTGTGCGACGGGCAGGGGCTGGCGCACCCGCGGCGGTTCGGGCTGGCCTGCCACCTCGGGGTGGTGACCGGCCTGCCGAGCGTCGGCGTGGCGAAGACGCCCATGGGCCCGTTCGCGATGCCCGCCGACGCGCGCGGGTCGCACACCGACCTCGTGGACGACGGCGAGGTCGTGGGGCGCGCGTTGCGGACGCGGGACGGGGTGAAGCCGGTGTTCGTGTCCGTCGGGCACCGCATCGACCTCGACCGGGCGTGCGCCGAGGTGCTGCGGCTGTGCGTGACGCGGCTGCCCGAGACGACCAGGCGGTCCGACGCGCTGGGGCGGGCTCAGCTCAGGTGGGCCAGCTCCGGGTGCCGCCGGGCGTAGGCGTCGAGCAGGTCGCGCGCCGTGGCGACCGAGTCGACCAGCGGGTGCAGCGCGAACGCCTTGAGCGCGGCCGACCGGGTGCCCTCCATGATCAGCCGGTCCACCGCCTTGACCGACGTGACCAGACCCGCCGCGTGGTCGGGCAGCGGGCTCACCGGCAGCGGTCGCGCGCCCGTCGCGTCCACTTCGCACGGCACCTCGACGATCGCCTCGTCGTCCAGTGCGGACAGCGTGGAGTTGTTGGGCACGTTGAGGATCAGCGTCGTCGGCTCGTCGTCGGCGATGGCGCGCATGAGCGCCATGGCGACGTGCTCGTACCCGCCGCCCTCCAGGGAGTCGCGCTCGCGTTCTTCGGCCATGTACGTCGCTTCACGCTCCAACCGGGTGGTCTCCCAGTCCACCTGGCCGTCGTAGAAGCGTTGTTGTTGGTCGAGCAGGAAAGCGCCCCGGTTGTCGCCCAACGCCTCACGCGTCGAGTAGTAGTAGTGCAGGTACTCGTTGGGGATGACGCCGAGCGCGCGCAGCCACTCCGCGCCGAACATCCGGCCCTCCTCGAAGCTCGTCAACGCCTCGTCGTCGGCCAGCAGCGCGGGCAGCAGGTTCTCCGCGCCGAGGTGGACGCCCTGCAGCCAGCCGAGGTGGTTCAGGCCCGCGTAGTCGAACGTCGGGTCGTCCAGGCCGAGCGCCCCGGCGATGCGGCGGCACAGGCCCAGCGGCGAGTCGCAGATGCCGATCACCCGCTCGCCCAGGTGCCGCGCCATCACCTCGGTGATCAGGCCGGCCGGGTTGGTGAAGTTGACGACCCACGCGCCCGGCGCGAGTTCGGCGACGCGCCGGGCGATCCGGTCGGCCACCGGCGCGGTGCGCAACCCGTACGCGACGCCGCCCGCGCCGACGGTCTCCTGGCCCAGGACGCCGTGCGCGTGGGCGACCTCCTCGTCGATCGCCCGCCCGGCCAGGCCGCCGACCCGGATCGCGGAGAACACGAAGTCCGCGCCGCGCAGCGCCTCGTCCAGGTCGGTGGTGGCGGTGACCGGCGGGCCGTCCCGCAGCACGCGGCTGATGGCGGCCAGCCGGTTCGCGTCCACGTCGTGCAGCACGACCTCGGTGATGCGCTCGTCCAGCGCCTTGTGCACGAGCGGCACGCGGAAGCCGCCGCCGCCCAGGATGACCAGCCTCATGCGTCCCATCCTGCCTCGGCGAGCAAGGTCACGAAGGCCGACGTGAGCGGGTCCGGCGCCCGGTGCGCGTAGGCGACGAGGGTCCGGCGCACGGGAGGGTCGGTGCGCAGGACCGCGCCGTCGAACGCCTCCGGGAGGATGTTGCCGGGCACGAGCGCGGGACCGAGCCCGGACGCGGCCAGCACCGGCGCGGCGGCGGTCTGCTCGGTCCGCACGGCGGCGCCCGGCTGGAAGCCGCGGGCCGCGCAGGCCGCGTCGACCAGGTCGGCCAGGCCGTTGCCCGGCGCGTAGTGCACCCACCCCACGTCGGCGAACGCGCGCAGGTCGACCGGTTCCCGGTGGTGGGTGTCGGGCGGCAGCACGACGACGAACTCCTCCTCGCCCAGGGCCTGCCGGAAGCCGACCCAGTTGGCCGGTTCGGGGCCGAGCGCGAGGTCGGCCTGGCCCTCGGCCATCGCCTCGCGCAGCTCGTCGGCGTGGCGGTGCTCGAACAGGCGGATCCGGACGTCCGGGTGCTCGGCCCGCCAGCGCCTGAGCACGGGCGGCAGCACGCCGAGGGTCAACGAGTAGAGCGTGGCGACGCGCAGTTCGCCGTACTCCAGGCCCGCCGTGCGTCGTGCGGCGGTGAGCGCGCGCTCCGCCTCCGCCAGGGCGGCACGGGCGTGCGGCAGCCAGGCGCGACCGGCGGGCGTGAGGCGGACGGTCCGGGGGAGCCGGTCGAGCAGTTGCGCGCCCACGGCGCGTTCCAACGCCCGGATCTGGTGGGACAGGGCGGGCTGCGTGACGTGCAGCAGTTCGGCGGCGCGGGTGAACGACCCCTCGTCCACGACGGTGACCAGGTACTCGAACTGCCTCAACGTCATGACGTCAGCTTATGGCTTGTAGAAGGAGCATGTCTTGGACTTATGGCACTCAGTGGTCGGATGATCGGTCCATGGCATTGAACGAACAGGCCCGCGCGGTGCTCGACAAGCTCGCCGGCGCGCCTGGGCCGGAGGGGTTGACGGTCCACGAGGCACGTCAGGCGCAGTGGGGGTTCCGGGCGTTCCAGGGCCCGCCCGAGCCGGTCGCCCGGGTGGCGCACCTGTACGTGCCCGGACCGACGGCCGACCTGCCCGCCCGGATCTACTACCCGGACCGCGGCGGGCCGCTTCCCGCGATCGTGTTCCTGCACGGCAGCGGGTGGGTGACGTGCAACCTCGACATCTACGACGTGGCGTTGCGCGCGCTGGCCAACGCGACCGGCCACGCGGTGTTCGCGGTGAACTACCAGAAAGCCCCGGAGCACCCGTTCCCCGTGCCGCTGGACGACTCGTACGCGGCCACGGAGTGGTTGTTCGAGCACGCGGCGCCGCTCGGCCTCGACCCCGCGCGGATCGGTGTCATGGGCGACAGCGCGGGCGGCAACCTCGCCGCCGCGGTGGCGCTGCGGGCCCGCGGCGCGCTCGACCTCGCGTTCCAGGTGCTGGTGGTGCCCGCGCTGGACGTCGACTTCGGCACCCGGTCCTATGTGGACCACGCTACTGGCTACGGGCTGTCCGAGGCGGGCATGCGGTGGTTCTGGTCGCACTACCTCGGTTCCGCGCCGGTCTCCGAGTTCGCCGCACCGCTGCGGGCGTCGGTGGACGGGCTGCCGCCCGCGTTCGTCGCCATCGCCGAGCACGACCCGGTCCGAGACGACGGCGTGCGGTACGCGGCGGGGTTGGCGGCGGCCGGCGTGCCGGTGCGGCTGCGCGAGTTCGCGGGCACGATTCACCCGTTCGTGCTGATGGACGGCGAGCTGGACGAGTACCGCGTGCTGCTGGGCGAGCTGCGGACCTGGTTCGGCGCCCGGTGATGCCCCCGGCGTTGCTCGCGCTGGCCGTCGGCGCGTTCGGCATCGGCACCACGGAGTTCGTGATCGTCGGCCTGCTGCCGCGGGTGGCGGGCGACCTCGGGGTGTCCATCCCGTCGGCCGGGCTGCTGGTGTCCGGGTACGCGCTGAGCGTCGTGGTCGGCGCGCCGCTGATCACGGCGGGCGGTTCGCGGTTGCCGCGCAAGCGGTTGCTGGTCGGCCTGATGGCGTTGTTCGTCCTGGGCAACCTGGTGTGCGCGGTGGCCGACGACTACGCGGTGCTGATGGTCGGCCGGGTCGTCGCCGCGCTGTGCCACGGCGCGTTCTTCGGCGTCGGGTCGGTGGTGGCGGCCGGGTTGGTCGCGCCGGACCGGCGGGCGCGGGCGATCGCGGTGATGTTCACCGGGTTGACCGCGGCGAACGTGCTCGGCGTGCCGCTGGGCACCGCGCTGGGCCAGTCGTTCGGGTGGCGCTCGACGTTCTGGGCGGTGACCGCGCTCGGCGTGGCCGGGCTGGTGGGGATCGTCGCGCTGGTGCCGCCGCAGCCCGCGCCCACCGGGCTGCGCGGCGAGCTGGCGGTGTTCCGCCGACCGGGGGTGTGGTCGGCCCTGGCGACGACGGCGCTCGGGTTCGGCGCGGTGTTCGCGTCGTTCACCTACGTCGCGCCGATGATGACCGAGGTGGCCGGGTTCCCGCCGGGCGCGGTCACGTGGCTGCTGGTGCTGTTCGGCGTCGGGCTGTGCGTGGGCAACGCGGTCGGCGGGCGGGCGGCGGACCGCAGCCTGATGCCCAGCCTGCGCCTGTTCCTGGGCGTGCTCGTCGTGGTGCTGGTGGTGTTCGCGTTCACCGCCCGGTGGCAGGCGCCGGCGGCGGTGACGATCGCGGTGTTCGGCGTGTTCGGGTTCGCGATCGTGGCTCCGCTGCAGGCCAGGGTCCTGGAGCAGGCGGCGGGCGCGCCCGCCCTGGCGTCGGCGGCGAACATCGCCGCGTTCAACCTCGGCAACGCGGCGGGCGCGTGGCTCGGTGGCGCGGCGATCGACGCCGGGTTCGGCTACACCGCGCCCAACTGGGTCGGCGCGGCGCTCGCGCTGGCCGGGCTCGGGGTGGCGGTGGCGAGCGGCGTCAGCGGCCGAGCGCGTCGATCCCGGCCAGCAGTGACCGCTTGAGCTCGTCCGGCGCGAAGCTGGCCCGCACGCCCGTGCGGGCCAGCTCGGCCAGCGCGGACTCGTCCAGGCCGAACGCCTCGTGGCACAGCAGGTACTCGCGGTCCAGGTCGGTGTGGAACATGCCCGGGTCGTCGGTGGCCAGCGTGACCGGGACGCCCGCGTCGAGCAGCCGCGGCAGCGGGTGGTCCGCGATGGCCCTGACGGCCCCGGTGCGCAGGTTCGACGTCGGGCAGACCTCTAGGGTGACCTGCTCGGCGGCGAGCCGGCGCAGCAGCTCGGGGTCGCGCACCGCGTTGACGCCGTGGCCGATCCGCTCGGCGCGCAGCTCGTCCAGCGCCTCCCGGACCTGGTCCGGGCCGGTGGTCTCGCCCGCGTGCGGCACGCAGTGCAGGCCCGCGTCCCGCGCCACGGCGAACGCCTCCCGGAACGCGCGGCGCGGCGCGTCCGCCTCGAACCCGCCGAGCCCGAACCCGACGGTGCCCGCCGGCCGGTGCTCGACCGCGTACCGCGCGCTGGTCAGGCCGAAGTCCCGGTCCCACCGGCCGGGGATGTCGAACACCCAGGCCAGCTCGACGCCGTGCTCCAGCCTGGCCCGCTCGCGGCTGGACGTCAGCGCCTCGTCCAGCTCCTCGGGCGCGATGCCCGCGCGCAGGTGGCTGGTCGCGCTCACCGTCACCTCGGCGTACCGGACGTTGCGCCGGGCCTGCTCCTCGGCCAGCCCCAGCACCAGCGCCGCGATGTCGTCGCCCGTGGTGACCAGGTCGTTCACCGCCCCGTAGACGTCGATGAAGTGGTCGAAGCCGGTGAACTCGTAGAACCGGAGCAGGTCGGCCTCGTCGGTCGGGACGCCGTGCCCGGCGTGCCTGCGGGCGAGGGTGAGGACGGTGGCGGGGGAGGCTGACCCGACGAGGTGGACGTGCAACTCCACTTTGGGCAGCGCGGCGATGAAGTCACGCATGGCGCAGGCGAGTCTGCACAGGTCTCCGCCGCTGGTCAAGGGGCCGTTCGTCGGTTCTTCGCCAGCTGTCCACTGTGGACTTTGGACGCCCTTGACAGGGGTTGTGGCGCGGGGGATGGTCAGCCCGAAACCTGTCCTACACCTGATGGGGGTTCGGTCGTGAAGGCTGCACGGAGAGCCGCGGTGCTCGCCGCTCTGGTGACGCTGCCGCTGGGGTTGACGCCCGCGGTGGCCGGCGCCGCGGCGGAGGGCCCGGTGTTCGTCGGTGGCGAGGCGCAACCCGTCTTCGACCCGAAGGACGTGGTGCGCGAGAGCGTGTGGGTGCGCGCCCCGGTCGACAGCGACCGCGACGGGCGCGACGACGAGGTCTACACCGAGGTGGTGCGGCAGAAGGCCACCGACCGCGGCCTGAAGGTGCCGGTCGTGTTCTTCAACAGCCCGTACTTCTCCGGCGGCAACGACGTGGCCAACCACGACGTCGACGTGGAGCTGCACGTGCCCAACCGCCGCGGCGGGTACGACAAGCGCGACGGGTCGGTGCTCAAGGCCGAGGCGGACGAGCGGATCGCCGCCGCCGTCGGGCCCAACGCGGGCCCCATCACGTCCGGCCGCTACGAGGCGTACTTCATCGCCCGCGGCTTCGCCATGGTCTACGCCGAGTCCCTGGGCACCGGCAAGTCGACCGGCTGCCCCACGTCCGGCGGCCGGAACGAAACCATCGGCTCGAAGTCCGTGGTCGACTGGCTGAACGGCCGCGCGACCGCCCGCGACGCGGCGGGCGCCGACGTGAAGGCGACGTGGACGACCGGCAAGACCGCCATGATGGGCGTGTCCTACAACGGCACCCTGCCCAACGCGGTCGCCGCCACCGGGGTCGAGGGCCTGGAGGCCATCGTGCCCATCGCGGCCATCTCCAGCTGGTACGACTACTACCGGGCCGACGGCGCGGTGGTCGCGCCCGGCACGTTCCAGGGCGAGGACCTGGACGTGCTGGCGGAGTACGTCTACACCCGCGAGGACCAGGAGATCTGCAAGCCGGTCATCGCCGACGTGGCGGCCCGCCAGGACCGGGTCACCGGTGACTACAGCCCGTTCTGGGACGAGCGCAACTACGTCAAGGACGCCGGGAAGGTGCGGGCCGCGGTGCTGGCCGTGCACGGCTTGAGCGACTGGAACGTGAAGCTCAAGCACGTCGCGCAGTGGTACGAGGCGCTGCGGCAGCACGGGGTGGAGCACAAGATCTGGCTGCACCAGTCCGGCCACACCGACCCGGACACGCTGCGCTCGGTCGAGTGGCGGCGCACGATCAACCGGTGGTTCAGCCACTACCTGTACGGCGTCGACAACGGCGTCGAGCGCGAGCCGAAGGCGACGATCCAGCGCGAGGACCGGACCACGTGGGTGGACGAGGCCGACTGGCCCGCCCCCGGCACGGCCAAGGCCCGGCTGCACCCGTGGGCGGGTGGCTCGACCAAGGGTGCGCTGCGGTTCGAGTCCGTGCCCGGCAACGCCGTGGTGGAGTCGCTGCGCGACGACTCGTCCAAGCTCGCCGACGACCTGGTCGACCTGCCCGCCTCGGGCAACCGGCTGTCGTACGCGACGCGGCCGGCGGCGTCGCCGCTGCGGTTCTCCGGCACCGCCCGCGTCGACCTGGCGATCTCGTTCGACCGGCCGGCGGCCAACGTGACGGCGTTGCTGGTGGACCGGGCGCCGGACGGCTCGTCGCACGTGATCACCCGCGGGTGGACCGACCCGCAGAACCGGGTGTCGCCGTCGCGGACCAAGCCGGTCGAGCCGGGCAAGCGGTACCGGGTCGAGGTGGAGCTGGAGCCGAACGACTACGTGGTCCCGGCCGGCCACAGCGTCGAGTTCGTGCTGATCTCGTCCGACTACGACTACACCCTGCGACCCGCGCCGGGTGCGGGCCTGTCGATCGACCTGACGTCGACGGTGGTGGAACTGCCCGTGGTCGGGGGCGTGGCGGCGTTGCGCCGTTCGGTCGGTTAGGGAGTAATACACGAAGCGTCCACTTGGGAATTCTTCCACTGCACGGGGTGGTTGTGGTCGGATCTGCGCCACAGCCGTCAAGGAGGTGGCAGATGAGCCGAGTTCGACGCTTGGTGGTCGCGACCCTGGTCGTGCCGTTGGTCGGCCTCGCCCTCACGCAGGGCGAGGCCGTCGCGGCGCCGGGGTTCCAGCTGCCGTTCCCGTGCGGTCAGGTCTGGGAGGGGGAGACGCGGACGGGGCACAGCCCCGCCAACGCGGTGGACCTCAACCGGGCCAACGACCTCGGGGACCCGGTCGTCGCGTCCGCCGCGGGCACCGTGACCAGGGTGGAGAACGAGGGCGCCACCAGTTACGGGCGGTGGGTCGAGATCGGCCACGGCGGTGGCTGGCGGACCCGGTACGCGCACCTGTCCGTGCAGCGGGTGAGCGTCGGCCAGTCCGTGGCGAAGGGGCAGCGCATCGGCGACGTCGGCACGACCGGCGGGTCGTCCGGGCCGCACCTGCACTTCGAGCAGCGGTTGGACGGCGTGGCGCAGCGGATCGTGTTCAACGGCTCGCAGATCCTCTACTGGGGCTCGCGCAGCTACACCAGCCGCAACTGCTGACCCGGGTGGGTGACGGGCCGCTGCGCCGTTCGGTTGGTTAGGAATAAATTAACTAACTGAACAACTGGTAAGTCTTCCACTAGGGTGGCCGGGCGTGGTCGGATGACCACCCCCAGTCGTCAAGGAGGTGGCAGATGAGCCGACGCGTGTTCGTCACGGCCTTGGTGGCGCCGCTGATCGGCCTCGTCCTCACGCAGGGCGAGGCCGCGGCGGCGCCGAACTTCCAGGTGCCGTTCCCGTGCAACCAGGTGTGGGAGGGCCAGACCCGGACCAACCACAGCCCGGCGAACTCGGTCGACTTCAACCGGGCCAACGACGACGGCGACCCGGTCGTCGCGTCGGCGGCGGGCACGGTCACGCGGGTCGCGAACGAGGGCAGCACCAGCTACGGGCGGTGGGTCGAGATCGACCACGGCGCCGGGTGGCGCACCCGGTACGCGCACCTGTCCGCGCAGCGGGTGAGCGTCGGCCAGTCCGTGCGGATCGGCCAGACGATCGGCAACGTGGGCACCACCGGCGGGTCGTCCGGGCCGCACCTGCACTACGAGCAGCGGCTCAACGGGGTCGACCAGAAGATCAAGTTCAACGGCACGCAGATCTACTACTGGGGCTCGCGCAGCTACACCAGCCGCAACTCGTGCGGCACCAGCGGCGTGACCGGCACGATCGGCACCGACAGCGGCGCCTCGGTGACCATCCGCTCGGGTCCCGGCACGCAGTACGCGGCCGTCGGCTCGGTGGCCAACGGCGCGACGGTCACGATCAGCTGCCAGGCGACCGGTCAGACCATCACCGGCAAGTACGGCACCACCAACCTGTGGGACAAGATCGGGTCGGGTTACGTGTCCGACGCGTACGTGTACACAGGTTCGGACGGTCGGGTCGCCCCCGACTGCTGAGTTTCCCCAGGTCGCCGGCCGCTCCTCGACCCGGGGGAGCGGCCGGTTCCCGAGTTGTCCACAGATCCGCCCCGGCCGCCGGCCTCCCCCCGCGCCGTCCGCCATCGTCTGACCCATGACGAAGCTGCTGCCCCCGACCCGACTGCGCGAGCCCGGTGAGCTGATCGCGGCCGTGCCCCACCTGCTCGGCTTCCACCCGTCCGACTCGATCGTGGTGGTCCTGGTGCGCGACCACGCCGTGGCCGTGACCCTGCGCGTCGACCTGCCGCCACCCGGCGCGGTGGGCCGGGCGGTCGAGCGGATCACCGCGCCGCTGACCGCGTGCGGCGCCGACGAGGCGGCGGTCGTGGTGATCGGCGGCGGCTCCGGCGACCCGCCCGAGCACCTGCCGCACTCCGCGCTGGTGGACCGCGTGGACGACCTGCTGCACGCCGCCGGGGTGTCGTTGCTGACCGCCGTGTGGAGCCGTGCGACGGCGAAGGGCGAGACGTGGTTCGACTACCACGACGTCGGCACGTCCGGCGCCGTGCCGGACCCGGCGAGCACGCCGTTCGCGGCGGCGTCGGCGGTGGAGGGCCACATCACCCACGCCAGCCGTGCGGCGATGGGCGAGCTGCTGGCGCCGGACCCGCCGTCGGCGCTGTCCCGCCGCGCCGCCCTGCTCAACCGGCTGGCGGTGGACGACGTCCAGCCGGACGACACGGTCCCGCCCCGGCACCGGGAGCTGGTCCACGCCGAGGTGGTCCGCGCGGCGACCCGCAAGCGCCCGTTGACCGACGAGGAGGTGGCGGACCTGGCGCACGCCCTGTCCAACCCGCTGGTGCGCGATTCCAGCCTCGCCTACTGCGTCGGTGAGCACGCTCGCGGCGCCGAGGTCCTGTGGACCGAGCTGACCAGGGCGTGCCCGGCCCCGGAACGCGCCGAACCGGCCACCCTGCTGGCCTTCTGCGCCTACATCAAGGGGCTGGGAAGCCTGGCCGCGCTGGCCCTGGACCGGGCCGAGGAGGCGTACCCGGGTCACCGCTTGGCCGAGCTGCTGAGGTCGGCCCTGGACACCGGCCTGACCCCGGACGACATCCGCGAACTGGCCGAGCGCGCCGCCGTCACCGACTGGGCCAACCCGCCGGAAGGAGGCGCTTAAACCGGGGCGACGGGGGAGCGGAACACCTGCACGACCTGGGCTTCGACCGCGCCCCACGCTCGGCTTCGAGAGCGCCCGGGAAGTGCTCAGCCGCGTCTCGGGCGACTCGGGGCCGGCGGGATGGCCGAGGGCCGTGCCGGACAAGGCCGGCGGGGTGGGCGAGGGCCGTGCCGGACAGGGCCTGCGGGCATTCGCCCTGCCGCTGCGCGCCTTCCCCTCGGGTTCTCGCCGACCAGGGGTGAAGCCGCAGCAGACCCGGGTGCGCGCCGGCGCCCTGACCCGTTTCGCGAACCGGGACCGGGCCGACCCACGGGTCGGGCCGGCCCCGGTCCGGTGGCTAGACCAGCTCGGGCCGCTGCCAGGGTTCGCCGAGGACGTGCTCGGCCAGGAACGCGAACACCGTCTCGTACCAGACCCGGGCGTTCCCGGGCGTCAGGATCCAGTGGTTCTCGCTCGGGAAGTACAGGAACTTCGCCCGCACCCCGTGCCGCACGAGGTCGAAGTACAGCCGCTGCCCCTCGCCGATCGGCACCCGGTAGTCCTTGTCCCCGTGGATCACCAGCATGGGCGTCTTGATCTCCGCCACCCGCAGGTGCGGCGAGTTCTCCCGTACCCGCTCCTGCTGCCGCAGCGGGTCGCCCATCTCGCGGATCCAGTAGTACGAGTCGTCCGTGGTCCCGGTGAACGCGTCCAGGTGCCACAACGACGCGTGCGTCACGATCGCCTTGAACCGGTCGGTCCGCGTGGCGATCCAGTTCGCCATGTACCCGCCGAACGACCCGCCCATGGCGGCCGTCCGCGAGTCGTCCACATCGTCCCGCCGCACGGCGACGTCGGTGATCGCCATCAGGTCCGTGTACGGCTTCGCGCCCCACGAACCCCAGCCCGCCCGCACGAAGTCGTGCCCGTACCCGGTGGACAGCGCCGGGTCCGGCAGCAGCACGGCGTACCCCCGCGCGGCCAGCAGCCAGGGGTTCCACCGCCAGCTCCACCCGCTCCAGCTCATCACCGGACCGCCGTGCACCCACAGCAGCAGCGGTGCGGGCCGGTCGGCCGACGCGCCGGTCGGCAGCACCAGCCAGGCCCGCACGGTCCGGCCGTCCTCGACCACCGCGTCGACCTCGGTCAACGTCCCCGGCACCGACTCGACGGCGCCGGGCGCGGGCAGCGGCACGGCCTGCTGGTCCACGCCGGACGCCGACAGCCGCACCGGCTGCGGCGGGTGGTCCCACGCGCTGCGCAGCGCGTACACCGAAGCGCCGTCGGGGCTGACCCGCACGTCGGTGTACGCGCCGGACGCGGTCAGCTTCACCACCGAGCCGGACGCCAGGTCGAGCTTCCAGATCGGCTGGTGCCCCCGGTGGCTGCTGGTGAAGTACACCGCGTCACCGCTCGGGCTCACCACCGGGTGGTCGGGCTCCTCGGCGAAGTCCGCCGCCAGCTCCAGCTGCGCGCCCGTCTCCAGGTCGACGCGCACCAACGTCGTGGTCCACGGGCTGTCCGGCGTCGAGTCGAACGTCCGCAGCGCGACCACGCCCGACGAGTCCGGCAGGAACACGGGCCGGCTGAACGAGTGCCCGTCCCGCTCGGCCAGCACGCGGTCCACCGCGCCGTCGGCCGACTTCAGCCGCAGCCGGGTCCGGTTGCCGTACGACGCGCTCACCGCGACGGTCTCGGCGTGCGCCACCCACCGCCCGTCGGGGCTGATCGCGGGCGAGTCCCCGAGCCGCGAGGCGGCGTTCGGCGTCAGGTCGACCAAGTCGGCGACGTCGACCCGCGAGCTGTCCTCACCGACCGGCGACGTGGTCGTCAGCAGCCGGGGGAAGGTGGGCCCGAGGTCGGCGTCCCAGTACCGCACCGGGTACGACTCGTGCAGGATCGCGGTCACCCCGGCGTCCTCGCGGGCCTTGCGCCGCTCCTCGTCCCGCTCGCCGAACTCGGCGCCCGGGTGCGCGCCCGCCGCCAGCAGCACCGTGCCCGCGTCCCGCGCCACCGCGAACTCCGACACGCCACCGGCGGGCCGGAACAGCTCGCGCGCCTCGCCGACGGCGGGCAGCAGCCACAGCGCCGGCTTGTCCTTGCCGCCCTTGGCATCCGGCTTCGCCAGCGGGTCGGGTCGCGCCGACACGAACAGCAGCGCGCCGTCCGGCGTGAACGCGGGCGCGGACTCGGCCTTCGCGCCCCGGGTCAACCGACGTGCCGGGCGCTCGCCGGCCGGGTCGACCTCCCACAGCGAGCCCTGCCACGTCTTGCCGTCCGGCGCGAGCGTCGCCACCGCCGTGACCAGCCGCGTGCCGTCCGGCGACAGCACCAGCGACGACACCCTGGGCATCTCGGTGAACGCGGTCAGGTCCTCGAAGTCCGCCGCGGTGATCTTGCCTTCCATCACGCCCCCTGCTGTGACCGGGTGAAGTCCCACGCGTCGCGCACGATGCCGGCCAGGTCGACGCGCTCGGGCTTCCAGCCCAGCTCGGCGCGGGCCTTGTCGCTGGACGCCACCAGCACCGCCGGGTCACCCGCCCGGCGCGGCGCGACGTCGGTCGGGACCGGGTGCCCGGTCACCTCGCGGCACGCCTCCACCACCTGCCGCACCGAGAAGCCCAACCCGTTGCCCAGGTTGTAGATCCGGTGCTCGCCCGCCACCGCGTGCTGCAGCGCCAGCAGGTGCGCGTCGGCCAGGTCCGCGACGTGGATGTAGTCGCGCACGCACGTGCCGTCGTCGGTCGGCCAGTCGTCGCCGAAGACCTGCACCCGCTCCCGCCGCCCCGAGGCGACCTGGAGCACGATCGGGATCAGGTGCGTCTCCACCCCGTGCCGCTCGCCGAACCGCCCGTACGCGCCCGCCACGTTGAAGTACCGCAGCGACACCGCCGCCAGCCCGTGCGCCGCCGCGTACGACGTGATCGCGTGGTCGATCGCCAGCTTCGTCGCGCCGTAGGTGTTGGTCGGCCGGGTCGGCGCGGTCTCCGCGATCGGGACCTGCTCGGGCTCGCCGTAGGTCGCCGCCGTGGACGAGAACACCAACCGGGGCGTGCCGTGCTCGCGCATCGCGTCCAGCAGCCGCAACGACGTCACCACGTTGCCGTGCCAGTACTTCGCCGGGTCCTGCATCGACTCGCCGACCAGCGACTTCGCCGCGAAGTGCAGCACGCCGTCGAACCCGGCGCCGTCGACACCCCCCGCGAGCACATCGCCGATCGCCTCGTCGATGCCCGCCTCGACCAGCCGCGCGCCATCGGGCACCGCGTCCGCGTGCCCGGTCGACAGGTCGTCCAGCACCACGACCTCGTGCCCGGACTCCACCAACCTGGCCGCGCACACGCTGCCCACGTACCCGGCGCCGCCCGTGACGAGCAACCTCACCTGCATCCCCGCTTCCGGCTAGACCGTCAGTTCGTCACGGCCCGCACCCGCCGAGGGCACCGCCGTGAAAGTCCTCGGCGTCGTCCAGCCGCGCTCGGCGAACGCGGCCAGCACCCGCCGCACCACCTCGTCGTGCCGCTCGACCGGCACCAGCGCGATGGCCGAACCGCCGAAGCCGCCACCGACCATCCGCGCGCCCAGCGCGCCCGCCGCCTTCGCCGCGTCCACCGCGACGTCCAGCTCCGGCGCGGACACCTCGTAGTCGTCGCGCAGCGAGGCGTGCGACGCGTCGAGCAGCGGGCCCAGCTCGGCCAACCGGCCGGCGCGCAGCAGCTCGACCGCCGCCAGCACCCGCTCGTCCTCCGTCACCACGTGCCGCGCCAGCGGGCGCAGCTCCTCGGGCAACCGGGCCAGCGCGTCGTCCAGCTCGTCCACGGCCACGTCCCGCAGCGCGGGCACGCCCAGGATCGACGCGGCCCGCTCACAGCCCGCTCGACGGGCGCCGTAGCCGCCGTCGGTGTGCGAGTGGCTGGCCCGCGTGTCGATCACCAGCACTTCCAGCCCGTGCTCGGCGGCGTCGAACGGCACCTGCTCGGACTTGAACGAGCGCACGTCCAGGAACAGCACGTGCGCCTCGGTGCAGCACAGCGACGCCGTCTGGTCGAGCAGCCCGGTCGGCGCGCCGACGAAGTCGTTCTCCGCCCGCTGCACCCACCTCGCTACCTGCGGCAGGTCGTCCGCAGGCCGGTCGGCCAGGCCGAGCAGCGCGAGCGCCACCGCGCACTCCAACGCGTGCGACGAGGACAGCCCCGCGCCGGCGGGCACGTCACCGGCGATCACCAGGTCCGCCCCGCCGGTCACGCCTTGGTCGCGCAGCACCCACGCCACACCGGCCGGGTAGGCGGCCCAACCGCGGACCGCGCCCGGCTCCAGGTCGGCCACCGCCACCGGCGGCGCCTGCTGCACGGCGCCGTCGTCGCCGACGGTCGCCACGCGCAGCAGGCCGTCGTCCCGCGGCGAGGCGGCGACGGCGGTCCGGTGGGGCAGCGCGAACGGCAGCACGAAGCCGTCGTTGTAGTCCGTGTGCTCCCCGATCAGGTTCACCCGACCGGGCGCGGACCAGACGCCCGCGGGCGAGGTTCCGAGCAGCCTGGTGAACGCGGCGACCGCACGCCGCGCGGGGTTCACCGCGCCTGCACCAGCACGGCGTGGGCCACCGACGGGTCGAGCTCGGCGATCGTGCCGTTGCCCCGCACCTGGATGACCTTGGCGCCGGCCAGCGAGTCGATGTCGACCGTGCCGCCCGGCACCACGCCGGCGGCCTTCAGCTCGGCCATCAGGTCCGGGTCGAGCTGCACGTGCTCGGCGATCCGGCGCACCTCGACGCGACCGCCGCCGCGCCGGGCCACCTCGTCCACGCGCACGAGGTCCGCCTCGGCGGGCGGGGCGGGCTCGCCGTCGCCCAACTTGTCCAGGCCGGGGATGGGGTTGCCGTAGGGCGAGGTGGTGGGGTTGCCCAGCAGCTTGACCAGCTTGCGCTCGACGGCCTCGCTCATCACGTGCTCCCAGCGGCACGCCTCGCTGTGCACGTGCTCCCACTCCAGGCCGATGATGTCGACCAGGAGGCGTTCGGCGAGCCGGTGCTTGCGCATGACCGCGATGGCCAGGTTGCGGCCCTGCTCGGTCAGCTCCAGGTGGCGGTCGTCGGCGACGACGACCAGGCCGTCGCGCTCCATCCGGCCGACCGTCTGGCTGACCGTGGGGCCGCTCTGGCCCAGCCGCTCGGCGATGCGGGCGCGCAGCGGCACCACGCCCTCTTCTTCGAGCTCGTAGATCGTGCGGAGGTACATCTCGGTGGTGTCGATGAGGTCGTTCACGCCCGCTCCCCTTACGTATGGCGTCAATGCTAGTCGGCCGGTCGCCGGTGCAGGATGGTGCCGTGCACCCACTGATCAGCACCGAAGCCCTGGCCTCCGCGCTGAGCGGCGCCGAACCGCCGGTCGTGCTCGACGTCCGCTGGCGACTGGGCGGACCGCCGGGACGCCAAGACTACGAGGTCGGGCACGTTCCCGGCGCGGTCTACGCCGACTTGGACACCGAACTGTCTTCGGCGCCCGGTGCGGGTGGTCGGCACCCGCTGCCCGACCCCGCGGCGCTCCAGGCCGTGCTGCGGGCCGCCGGCGTGCGCGAACATCACCCGGTCGTGGCGTACGACGGCGGTGACGGCTCCGTCGCGGCCCGTGCCTGGTGGCTGCTGCGCTGGGCCGGCCACGCCGAGGTCGCGGTCCTGGACGGCGGGTTCGCCGCGTGGACCGCCGAGGGCCTTCCGGTCAACGCCGACGTGCCGTCGCCCATTCCCGGCGACGTCGTCGTGCGGCCCGGCGGAATGCCCGTGCTGGACGCCGACGGGGCCGCCGCGTTCACCGCGTCCGGCGTGCTGCTCGACGCCCGCGCCCCGGAGCGCTACCGGGGCGAGGCGGAACCGGTCGACCCGCGGGCCGGGCACATCCCGGGCGCCCTCAACGCGCCGACGTCCGGTCACACCGCCGACGGCCGCTGGCTGCCCGCCGCGGCGCTCGCGGACCGGTTCGAGGCGATCGGCGTCACCGGGGACCGGCCGGTCGCGGCCTACTGCGGGTCGGGCGTCACGGCGTCCTCGGTGGTGCTGGCCCTGGAGGTGGCCGGGATCACCGGGCCCGACGCCCCCGCGCCGCTCTACCCGGGATCGTGGTCGCAGTGGTCGTCCGACCCGGACCGCCCCGCCGCCACCGGCCCGCAACCCGGCTGAGGACGCGGAACGGCCGGTCGGAGCCGACCGGCCGTCCCCACCTCAGGGCTTCAGGCGTTCGGGATCTTCTCGAACGCCTTGGTCGCCAGCTTCAGCGCGACCGCGCACGGCTCGAACTCGTCGATCGGCGTCACGGTGGCCTGGAACGCGGGCGTGATCTCGTCCGGGTCGTCGGTCAGCATGACCAGGACGGTGCAGTCGCCGCCCTTCTCCTTCACCTCGTACGCGGTGTTCCCGCCGACCTCGATGGTCCGCGCCTCACCCTCGTACTCGGCGAACGTGACCATGAACAGCACGACCGCGAGCGGGTCCTCGGTGCTCTGCACGCAGCCCTTCTCGCCGCCCTTCGCCGCGCCGACGGCGGCGGCCACCTCCTCGGGCGTGAGGACGTCGCAGTCCTCGTAGCCCTCGGTCTTCTTCTTCGTCGTGATCTTGACGTTGCCCGCGGGCTGGTCCGCGGCGGACGTCTCGGGCGCGGACGCCTTGCTGGAGGTCTTCGGCGAGGACGTCTTGGTGGACGAGGGCTTGCCGGAGGTGGACTCCCCGCCGGCCGACCCGCCCGCCGCGGCGACCGGGCTGCCGACGACCGTGGTGGCGCAGCCGGTGAGGCCGAGCGTGAGCGCCAAGGCCAGCACGGCGGTCAGGGCGGGAACTCGTCGCAGGTGCATGTGCTCTATGACCCCGTTCCGACGTGCGGGGTTCCATCCTCGATGGCCCCATTCCTGTCCCGCGTCGTCCCGGCAGACTCTAGGTCCACCTCGGACGCCCGGGCGCCGGGGGCGACCAACCTGTGATCCCACCGCGGCCCGCCGCGTGGGTTAGGTTGCCGACATGGGTGAGGCAGCCGCTGTCGTCTGGGACGAGTCCTTCCTCGGCTACGACCTGGGCGGGGACCACCCGCTCAACCCCGTCCGGCTGGACCTGGCGGTCCGGCTGGCGACCGCGCTCGGCGTGCTGGAGGGCGTCGACCTCCTGTCCCCGGACCCGGCGCCGGACGCCGAGATCGAGCGCGTCCACGAGCCGTCCTACCTCAACGCCGTGCGGGCCGCGCCGATGGCGGGCTGGGACGTCGGGCACGGCCTCGGCACCGCGGACAACCCGGTGTTCGCCCGGATGCACGAGGCGTCCGCGCTGGTCGTCGGCGGTTCGCTGGCCGCCGCGCGGCGCATCGCCTCCGGCGCGGCGAACCGGGCGGTGAACATCGCCGGCGGCCTGCACCACGCCATGCGCGACCACGCGGCCGGGTTCTGCGTCTACAACGACTGCGCGGTGGCGATCTCCTGGCTGCTGGACAACGGCTTCGACCGGATCGCCTACCTCGACACCGACGTGCACCACGGCGACGGCGTGCAGGCCGCGTTCTACGACGACCCGCGCGTGCTCACGGTGTCGCTGCACCAGAGCCCGCTGACGCTGTGGCCGGGCACCGGGCGGCCCGCCGAGCTGGGCGGCGCGGGCGCCGAGGGCACGAGCGTGAACGTGGCCCTGCCCGCCGGCACCGGCGACCGGGGCTGGCTGCGCGCGTTCGAGGCCACCGTGCCGTCCCTGCTGCGGGCGTTCCGGCCGCAGCTGCTGGTCACGCAGTGCGGCGTGGACACCCACCGCGAGGACCCGCTGGCCGACCTCGCGCTCACCGTGGACGGTCACCGCGCCATCTACCGCAGGCTGCGCGAGCTGGCCGAGGAGACCGCGAACGGCCGCTGGCTGGCGCTGGGCGGCGGCGGGTACGAGCTGCTGCGCGTGGTGCCCCGCAGCTGGACGCACCTGCTGGCCACCGTCCTGGACCGGGACGTCCCGCCGAACGCGACGCTGCCCGCGGACTGGGTCGCGCACGCCGCCGCCCTCGCGCCGAACCGGCCGCTGCCGACGTCCATGACCGACGACGCCGACACGTCGTTCGAACCGTGGGGCGGCCAGACCGAGACCCCGGTGGACCTGGCGATCCGGGACGCGCGCCGCGCCGCCTTCCCGCTGCACGGCCTGGACCCCGACGACCCGAGGGACTGACGTGGACCCGTTCGACTACCCGCGGCACTGGGAGGCCGACGTCGTGCTCAGCGACGGCGGCACGGTCCACCTGCGCCCCATCACGCCCGACGACGCGGAGAAGCTGCTCGCGTTCCACGGCAGGCTGTCCGAGCGCACCCGCTACTACCGCTACTTCGGCCCCTACCCGCGGATGCCCAAGCGGGACCTCGAACGCTTCAGCACCGTCGACCACGCCGACCGGGTCGCGTTCACCGCGCTGCTCGGCGACGACATCGTGGCCGTGGGCCGCTACGACCGGCTCGGCGAGGGCAGTTCGGCCGAGGTCGCGTTCGTGGTCGAGGACGCGCACCAGGGGCGCGGTCTGGGCTCGATCCTGCTGGAGCACCTGGCCGCCGCCGCCCGGGAACGCGGGCTGAGCCGGTTCACCGCCGAGGTGCTCGCCGAGAACGGCCAGATGGTGCGGATCTTCCGGGACGCGGGCTACGGCGTGAGCCGCGCGTTCGAGGAGGGCGTGGTGCACCTGGAGTTCGACATCGACCCGACCGAGGAGTCGGTGGAGGTGGCCCGCGCCCGCGAGCAGGCGGCCGAGGCGCGCAGCGTGCACAACCTGCTGCACCCGAGGTCGATCGCGGTGGTGGGCGCGTCCACCGACCGGACCAAGATCGGCCACGCGGTGCTGACGAACCTGCTCGCGGCCGACTTCGCCGGGCCGGTGTACCCGGTGAACGCCGAGCACCGGTCCGTGCGCGGCGTGCGCGCGTACCCGTCGGTGCTCGCCATCCCCGACGACGTGGACCTGGCCGTGATCGCGGTGCCCGCCGCCGGCGTGGACGAGGTGATGGACGCCTGCCTGGCCAAGGGGGTGAAAGCGCTGGTCGTGGTCACCTCCGGGTTCGGCGAGACCGGGCCGGGCGGGTTGAGCGCGGAGCGCAGGCTGGCCGCCGAGGCCCGCGCGCACGGCATGCGGGTGGTCGGCCCGAACGCGCTGGGCGTGCTGAACACCGACGCGGGCGTGCGCCTCAACGCCACCCTCGCGCCGATGCTCCCGGCCCGCGGCCGCACCGGTTTCTTCTGCCAGTCCGGCGCGCTGGGCACGGCGATCCTGGCCACCGCCGCCGAACGCGGCCTGGGCCTGTCCACCTTCGTCTCGGCGGGCAACCGGTCCGACGTCTCGGGCAACGACCTGCTCCAGTACTGGGAGACCGACCCGGCCACCGACGTGGTGCTGCTGTACCTGGAGTCGTTCGGCAACCCGCGCAAGTTCGCCCGGCTGGCCCGCAGGCTCGGCCGCAGCAAGCCGATCGTCGCGGTGAAGTCCGGTCGGCACGCGGTGACGCCCGCGCTCGCGGCGACGTCGGTGCCGGTGGACGAGTCGAGCGTGCAGGCGTTGTTCGAGCAGGCGGGCGTGATCCGGGTGGAGTCGCTGGCGCAGCTGTTCGACACCGCGCTGCTGCTGGCGCACCAGCCGCTGCCCACCGGGCCGCGGGTGGCCGTGGTGGGCAACTCGACCGCGATCGGGCTGCTGGCCGCCGACACCGCGCTGGCCCAGGGCCTGGAGCTGGCCGGCGAGCCGGTGGACGTGGGCGCGCAGGCCGGGCCGGAGGCGTTCGCGGCGGCGGTGAAGGCGGCGTTGGAGAACCCGGGCGCGGACGCCCTGGTGGTGGTGTTCGTGCCGCCGCTGGCGGTGCCGGGCGCGTCGTTCGCCCGCGCGTTGCGCGAGGTCGTGGAGCAGGGCGGGCGGGACAAGCCGATCGCGTCGACGTTCCTGGCGGTGGAGGGCGTGCCGGCCGAGCTGGCCGTGCCCGGTCCCGGTGGCGCGCCGGGACGGGGTTCCGTGCCGTCGTACCCCAGTCCGGAGCGCGCTGTGCTCGCGTTGGCGCGGGTGACGCGTTACGCGCGTTGGCGGTCTGCGCCGCAAGGCGCGTTCGTGCGGCCCGAGGGCATCGACCCGGTCGCCGCGCACGCCATCGTGGACGCCCAGGAGCTGGACGGCGAACGGCGGTTGGACGACGACACCGCCGTGCGGCTGCTCGCGTGCTACGGCGTGGAGGTCGTGCCGTTCCGGGTGGTGACGTCGGCGGACGAAGCGGTGCGCGCGGCGGAGGAGCTGGGCTACCCGGTGGCGGTGAAGTCGACCGACGACCGGTTGCGCCACCGCACCGACCTGGTCGGCGTGCGGCTCGACCTGTCCGCCGAGGAGGCCGTGCGCACGGCGTACGCGATGCTCGCCGGGATGGCGGACCGGCCGGACGTGTACGTGCAGCGCATGGCGCCCAAGGGCATCTCGTGCGTGCTGGGCCTGCAGGACGACCCGTCGTTCGGCACGCTGGTGTCGTTCGGGCTGTCCGGGCTGGTCAGCGACCTGCTGGGGGACCGGGCGTACCGCGCGGTGCCGTTGACCGACGCGGAC
Source organism: Saccharothrix sp. HUAS TT1 (assembly GCF_040744945.1). Lineage (NCBI taxonomy): Bacteria > Bacillati > Actinomycetota > Actinomycetes > Pseudonocardiales > Pseudonocardiaceae > Saccharothrix > Saccharothrix camelliae. The sequence goes on along the minus strand of NZ_CP160453.1, from coordinate 8,246,567 downwards.
GCGGCGGCGCTGGTGCGCGCGCCCAAGGCCGCGCCGCTGCTGGCGGGCTACCGGGGTGACGAGCCCGCCGACCTGCCCGCGCTGCAGGAGCTGGTGCTGCGGCTGGCGGCGTTGGCCGAGGACCTGCCCGAGGTGCGGGAGCTGTCGCTGGAACCGGTGCTGGCCAGCGCCGCCGGCGCGTACGTCAGCAGCGCCAGGGTGGTGCTCGGCCCGCCACCGTCCAAGCCCGACAGCGGCCCCAGGAGGATGCGTTCGCCCGGCGGTGTGCGCTAGCGCGACCGGGTTGTCGATGCGCAACCGTTGCCCCTTGACCGATCATGTGCGGTCATCTTCCGCTTTCCTCTGGACCAGGTCCGTTGAGCCGCTTAGGTTTCCCGGCATCCCGAGGAAGCTCCCGAAAAGGGGAAGAATGGCTCTGGCACCGCTGCGCGCCCTCGTTGTGGCGTGTTCCGCCGCGCTCGTCCTCTCGTCGTGCTCCACCGGTGACGACACGACCGTCGCCGGCAAGGCGGACAACTCCAACGAGCTGACCATCGCCGTGGCGTACGACCAGCCAGGTCTCGGCGTGCGCCGCTTGGACGGCACCTACCGCGGTTTCGACGTCGACGTGGCCCGTTACGTGGCGAAGGAACTGGGTGTCGAGGAATCCGGCATCAAGTTCACCGAGGCGACGCCGTCGGAACGGGAGAAGCTGCTCACCACCGGCGCCGCCGACCTGGTCGTGTCCAGCTACTCCATCACCGACAAGCGCAAGGAGGTCATCGACTTCGTCGGGCCCTACTTCGTGGCCGGGCAGGACCTGCTGGTCCGGTTGACCGACGAGCGGATCACCGGGCCGGAATCGCTGAACGCGGGCGGGCTGAAGCTCTGCTCGGTCGCCAACACGACGTCGGCGCAGTTCGTGAAGGACCAGTTCGCGCAGTCCGTCCAACTGGTGGAATACCCGAACTTCAGCGATTGCGTCACCGCACTGCTGGCCGAGCAGGTGGACGCCATGACCACCGACGACGTGATCCTCGCCGGTTACGCCGCGCAGAACCCCGAGCTGCTGAAGGTCGTCAACAGACCTTTCAGCAAGGAGGAGTACGGCATCGGGATGCGCAAGAACGACCCGACCAGCAGGGCGGAGGTCGCCGCCGCCGTTCGGAAGATGATCGACTCCGGCGAGTGGCGCAAGTCGCTGGAGGCCAACGTGGGGGACTCCGGTTACGCCATCCCGGACCCGCCCGACCTGGCCCCGTGACGTGCGCCCCACTCCGTCAGCGGTCTGACCGGCCGGAACCGCCCCGTAGGCTCGGTGCGTGCATGCCTCGCATTACGTGCCCCAGTACCGCGCGGACGGGCCGGTCCGCGCCGGCATCCCCGAACACGGCCGCATCCCCCGTTACTACGCGGTGAAGACCGAGCTGCTGTGGCTCGTCGACGCGCTCGGCGAAGGCACGGCGCTGCCGTCGGAGCGGGAGCTGGCCGAGCGGTTCTCGGTGTCGCGGGTGACGTTGCGGCAGGCCGTCGGCGAGCTGGTGCTGGAGGGCAAGCTGCAACGCCGCCAGGGCAGCGGCACCTACGTCGCGCCGCCCAAGCTCGTCCACCCGCTGACGCTGGTCAGCTACACCGAGGGGATGCGCCGCCAGGGCGTGGACGCGGCGCGCAGCGTGATCACCGTCGAGCACCTGCCCGCGGACGACGTGCTGTCGGCGGACCTGCGGATCGGGCGCGGCGAGCCGGTGGTGCACCTGGAACGCGTGCTGCTGGCCGACGGCGAGCGGATCGGCCTGGAGTCGACCTACCTGTCCGCCGCGCGGTTCCCGACGCTGCTGGAGGTGTTCGACCCGACCACGTCGCTGTACGCGTGCCTGACCGAGCGGCTGGGCGTGGTGTTCAGCGAGGCCGAGGAGCGGGTGGAGACGGTGCTGGCGACGCCGCGCGAGGCGTTGCTCATCGGCACGAACCCCGCGCTGCCGATGCTGCTGCTGCACCGCGTGTCCCATGACAACGTTGGCGAGCCGATCGAGCGGGTCCGGTCGCTGTACCGGGGCGACCGGTTCAGCTTCATGGCGAGGCTGCGGTCGGAGTGAAGGTCACGACCCGGTGATGTCGTCCACAGAGGACCGCCGGAGCCCGAGGTCGCTTCCCGGTCACCGGACCGTTAGCGAATCTTGCCCTGGAACCGCCCATTGGCAGTAAGTTCAGCGCGCCTCGGCGGAGGTACCGTTGGTGTTCCGGGACGTGAGTCCTCCTCACCCGCAACGGCGCGGGGGAAGCGGGGTGGCGGCGTGACGTTCAAAGAGGAGTTCCTGACGGAACTCGAAGACTGCCTGCGCGGGTACGGCGCGGTGCCGGTGATCAACCCGGACGCGCTGGCCCGGTTCATCGACCACGTCCGCCGACTGCCCGACGACGACCCGCGGCTGCGCTGCCTCGACGGCGTCGACCAGGGCTCCGGCTCGTTCTGGAACAACCCGGCGGTGTGGTGGGAGCTGGTGCCCCGGTGCGGGGTGGGGTCGTCGGAGCCCTCGGAACTGCTCGACCGGATGCTGGACGAGGCGGTCAGCGACGAGATCGACGTGCTGGAGATGGAGATCCGGGAGCTGCCGGGCTGAAGACGTGAAACACCCGTTGTGCACCTGGGTCGCCAGACGCACAACGGGGAGTTTCCACGCAGTGGCTATCAGACCGAGAGCAGGCGGTCGAAGAACGAGCGGTAGCGCTTGAGCGCCTGTCGCAGTTCCTCGGTCTGCACCTCGTCGCCCCGCTGCCACTGCTCTTCGAGGGCGTGCTTGTGCTGGTTGAACGTCGTGGCCAGGCTCTGCATCACCTGGGCGACCAGTTCGTCGGCCCGCTGCACGGCCTCGCGCGGGTCGTCGACGAAGTCGGCCTGCAGCGCGCGCCACTCGGCCTGGTAGTCGGCCGCGTCGTCCCCGGTGAACAGCGGCGCGTCGCCGGCGGTCGTGGAGACCTCGGACAGCTCGGTCGGCTGCGAGTGCTGCGGCTGTTCCTGCTGGGGCACGGCCTCGCGGTCGGAGCGCTCCTGGTCGGTCAGGTCGGGCTCCGCGACGTCGTGGTCGGCCGGGGTCTGCTCGACCGGCTCGCGCTCGTCGAACCGCGTGTCGGGGGTCCGGTCTCCGGACCGGTCGTCCGCGGTGTCGTAGCCGGTCGACGTGTGACCGGTCGACGTGTGGTCAGCCGACGTGTGGTCAGCCGATGTGTGACCGGTCGACGTGTGGTCGGGCGGCGTGCGGTCGAAGGTCGTGTGGCCGAGGGCGTCGCGGTCGGCGGTGTGGCGGTCGGCGGTGTCGCGGTCGGCCGGCGTGCGCTCGGCGAAGTCCTCGGTGGTGAGGTGTTGACGGTGGTCGGTCATTACCGCGCCCCTTCCCGGCGGTCACCCAGCAGGTCCTCGAACACGGTGCGGTAGTGCACCATCGCGTTGCGCAGGTCCTCCGTCGTCGCCTCGCCGCGCTCCTGGCGCTCGACGATCGAGTGCGCCTCGCGGTAGTGGTCGAGCGTGCGGGCGTGCTCGACGGAGAGCAGCTTCTCCTGGTGCTCGTACCCCTCGGTGGGGTAACCGCGCTCGGCCATCAGGTCGGTGACCAAGTGGTCCGCCTGGCTCACCGCCTCGTTCGGCTCGTCGACGAACTGCTCCTGGACGCGGGTCCAGTTGCGGGCGTAGCTCTCACGCGTGACGGCGTTGAGGGCGCGGAGCTCCAGCTTCGAGTGCTCCCGCTCCCGTTCCGCCAGTTCGCGTTCCGCCGCCATTCGGCTGCCGTTGTGCTCCAAGGCGCGCTCGTACTCGGGGCCGAACTTGGAGCGCAACCTCTTGCGCTGCATGAGGAATTTCGCCAGCACCGCGATCGCGGCCAGCACGACCAGCACGGCGACGACAACGCCGATGATGGCACCGGTGGACATCTGCGCCTCCTTGGGCTCTGATGCCCACCGGCTACCCTTCGTGCGGCCGATTCGAAACCTGCTCACCTCTTGCCGGCGGGTTCGGCCGCGCTCGCTAGCGGGCCACGGCCTTGCGGTACTGGCGGATCGCCAGCGGCACGAAGATCAGCAGGAACACCACGACCCAGATCAGCGTCATCAGCACGGGGTGCTGCAACGGCCACGCGCTCGGCGCCGGGGCCAGCGGGTTGGTGTTGCCGAACAGGTTGCGGGCCGCGGCCGTCACCGCCGACACCGGGTTCCACTCCGCGAACGCCTTCAGCGGTCCGGGCAGGTTGTTCTCCTGCACGAACGTGTTCGCGATGAACGTGAGCGGGAAGATCGCGATGAACGAGGCGTTGTTGAACACCTCGGGGCTGCGCACCATCAACCCGACGATCGCCATGCCCCACGACACCGCGTAGGCGAACAGCAGCAGCAGGGCGAACCCGGCCAACGCCTCCAGCGGCGACGAGTGGATCCGCCAGCCGACGATCAGGCCCGTCACCGACATCACCACGATGACGATGACGTTGTTCGCCAGGTCGCTCGTGGTCCGCCCGATCAGCACCGCCGACCGCGCCATCGGCAACGACCGGAACCGGTCGATCACGCCCTTCTGGATGTCCTCGGCCAACCCCGCGCCGGTGATCGTCGCGCCGAACACCACGGTCTGCGCGAAGATGCCCGCCATCAGGAACTCGCGGTAGTCCATGCCCGGGATGGCGATCGAGCCGCCGAACACGTAGGCGAACAGCAGCACGAACATGATCGGCGACAACGTCGAGAACACGATCAGGTCCGGGACCCGCTTGATCTTGATCAGGTTGCGCTTGGCGACGACCGCGCCATCGCCCAGAGCCTGTGTGAACGCGCTCATTCTCCCTTTTCCCCCTGCTTGTCCTCGGCGCCGTTCCCGCCGGTCGCCCGCCCGGTCAGCGTCAGGAACACGTCGTCCAGCGTCGGCCTGCGCAGGCCGACGTCGAGCACCTTGATCGCCTCGGCGTCCAACCGCCGGATCCCGTCGACCAGCACGTCCGCGCCGCCCGAGACCGGCACGGTCAGCCGGTGCCCGCGGTCGTCCACCGCGATCTCCCCGATCGCCAGCGGCGCCAGGGCGGTTTTCGCCACCTCCGCGTCCCGCGCGGAGCCGACGGTCAGCTCCAGCCGTTCACCGCCGACCTGGTCCTTCAACTCGTTCGCGGTGCCCAGGGCGATCACCTTGCCGTGGTCGATGACCGCGATCTTGTCGGCGAGCCGGTCGGCCTCCTCCAGGTACTGCGTGGTCAGCAGCAGCGTGGTGCCGCCCGCCACCAGTTCCGAGATGACGTCCCACATCCCCAGCCTGCTGCGCGGGTCCAGGCCCGTGGTCGGCTCGTCCAGGAACAGCACCCTCGGCTCGGCCACCAGCGCGCCCGCGAGGTCGAGCCTGCGGCGCATGCCGCCCGAGTAGCCCTTCACCGGCCGGTCGGCGGCCTCCACCAGGTCGAACCGCGCGAGCAGTTCGCGGGCCCGCTCCCGGCTGCGCTGCTTGCCGAGGTGGTACAGCCTGCCGACCATGTCCAGGTTCTCGAAGCCGGTCAGGTTCTCGTCGACGGCCGCGTACTGGCCGGAGAGCCCGATCCGGCGGCGCAGCTCCTTGGCGTCGGAGATGACGTCCAGCCCGGTGACGGTCGCCCTGCCCTCGTCGTGCTCCAGCAACGTGGTGAGCACGCGCACCGTCGTGGTCTTGCCCGCGCCGTTCGGGCCGAGCAGGCCCATGACGGTCCCCTCCGGCACCACGAGGTCGAGGCCGTCGAGGGCCACCACCGACCCGTAGCGCTTGACCAGTCCTTCGGCCACGATTGCGTCTGCCATGCGGGTCATGATGGACCCGGGGACCGACAATTTCAGGTGGATTAAGCGGACTGCGCTTGAACCGGTGGCTGATGCGAGGGATGTTCGCGCAACCACAGTGGACGGTTCGGACCTCGTCGCCCCCCGCCGCCCCGGCGGCAGCCCTCGCTGTTCACCCCTTCGTCGCGGTCGGGGTCGTCGGCCCCGGAGGGCGCCACGTGCCCGGTTCGATGTCCGGGCAGTGCCCGGAGGGCAGGCCGCGCACCATGTCGGTCAGCTCGTCGCGCAGCGCCGACAGCCGGGCGACCTCGGCGTCCAGCTCGGCGATGTGGCGGTGCAGCAGTTCCTCGGCGGGTTCGCAGGGGCACACGCCGGTGTCGCGCACGGCCGGCAGGTCGGCGATCTCGCGCAACTTCAGCCCCAGGCGCTGACAGCCCCGCACGAACCTCATCCGCTCGACCGCGTCCTCCTGGTGCACCCGGTACCCGGCGGTGTTGCGCGGCGGCGGGTTCAGCAGCCCGGCGCGCTCGTAGTACCGGACGGTGTCCGGTCGGACCCCCACCGCGTCGGCCAGTTCAGCAACACGCATGCGTCGACGGTGAACCTTGGAGTGCGCTCCAAGGTCAAGCCGCCGACCCCGTTCGGCTCCGCGCCGCGTTCTCGCAACCCGTCGACAACGGCGGTGGGATCGTCGCCTCCGATTTTTGCGGAGAGTCGTCCGGCCGATCCGGTGATCATCGGCTGCTCGGGTGCGGCGTTCCGGGGTCGTGCCGACCGGTCGGGGGACGAGGCCGCCTGGTCGAGTTCCCTGGCACGGACGGTGAAGGCCGGCGCGGCCGCCGTTCGGCGGGGGTCGGCGCGCCTCGCGACCGGCTCCACCGGCGCTCGGGAACCCCTTGACGTCTCGCGGCCGGACCTGCGAGATGTACAGGTGGCCAGACCTTGGCCCGCGCCGATCACTCGTCCAGCCCGTCGGTCACGTCGCACGGCGTGCCCGGCGTCGCCGGCGGTACCACCGACGGCGGTCGGCGAGCCGACCGGCGGTCACCGTGCCGGGGCGAGGGTCGTCGGGGTCATGCCGTTTGGGCGTATATGCACCTTGTAAGCGCTCGATCGAGTGAAACTGGGCGGAACGCGGAACAGCACTAGGGTGTTCGCAGTTCTTTTCCAGCGAGGAGAGATCCGCATGGCAGCCGTCCAAACCCGACGCAAGCGCAAGCTGGGGCAGTTCCTCAACGCTCTGCGCAAGCGAGCGGGCAAGACCGAGACCGACTACCACGCGCTGACGCGGAAGACGCAGTCGACGCTGTCGCGGATGGAGAACGGCTACATCAGTCCGAGTTGGACCGAACTGAGCGCGCTGCTCGGGCTCTACGGGGCGACCGATGCCGAACGGCGTGAGGCGGAAGCGTTGTGGGAGGACGCGAAGCAGGATGGGACGAGGCTGGTCTACGCCGCGGCGTTCACCCCGGAGGCACGCACCTACGCCCGCCAGGAGGCGGACGCCACGGAGGTGCGCACCATCGAGATGATCGTCATCCCCGGCTTGCTGCAAACACCCGCCTACGCGACCGCGATCAGGCTCGCCGGCCGACGGTTCATGGACTCGTCGGTCTCGGTGGAACAGGTCGCCGCGGCGTTGGCGAACCGGCAGCGCAGGCTGCCCGGTTTACGGCTGCACGCGGTCATCGACGAAGCCGCGCTGCACCGGACCGTCGGCGGTCCCGACGTCATGCGCGAGCAGTTGTCGCATTTGCTCGAGAAGGGGAAGCAGGACAACATCACCATCCAAGTGGTTCCGTTCGGCGCCGGTGCTCACGGAACCATGTCGGGTGGTGGCGCGACCGCTCTCCGCTTCGAGGACAGTGATCCTTCTGCCGTGTACCTGGAGTACGCAGGTGGTGGTAAGTGGGTGGACAATCGCGCCGACGTGCAGAAGTACCTGCTGCACTTCGACGAAATGGTGAGCGAGGTCGCCCTGTCCGCCAAGGAGTCGGCTTCGCTGATCAGGAAACTGGCAACCGCACTGAAGGACACATGAACAACAACAGGACGTGGCGCAAGAGCACCTACTCCGGCGCGGGCAACAACTGCGTCGAGCTGGCCGTGGGACCGACCACGATCGGCATCAGGGACAGCAAACGACCAGGACCCAGATTGACCTTTGGGGACCGTCCATTCCGGGCGTTCCTCACATCTCTTCGGCAAACCTGACCGCAACCGCCAACCCGCCGTCCGCCCCCGGTGTCGCGGTCACCGTCGCACCGTGGGCGGCGGCGATGGCGCGGACGATCGACAACCCCAGGCCGAGCCCGCGCTCGCCGGTGGCGGTGGCGTCCCGGTCCAGCCTGCGGAACGGCCGGAACAGCCCCTCCACCTCGTACGGCTCGATCTTCGGGCCGGTGTTGGCCACCACCAGGGAGCCCGGTTCCGCGGACACGTCCACGAACCCGCCGCGGTGGTTGTGCCTGATCGCGTTGTCGACCAGGTTGCGCACCAGGCGTTCCAGCAGGACCGGGTCGCCGACCACCTCGCACGGCGACATCTCGTGGTGCAGCTCCACGCCGGCCTCCGCGGCGGTGCGCTTCGACTGGAGCAGCACGTGCTCGGCGATGTCGGAGACGGAGGTCCGGGTGCGCTCGGTGAGTTCGTTCTCGCTGTCGGCCAACGTCAGGAGGCCGTCGATGAGCCGTTCGTGTCTGGCGTTGACCTCCAACAGCTCGTATCCCAATTGCTTGGCATCCGCAGATGCACCCGGTCGGGTGATGGAAACCTCGATGAGCGCCCGTTTTACGGCCAGCGGTGTGCGCATTTCGTGCGAGGCGTCGGCGACGAACCGGCGCTGCCCGTCGAACGCGCGGTCCAACCGGTCCAGCATGGCGTTGAACGTTTCAGCGAGTTCGGCGACCTCGTCCCGCGGCCCCGTCGGCGGAATCCGCTCGTGCAGGCCGTGACCCGCCGCGATCCGCCGCGCGGCCTCGGTGATGCGGTGCAGCGGTTGCAGGGCGCTGCGCGCCAGGAGCCACCCGAACGCCACCGCGACCAGGGCCACGCACAGCAACGCGAGACTCCCTCGGGCGAGCAGTGACTCCAGCACCTCGTCGCGGTAGCGGGACTGCGCGGAGCGAAGCGCTTCGACCAACTCGTCCGGCGAGGCGGTGCGCAGGTCGCGCAGGCTGTCCAGGTCGGCGAGCGGCTGGAGCCGGGTGTTGAGGCTCTGCCAGGCGAGCAGGTAGGTGACCACCAGCAGGACGGCCCCGGCGAGCACGAACAGTCCACCGTAGAGCGCGGTCAACCGCCCGCGGATGCTCCACCGGCCGATCACGGGAGCCGGTACCCCACGCCGGGCACGGTCTCGATCAGCGGTGGGTCGCCCAGCTTGCGGCGCAGCTTCACCATGGTCACCCGGACGGCGTTGGTGAACGGGTCGATGTGCTCGTCCCACACCTTCTCCAGGAGGTGTTCGGAGGTCACCACCGCGCCCTGCGCGCGGACCAGCTCGGTCAGGAGCGCGAACTCCTTGTTGGCCAAGGGAATCGACTCACCCGCTCGGGTGACTTTTCGCCGGGCCGGATCGACCCGGAGGTCGGCCCGTTCGAGGACCGGCGGGCTCGGCGGCCCGACCCGGCGCAGCAGCGCGTGGACGCGCGCGGACAGCTCGACGAATGCGAACGGCTTGGGCAGGTAGTCGTCCGCGCCGAGGGCCAGCCCCTCGACCCGGTCGCGCACCGCGGCGGCGGCGGTGAGCATCAGGATGCGGGTCTCGGAGCCGGAGTCGGCCACCCGGCGGCACACGACGTCGCCGTGCACGCGCGGGATGTCGCGGTCGAGGACGAGCACGTCGTAGGCGTTGACGGAGAGGCGTTCCAGCGCCGAGTCGCCGTCGTGCACCACGTCCACGGCGAACGCCTCACGGCGCAACCACTCGCCGATCGCCGCCGCCAGCGTCGGTTCGTCCTCGACCACCAGGATGCGCATGGGTCCATCGTCCGCCGGGGTCCATAACCTCCGCATAAGCAGTTCGGGTTACGCGCTGGTTATAGCCCTCCTGCTCGACTGTCCCCAGGCCAAGGAGGGGACATGAAGCAGATCATCGCGACGGCAGCACTGGCACTGGTCCTGGCAGCGTGCGGAGCCAGTGGGGCGGAGCGGGCGGCATCGCCGTCGAGCGCGGACCTGAGCCAGGAGGAGCGGTCGCAGCAGTTCGCCCGGTGCATGCGCGACAACGGCGTCGACGTGCCCGACCCCGACCCGGGTGGCGGGTTCGGCGGCCTGGGCGAGCTCGACCGGACCGACCCGGACTTCGACCGCGCCCGCGAGGCGTGCCGGAGCCTGCTCCCCGGCGGCGGCGACCTGTCCAAGCTGGACCCGGCGGTGCTGGACCGGTTGCGCCACTTCACGCGGTGCATGCGGGACAACGGGATCGACCTGCCCGACCCGGACCCGAACGGCGGCAACCGGGCGGGCCTCGGCGGGATCGATCGCGAGAGCCCGACCTTCAAGTCCGCGCTGGAGGCGTGCCAGGACCAGCTCCCGGCCCTCTCCCGATGACCTGCCCCCCACAACCCCACCACCCGCTTCACATCGCCCTTCCCACCGCCGGTGAGTCACCGCGAAGGGACGGGAAAGGAGGCGGGCGCGTCGGCCATGTCCGAGTCGAGAGGTGTACCGGTGATCAGTCCTGACGGCGTCGTCCCGGCGATGCGGAGAACGTTCCGAGGCGACCCCGCGGAGGTGGCCCCATGACCAAACGAGCCCGGATCGCCTGGGGAGCGGGCGTCCTGGTCCTGCTCGGAGCGGGAAGTGCCGCCGCCGTCGGATTCGGCGGTGCGGAGCCGACGACCGCGAACGCGGCCGACCTGCCACCCGCCACGGCGAAGGTGGAGGCGACGACGCTCACCCGCGCCGAACGGGTCACCGGCGCCCTGAGCCACGGCACGGCCACCCCGACCCCCGTCGGCGCTCAGGGCACCGTCACCTGGCTGCCCGCACCCGGCGCCGTCATCACCCGCGGTCAAGCGCTGTACGAGGTGGACGGCAGGCCCGTGCCGCTGCTGTTCGGCGCGACACCGGCCTACCGGTCGCTGTCCGCCGGCGCCACGGGCCGGGACGTCCGCCAGCTGGAGGAGAACCTGTCCGCCCTCGGCCACGGCGGCTTCACCGTGGACGACACCTACACCTCCGGCACGGCCGCCGCCGTGCGCGCGTGGCAGGTGGCGTCCGGCCTGCCGGAAACGGGGGTGGTGCAGCAGTCGGACGTCGTGGTGGCCGGGGGCGAGGTGCGGGTGGCCGAGTGGAAGGTCCCACCGGGCAGCCGCGCCACCGGGCCGGTCCTCACCTACACCGGCACCACGCGGGTCGTGGTCGTCCCGCTGGACGTCGGTAAGCAGCACCTGGTGGCCGAGGGCGTGCCGGCGACCGTCGTCCTGCCGGACGGCAGGTCGGTCGACGGCCGGGTCGAGTCGGTCGGCACGGCCGCCACCAGCGCCGCCGCCGAACCGGGCGCCCCTGCCGCGACCACGGTCGACGTGGTGGTCTCGGTGGCCGACCAGGCCGCGCTCGGCCGGCTCGACTCGGCCCCGGTGGACGTCGTGCTCGTGTCCGAGCGCAAGGAGGGCGTGCTGGCCGTGCCGATCGGCGCCCTGGTCGCCCTCGACGAGGGCGAGTACGGCGTCCAGCTGGTCGAAGGCGGCGCGATGCGCTACGTGCCGGTGGAGACCGGCCTGTTCGCCGCCGGTCGGGTCGAGGTCGCCGGCGACGCCATCGCCGAGGGCGTCGAAGTGGGGGTGCCCCGGTGACGCCGGTGGTGGAGCTGCGGGGCGTGGGCCGCGACTACCACGGGGTGGTCGCCCTGCGGGACGTCTCGCTCACCGTCGAACGGGGTGAGCTGGTGGGCATCGTCGGCCCGTCGGGATCGGGCAAGTCGACCATGCTCAACCTGATCGGCACCCTGGACCGCCCCACCCGGGGCGAGGTGCTGATCGACGGCCACGCCGTCCGCGAGCTGTCGGACCGGGCCCTCTCCGCGTTGCGCGCCAACGCGATCGGCTTCGTGTTCCAGCAGTTCCACCTGTCCACCGGTGTGTCCACAGTGGACAACGTCGCTGACGGCCTCCTCTACACCGGAGCGGGCCTGCGAGAACGCCGACGGCGTGCCGCGGAGGCACTGGACACCGTCGGCCTCGGCCACCGGCTCACCCACCGGCCGCACGAGCTGTCCGGCGGCGAGCGGCAGCGCGTGGCGATCGCCCGCGCCGTGGTCGGCCGCCCGACCCTGCTGCTCGCCGACGAGCCGACGGGCAACCTGGACTCGACGTCGGGCGAGGGCGTGCTGCGCCTGCTGCGCGAGCTGAACGACGCGGGCGCCACGGTCCTGGTGATCACGCACGACCAGGGCGTGGCCGGGGCCCTGCCGCGCCGGGTGGACGTGCGCGACGGTCGGGTGGTGGGCGATGGCTGACCTGCGACCGGCCCGCCTCTCACCCGCCGACGTGCTGCGGGTGGGCGGAGCAGGCCTGCGGGCCAGACCGACGCGGGTGGTGCTGTCGGCGTTGGGCATCGCGATCGGCATCGCGGCGATGGTCTCGGTGGTGGGCATCTCCACATCCAGCCGCGCCGACCTGGACCGACGGCTGGCCGCGCTGGGCACGAACCTGCTGACCGCAGGTCCGGGTCAGACCCTGTTCGGCGAGCGGACCCACCTGCCCGCCGAGGCGGTGGGCATGATCGGCCGGATGGAGCCGGTCCTGTCCGCCACCGCGACCGGCGTCGTGGTGGACGTGAAGGTCTACCGCAACGACCGCATTCCGGAGACCCAGTCGGGCGGCATCGCGGTGCTGGCGGCGGGGCCCGACCTCCTGGCCACCGTCGGCGGCGCCGTCGCCAAGGGCGCCTTCCTCAACGACGCCACCGCCCGCTACCCGGCCGTGGTGCTGGGCCACGAGGCCGCCGAACGCCTGGGCGTCGCCACCACCGGCGAACCCGTCCACCTGGGCGGCCGGTGGTTCACCGTGGTGGGTGTCCTGCACCCGACGCCGCTCGCGCCGGAGCTCGACACCGCCGCCCTGATCGGCTGGCCGGTGGCCCGCGCGGAACTGGGTTTCGACGGCTACCCGACCACCGTCTACGCCAGGTCGCGGGAGGACGCCGTGCACAGCGTCCAAGCCCGCCTGGCCGCGACCGCCAAACCCGAACACCCGGACGAAGTGGAAGTGTCCCGACCCTCGGACGCGCTCGCGGCCAAGCAGGCGACCGACGAGACCCTGAACGCCCTGCTCCTCGGCCTGGGCGCGGTGGCGCTCCTGGTCGGTGGTGTGGGCGTGGCCAACACCATGGTCGTCTCGGTGCTGGAACGCCGGGCCGAGATCGGTCTCCGAAGATCGCTCGGCGCGACCAGGGCCCAGATCCGCACCCAGTTCCTGACCGAATCCCTGCTCCTGTCCGCGTTGGGCGGCGCGTCCGGTGCGCTGCTGGGCGTGCTCGTCACCGCGGCGTACGCCACCTACCAGGGCTGGCCCTCGGTGGTGCCGGCGTGGTCGACCCTCGGCGGGGTGGTGGCGACGACCGTGATCGGCGCGGTGGCCGGCCTCTACCCGGCGGTCAGAGCGGGCCGGCTGCCGCCCACCGAGGCGCTGGCCACCCGGTGATCCGAGCGGGTGGTGACTCCGCAAAAAGCGGGCTCCACCCGGGAAAGGTGGTGATATAGCTCGACTGTGGACGGCACCCAGCGGGCTGAAGCGGCGTTCGGCGGTGTCGCCGAGCAGGCCCTGCGCGACATCAACCATACGACCAACCACTACTACGCCGAACGACGGCCGCCGATCGCCTCGGGCACGTCGGTGGCCCCGCCGCTCGGCCGGCTCAACCACCGGGTGCGCGGCAGGTCCGAGCTGGTGGCCGAGGTGACCGACGACCTGGGCGGCTCGATCGCCGTCCTGGCCGCCGGCGGTGGTTTCGGCAAGACGACGGTCGCCCTGGAGGCGGTCCGGAACCTGCCGAAGGTCTGGTGGGTGGACGCCTCCTCCCGCGACAGCCTGGTGGCGGGCCTGGCGGAGGTGGCCTTGCAAGCGGGGGCCGACTCGCACGAGGTGGGGGAGGCGTGGGCGGGGCGGGCCGGGTCGGCGATCGAGCTGCTGTGGCGCAACCTCGACCGCCAGGCCGAGCCGTGGGTGCTGGTCTTCGACAACGCCGACGAGCCGGACGTGCTGGCCGCGTCGGGCCGCCGGGTGGGTGACGGCAACGGCTGGCTGCGGCTGCCGAGGTCGACGGGGTCGGTCCTGGTCACCAGCCGGGCCGGCGCCGGCTGGCCACCGGCCGCGCGGGTGCACCACGTGCGCCAGCTCGACCCCGAGGACGGCGCGCAGGTGCTGCTCGACCTGGCCGACGCGGGCTCACCGGAGGACGCCGCCGCACTCGCCCGGCGCCTCGGCGGCCTACCGCTGGCCCTGCGCCTGGCCGGCCGCTACCTGGCCGTGGCCAAGGACGCCCTCGCCCTGCCGGGCCTGGAACCGCCGACCACGTTCAAGGCGTACCAGGAGCGCTGGGACGAGCGGTTCACCGAGCTCACCGAGGGCGAGTCCGCCTCCCCGAGGGAGTCCCTGAGCCGCACGTGGGAGATGTCGATGGACCTGCTCGCCGAGCGGGGGCAACCGCAGACGCGGCAACTGCTGCGCCTGGTCTCGACCTTCGCCGAGGCCCCGGTGCCCGCGTTCGTCCTCGACGCCACCGTGATGGCGACCTCGGACCTGCTCCGGGACGTCACCGCGGTCCAGCTGTCGGTGCTGCTGAAGGCGCTCCAGGAGGTCGGCCTGCTCGACGTGCTGGGGTCGAGCGTCGTGGTCCACCCGGTGGTCCGCGACGCCAACCGCCACCAACCGGACTACGAGCAGAACCGGCAGGCGTACCGGGCACTGGTCGCCCGGCTGCTCCGCGCGGCCACGAAGGACCTCGACCACAGCGACCCCGCCACCTGGCCGCGCTGGCGATCGGTGCTGCCGCACCTGGCCGACCTCGGTCCGCACGACGATTCCGACCTGGACCTGGAGACCGCGACGCTGCTCTACTACGGTGCCGGTTTCACCGGTGAGATCGGCTCCCACCAGGTGGCCGAGGCCCTGTACCGCCGTGCCATCGACCTGAGCACCGGGGCGGTGGGCGCGGACCACCGGGAGACGTTCGCGGCGCGGCACGCCCTGGGCCACCTCCTCCAGGGCAAGGGCGACCTGGCGGGCGCGGAGGCCGAGCACCGGACCCTGGTCGCGGACCAGACGAGGGTGCTGGGCGCGGACGACTCCGACACGCTCGACAGCCGCAAGTGCCTCGCCGGCGTCCTGCGCGAACAGGGGCGGTGGGACGAGGCCGAGGCCGAGTTCCGCGGTGTGCTCGCCGGGAGGACGCGTGCGCAGGGTGAGACGGACATCAGCACCCTGCGGATCAGGCACGACCTCGCCGACCTGGTGGAGGCTCGCGGTGGGCTGGCCGAGTCGGAGTCGGAGCACCGCGACGTCGTCGCGGCCATGACCCGGCAGCTCGGGCCGGAGCACGTTCAGGTCACGAACGTTCGCACCTGCCTCGCCGACACCCTCAAGGAGCTGGGGCGATTGGACGACGCCGAAGCGGAGGTCCGCGACGTGCTGGCGGTGATCGCGAGTCGGAGCACGGGCGACCGCACGCCGCCGCTGGGCGCGAGGCGCCTGCTGGCGGAGGTGATGCGGCTGCGGGGTCGGTTGGCCGAGGCGGTGGCAGAGTCGCGGGCGGCAGTCATGGACAGCTCCCGGATCTTCGGCTTGGAGCACCCGATCACCTTGAGCATCCGGCACGAGTTGGGGCACCTGCTCGAATACCAGGACGACCTGGAGGCCGCCGAGGAAGAGCACCGCCGGGTGATCGAGGCGCAGGAGCGCGTGCTCGGCCCGACGCACCCGAACACGCTGAATACCCGGTCGTGCCTGGCGCAGATCCACAGCAAGCAGCGGCGCTTCGAAGAGGCGGAAGCCGGCTACCTGGCCCTGCTGCCCGTGTACGAGCGCCTGCTGGGCGCGGAACATGCCGTGCTGCTGGCGATCCGGCACCGGTTGGCCCACGCCCGCGCGGGTCGCGGTGACGTCGAAGCGGCGGAGCGAGACCACCGGGAGGTGATCGCCGCCGAGGAGCGGGTGCTGGGGCCGCTGCACCCGGATACCCTGGTCAGCAGGCACTGCCTGGCCGGCCTGCTGTACGACCAGGGACGGCACGATGAAGCCGAGGCCGAGTACCGGACGACGATCGCGCTGCGGACCCAGGTGCTCGGCGCGGAGCACCACCGCACCCTCGCGACTCGCTACAACCTGGCCGGCGTGCTGGCCGACCTCGACCGGCGGGACGAGGCGGAGGCGGAGTACCGGGCGGTGCTGGAGGTGGAGGCGCGGACGTTGGGCGCGGATCACCCGAACACGGTCAAGACGAGGGAGAAGTTGGCCGAACTCGGCTGAGCATGAGCACGGCGCCGACCGACACCGCCACGGCACCCGCGACCAGCGCGTACACCGGCAGCGCGGTCGGGATGCCCAGGTGGGCGCTGATGCCGAGGATGCGCGACAAGCCCCACGGCAGCAGGGCCAGCTGGTCGTTCCACGCCGTCAGCGCGCGGTCCAGGCCGAGCGCGGTCACCAGTGCGCCCAACGCGGCCAGCGGCGCACCGACCGCCGCCAGCACACGTCCGGCGGCAGCCGCACGGCCCAGGCCGTCGCGCAGCGCCGCGTAAGCCGCCACGAACGTCCCGGCGAACGCCGCGAAGGCCACCGCCACGTACACCGCCCGCGCCGCCGGGTCGGTCCAGAACTCGAACCAGTAGTAACCGGGCCCGCGCACCGCCAGCACGCCCAGCAGCAGCACCGAGCGCACCAACACGACCGCGCCCACCGCCGCAGCCAACCGCGGCGCCCTCGACCGGGCCGGCCACAGCACGGCGGCGAACAGCGCCCACGCGCCCAGCACCGGCAGCAGGTGGGCCGGTGCGGCGAACCACGTGAGCACCGCCCGGCTCAGCACGACCGCGACCGCGGGCACGGCCCACACCAGCACCCGGTCCGCGCGTGACGCCTCGACCCGGCGCCACGGCCTGGTCAACGCCCGCGCCCACGGTTTGCGCCACCCCAGAGCGAACAGGAGCACCAGCCCCAGCAGCACGCCGCGCGCCGTCCACGCCATCGGCTCGTCGCGCGCCGCCCTGGCCTGGCCGATGTCGGCGGCGGTGAGGTTGTAGGCGGGCAGCGCCAGGTCGTCCCCGTAGCGGCGCAGGTGTTCCGCGCGCGCAGTCCGGTACTCGGCCGCTGCCGCCCGTGCCGCCTCACGGGCGCGGGGATCGCCGGTGTCGAGCCACTGGACGTGCCGCAGCGCGGAGGTCCGGTAGGCGGCCAGCACCCCGAACAGGTCCACCTGGTAGTCGAGCGCGGCGACGAACCGCTCGCGCAGCGCCGGGTCCCGCCAGCCCGCCGGGTCGGTCGCGCCGACCAGGTCGCGCATCCGGCGCGCCGTGCCGATCGCCGCCGCGCCCTCCGCGACCGCCTCGTCCACCCGGTCGCGCCCCACCGCGTAGACCGTGCCCAGGGTGGCGCTGTCACCGGTCGGGATGTCCCACTCGAAGATCCACATCATCGGCGGCGGCTCCAGCCCGAGCGCCCGCACCCGGTGCCGCGCGTACGGGCCGACGTACAGGCCGGTGGTGATCGCCTCGCGGGACAGGGCCAGCGCGCCGCACACCGCGTGCACGACACCGGGGTCGTGCGAGAACGTGCGGCGCACCCAGTCCGCGGTGGCCCGCGCCGGGTCCTGGTCCGGGTCCCACGCCAACCTGCCGGTGACGTAGGAGTTCAGGTCGTAGAGCTGCCAGAAACCGGCCCGCAGGTCCAGCGCCCGCGGTCCGGCGAGCAGCGGGCCGCCGCCCTGCCGCCACGTCCACACCCCCTCCACGCGGGGGTTCGCCAGGAACGCGCGCAGCGCCTGCCGGTGCAGCTCGCCGAGGTCGTTCGGCAGCGCGCCGGAGCCCTCGAACTCCCGGCGGGACTGGAACTCCACGATCCGCCGGTGGTCGCCGACCAGCAGGGTGTCGTTGAGCGGCAGGTGGCTGTAGAAGTCGCCCAGGGTGTACTTGGTGGACACGACCAGCCGGTCGTCGCGCAGCTCGCCGAGCACCTCGGCGTAGGCGTCACGGCTGGTGTGCAGGTCGCCGACCTCGCCGATGCCGACGCTCCACGTGCGGAAGACGATCTCCCTGTCGTGCTCGGCCGCGACGGCGAGGAACGCCCGCAGCATCGCCCGCACCGCTTCCGGCGTGGTGACCGCGATCTCCGAGGTGAAGTCCCACCCGGCGAACCGGTAGGCCGCGCCGCCCTCGCCGATCCGGATCATCATCCCGGCCACGTGCGGCAGCCGTTCGAAGACCTCCGCCAGACCCGCCCGGTAGACCCGCCACAGCCGTTCGTCCTCGGTGTCCAACCCGCCCGCCTCGCGCTCCAGGAACGCCCGCAGCGGCGGGGAGAGGGCGAGCATGTCGGTGGACAGGAAGACCTTCACGCCCAGCTCGTGCGCGTAGCCCCAGACCGGGCCGAACGCCGCCACCATCGCCTCGGCGCGTTCCGACCGCGGGTCGCCGGGCGGGTGGACGCCGAGACCGTCGAACGTGACGTACTCCAGGAAACCGGGCACGACCACGGCGTTGTACCCGTCGGCCAGGGCGTGGTGCACCAGCGCCCGGAACTGCCGGGAGACCTCCTCGACCACGGCGAGGTCGACGTAGGGCGCCTCGGGCAGGATCGCCGCGCCCACCACGTCGGAGTTCAGCGAGTAGTCGTCGCCGGTGAACGCCGCCGGGTCGGCGGGCAGGCCGACCGCGCCCAGGTCGGTCATCCGCAACCCGAGCCGGGGCGCGACCACCCGGCCGTCGGCGACCACCTCGGCCCCGGCGCGGACCCGGTCGGCGACGGCGTACAGGCCGTTCGCGGCGCCGTTCGGGGTGCTGCCGACGACGGTCGGCCCCGGGTCGACCCGGTACGCCTCGTCGGTCAGCCCGGCTTCCAGCCGGACCTGGAGCCGACCGGTGGCCCCGACGCCCGGCCCCGGTCGGTCGCGCTCGACCAGGACGTCCGGTCGGGGACGACCGCGTTCGGCCAGCGCGTCGGCGACGGCGGTGGCGGCGAGCCGCAGCCGCGGTTCGTCGGGCACGCCGATCGAGGTGATCTCCGGCGGCGGGGCGAGCGGGCGCGGGGCGGCGGCCACCGGGCGCTCGACCGGGACGTCGGCCGGCCGCACGTCCAACCCCAGCGCGTCGCCCACCTGCCAGGCGACGAGCCCGCCGATCCCGAGCAGCACCAGCACCACGGCCACCACGCGCACCGGGCCATCGTCACACGGTTCGCGCCACGCGTCAGTCGTCGTCGGTGATCTCCTCCACGACGATCTCGATGACCTCGTCGCGCTGCTGCGGGCTGACGTCGTCGGCGGTCAGTTCGAGGCGGACGCGCCGGGCGACGACCTCCGGCTTCGGGTCCGGCGTCTTGGCGCGCAGGTCCTGGAAGACCGTCCAGGCGAGGGTGGCGGCGCTGACGATCAGGGACGCCAGGGCGATCGGGTCGAGGTACCGGTCCGGCGCGCGGTCGGGCGCGTGGAGCGCGGCGAGGACGTCGGCGCGCAGCCGGGGACCGTGGCCGGGCGCGAGGCGGTCGGCGGCGGCGAGGGCCGCTCTCTCGACGGTGGGGTGGGGCGCGGTGTTCTCGGTCATTCGCTGTCGCCGCCGTTCTCGGGATCGGGGTCGCGGACGTAGGTGCGGATGTGGTCGGGGAGCGGATCGCCGGTCAGTTCGACCCAGCGGCTTTCCAGGACGGGCTCGCCGAGCCTGTCCGCCAAGCGTGCCACCTGGCGGGGCGCGGTCCCGGCGTAGGGATGGGGGAACTCGGGGAACAACGCGATGCAGCGCAACGCCCAGTCCAGCGCTTGGCGGTCGTCACCGCGCCGCTCGGCGAGCAGTCCGAGCTGCGCGTAGGTGCGGGCGACGCCGGGCCGGTCGCCGAGCGCTTCCTTGATGGCGGTGGATCGCCGGTACCAGTGCTCGGCGTCGTCCAACCGCTCGCGGAGTTCGGCGACCATCCCGAGCTGGTGGTACGACGCGGCCGTGTGGTGCCGGTCGCCGATCCGCTCGAAGATCACGAGGGATTGCCGGAACCACTGCTCGGCGTCGTCGGGCAGTCGGCGGAGTTGGGCGACTATCCCGAGGTGGTGGTAGGAGGCGGCCGTGTTCGGCCGGTCACCGAGCTGTTCGAAGATCGCGAGGGCTTGGCGGTGCCACCGCTCGGCGTCGTCCAGCTGCCCGCGGAGTTCGGCGACCAACCCGAGCTGGTGGAAGGAGGCGGCCGTGTTCGGCCGGTCGCCGATTCGTTCGGAGGTGGCGAGGGCTTGGCGGTACCGGCGCCCGGCGCTGTCGAGGTCGCCGCGGGTGTGGGCGACCATGCCGAGCTGGTGGTACGAGTGGGCCAGGCCTGGCTGGTGGCCGAGTTGTTCGAAAGCGCTGATGGCCAGTCGGTGCAGGCGCTCCGCGTCGTCGAGCCGTCCGCGGGTGTGGGCGACCTTGCCGAGCTGGTGGTGGGTGATCGCGGTGACGAGGCGCTTCCACCCGGTGTCGGGGTGCGTGTCCAGCACGGCGGCGATCTCGGTGTAGGTGGTGTGCGCGGCGTCCACGGCGCCCGCTCGTCGGTGCCTGTCGGCCTGCGCGCTCACGAGGTACAGCCAGAGCCCTCCCGCCGGTGTGTCGAGTGGCGGCGGCGTGCCGTCGTCGTCCTCCACGAAGTGCCGGCCCCGGTCGACCCAGGCACGGGCTTCCTCGGTCTGGCCGGTCAGTTCCCAGTACTCGTCCAGGGCCTCGGCCATCGCCTGGGCCGCCGGCCACAGGCCGTTGGCCAGCGCCAGGCCGAGGAAGTGCCCCAGGGTTTGTCGTTGCAGGTCGAGCAACGCGTGCGCCACGCCGGCCTCACCGCTCATGAGCTGCTGCCGCAGCCACCGGGCGAAGGTCGCGTGCGCGTGCAGCAGGGCGACCTCCGCGGCGGCGCGGTGGTCGTCGTGGTGGTCGGGGTCCGAGGTGCGCCAGTCCTCGGCGAGGTGGGTCGGCAGCGCGGGGTGGATGGCGTACACACCGCCCAAGGCGGTCAGCAACCCGACCTCGGCGGCCCGGTCGAGCACCGCCTGCCACCCGAAGGCGTCCAGTTCCCGCAGGTGCGCCGGCGCGTCCGGCGTGCGGGAGAAGGCGCCGAGGACGTTGAGGTCGACCACGCCGTGGAACAGGCAGACCACGTGCAGGGCCCGCCGCGTGCCGGGGTCGAGGTGGGCCAGCGAGTAGTCGATGCTCTCGGTCAGCGACCCCGTGCGCCCGGCGCCGTGGCCCCGGGGCAGCGCGGCGGTCCCGCGCAGCCCGGCGAGGACGACCCCGGGATCGTGCTCGGCCAGGTGGGGGAGGATCACCCGCATGCTCAGCGGATGACCGTTCAGCCAGTGCAGCAGGTCGGCGAACTCGCGACCGCCGCGCCGCGCCGCGGCGGTCGGGTACGGGGCCAGGAGCTGGTCGGCGTACTGCACGGCCTCGTCGTGGCCCAGCCCGTCGACCCGGATGCGGCGCACCTCGCCCAGCCAGTCCTCGGCCGTGCGACTGGTGATCAGCACGAGACCCGACCCGGTCAGCCGGCGCAGGAAGTCCCGCAGCTCCTCCCGCGCCGCCCGGCTGAGGGCGGGGGTGGCGGAGGTGGGGTCGGGCATGGTGGCCACGGACTCGAAGTTGTCCCAGATGACGAGGATGCGCTCGTTCGCCAACGCGGTGAGCACCGCTCGCACGCGCTGCGCGCGGTCCAGGCGGCTGAACTCGGCGCCGAACAGGGCCAGGCCGATCGTGGCGAGCACGCCGTCCAGGCCGAAGGACGCCACCCCCGGTTCGAACGAGTGCCAGACCACCCACTCCGGCCGCCGCACCGCCCCGGTGTCCCGCCACCACCGGCCGAACGCCTTGGCCAGCTCGGTCTTGCCGGTCCCGCCGGTCCCGTGCAGCACCACCGCCCGGTGCGTGCGCGCGGCGACTTCCAACGCGTGGAACAACCCGTCCCGGCCGACGAACTCCCCGGTGGGCGCGAGCCGGTCACCGACCCCGTCACCGCGGTCCCCGCCGTGGACGCGGTCCAGCGCCTCGCCGAGCTGCAACCCGCCACGCGCGCCCGGCGTGCTCCGCAGCTCCGGGAACCGCACGTCACGACGCAGGTAGTGCACCGGAACGACCCAGTCCGCCAGCGGCAGCGGGCCCCTGAGGCTCGGCCGCTCGGGCCGCTGCGCCATCCGCGCCCGACCCACCCGCACCGCCTGCGAGACCGAGTCGCCGACGAACAGCCGCTCGTAGAACGCGGTCATGAACTCCGCCGCGGCCACCGCGTACACGCTGTAGGCCATGGCCACCACGGCGGACGCGCCGCCGGCCAGCAGCCGGGTCGCCACCGCCGCCTCCAGCTGCCGGCCGACCGCTCCGGACTGGCACGCGTTGAGCACCACCAGCGGCACCCTGGCGCAGGCCAGCACCTGGCCGATCCGCTCCGCGGGCACGTGGTCGGCGCCGCCGCCGTCGTCCCTCTCGAACGCCAGCACGCCCTCGCCGTCGGCGGCGAAGCTCCACGGCGCCCCCGCCCCCGCCGCGCGGGCCCCGGTCAGCACGCCGTGCCCGTCGAAGTGCACCACCTGGAACGGCCGCCCGGCGTCCTCCGCCTCGGCCAGCGCCCGTTCCAGCGCGGCCAGCGTCGGCGGTCGCAGCACCACCAGCTCCACCCGACCCCGCACGACCTCCAGCGTGCGGACCAACGGCCGCGCGATCATCCGGTACCCGACGTCCGACGCCCCGGCCGGCCGCGAGATGACCATCAGCACCCGCAGCCGGTCGCCGCCGACCTCGAACGTCGTCCCCGGCGCCGCCGACGGCACGCTGCGGCTCAGCTCGAACCCGTCCAGCACCAGCGGCGCGGCCACCGCCGGGTCGCGCATCAGCTCCCACGGCAGCCCCAGCACGCCCGGCGCCGCCGAGCGCACCACGATCTCCGCCGGACCGCGCATCCGGGACCGCACCGCGACGTAGGCGTCCCGCGCCGCCCCCGCGCCGAACACCGCCGCGAACATCGCCTCACCCCACCCGGGCAGGCGACCCGCGACCTCCGGTCCCCGAGACTCGTACACCCCGAACGGCGCCCGCAGGTAGTCCTCCAGGTACCACCGGAGCTCGTCCAACTCCTCCTCGCCCAGGGGCCGGCCCAGCTCGACGGCCGGTCCCGCGGGCGTCGGCAACTCGCCGTCCAACCAGGCCGTCACCGACACCCGCCCGTCACCGCCGACGTCGACCAGCAACCTGTCCGCCACCGCGCACCAGAGCCCCTTCCAAGTCCCTGTTCGACGGGTGGTGGCGCACCGTTACGCCGAACCGCCCCGCGGGACGCGAAAGCGCCACACCCGCCGACCGGGGTCGACGGGTGTGGCGCGGAGGTCGTGCTCAGCGGGCGTCGAGCACCCCGTCCACCCGGCGGGGGATGCCCAGCGGGTTGGACTCGCGCAGCTCGGCGGGCAGGAGGTCGTCCGGCCAGGACTGGTAGCTCACCGGCGCCAGCCAGCGCCGGATCGAGGTGGTGCCGACGGACGTGTGCAGCGGGTTCGTGGTGGACGGCCAGGGGCCGCCGTGGTGCATGCCCCACGCCACCGCGACACCGGTCGGCCAGCCGTTGAAGATCAGCCGACCCACCACCGGCCGCAGCGCCTCGGCGACCCGGCCCGCGTGCTCGTGCTCGGTGTCGGCGGCGTGCACGCTGCCGGTGAGGGTGCCGGGCAGGCGGGGGAGGACGGCCTCCAGGTCGGCCGGGTCGCTGTAGGTGACCACGACCGCCGCCGGGCCGAAGTGCTCCTCGGTGAGCTTTTCAAGGTTGTCCGCGAACTTGTCCAGCGACACCTGGAACAGCCGGGGCTCGACGGTCCAGCCCTCGGTCGGCGCGGTGCCCTCGGCGACCAGCGCGGCCAGGCCGGAGGCGGCCAGGTCGTCGGTGCCGGAGCGGTACGAGTCGCACATCCGCTCGTTCAGCATCGGGCCGCCCACGGCCGCCTTCACGGCGTCCGCCAGCGCCGGGACCAGCGGTTCCGGCGCGAACAGCAGACCGGGGTTGGTGCAGAACTGGCCGACGCCGAGGGTGAGGGAGCCGACGAACTCCGCCGCGAACCCCTCGGAGCGCGCCGCGGCGGCGTCGGGCAGCACCACGGTCGGGTTGACGCTGCCCAGCTCGCCGTAGAACGGGATCGGGTCGGGGCGGGAGTTGGCCAGGTCGAACAGGGCCCGGCCGCCCACCGTCGACCCCGTGAAGCCCACCGCCTTGATCGACGGGTGCCGCACGAGCGCCACGCCCGCCTGCTGGCCGTGCACCACGCCGAAGACACCGGCGGGCACGACCGACTCCACGACCCGCGCCGTCGCCTCCGACGTGCCGGGGTGCGACGGGTGCGCCTTCACCACCACCGGGCAGCCCGCGGCCAGCGCGGACGCCGTGTCGCCGCCCGCCACCGAGAACGCGAACGGGAAGTTGGACGCCGAGAACACGCCGACCGTCCCGATCGGACGGAGCATCCGCCGCAGCACCGGCCGCGGTGGGACGATGTCCGGGTTCGCGGAGTCCAGCGTCGCCTCGACGTAGCTGCCCTCGCGCAGCACCTCGCCGAACAGCCGCAGCTGGTTCGTGGTCCGCTTCAGCTCGGTCGTCAACCGCGGCACGCCCAGCGCCGTCTCCGCGTCCGCGATCGCGACCAGCGACCCGGAGGCCGCGTCCAGCGCGTCCGCCACGGCGTCGAGCACGTCGGCCCGCTCCGCCGCCGGTCGCGCGGCCCACGCCGGGAACGCCGCCTCACCGGCGCGCGCCAGCACGTCGACCTCGCGGTCGGACGTCTCCGGCACCGCCTCGCCGACCGGTTCGCCGGTCCGCGGGTTGAACCCCTGCACGCCGCTCACCGGCCGGCCTCCTTCACCGCGGTGTCGAACTCGGGCGTGCACCACACGCCGCCCAGGTACACCATCGCGGGCGAGTCCGGCGCGGGCGGGCCCGCCGCCAGGACCTCCTCCGCGTACACCTCGGAGTCGTCCTCCGACTTGTAGCCCAACTCCTCCGCCTCGGTCAGCGAGAACCAGCGCCGCGTGTTGTCCGAAACGCCCCAGACGACCCGGAAACCGGGCGACGGCGCCGCGAGGCACGCCTCGAACAGCCGCGCGCCGTCGTCCGGCGACAGCCACGTCGACAGCATCCGCGCGTCCCGGGGCTTCTCGAAGCACGACCCGATCCGCACCGCGATGACGTCCATGCCGTACCGCGACGCGTACAGGCTCCCCAACGCCTCCAGCGCCACCTTGCTCACGCCGTAGTACGTGTCGGGCTGGGGGAACAGGTAGTCGCCCGCCTCACCGGTCGCCCGCTCGTAGTACCCGACCGCGTGGTTGGAGCTGGCCAGCACCACCCGCGGCACACCGGCCCGGCGCGCCGCCTCCAGCACCACGTGCGTGCCGTTGATGTTGACGTCCAGGATCTCCGCCCACGGCCGCTCCAGGCTGTGCCCGCCGAGGTGGATCACCGCGTCGACGCCCGCGCACGCCTCGTCCATCGCGGCCTGGTCGGTGACCGACGCCGTGACCAGCTCGACCCGCTCACCGTCGGCGGCCGGCGGCGGCGTCGCGATGTCGAGCAGGCGCAGGGTCCGGTCCGGCGCGGCCAGTCGGGTGCGCATGAGCGTGCCGACTATGCCGGCGGCGCCGGTGATGAGGATGCGTGCGGTCACGGTGAGCCCTTTCGGATCAAGACGCGGATCAGCGGCCGAACTGGCGCAGCAGCTCGGTGATGGTGCGGGCGGCGTGCAGCAGCGCCTCGACGACCTGCCGCTCGTGGTCGGGGTCGAGCCGGCCGAGCGGCACCGAGCAGCTCATCGCGTCCAGCACCGGGTTGCGGTACGGCAGGGCGACGGCGAAGCAGCCCAGGCCGGGCGTGTTCTCCTCGCGCTCGTGCGCGTACCCGATGGCGCGGAACCCGGCCAGCTGCGCGTGCAGCGCCGGCCGTTCCACGATGGTGTTCGGCGTCAACGGCGTCAGCCGGGCGGGCAGCACCGCGTCGACCTCGGCGGGCGTGCGGGCGGCCAGCAGCGCCTTGCCCAGCGACGTGGAGTGCGCGGGCAGCCGGCGGCCGACGCGGGACACCACGCGCAGGTGGTGCTCGGACTCGCGGCTGGCCAGGTACACGACGTCGCCGCCGTCGAGGCGGGCCAGGTGGACCGTCTCGTTGATCTCCCGGCGCACCTGCTCCATCACCCGGATGGCGACCTGCACCACCGGGTCGTGGTCGAGGTACGACGTGCCGACGAGCAGGGCGCGCACGCCGATGCCGTACGTGCCGCGGGTCGGGTCCAGTTCCACCCACCCGCGGGCGACGAGCGTCTGCAGGAGCATGTAGAGGCTCGACTTCGGGTAGCTCAGCTCGCGGTGCAGTTCGGTCAGCGTCAGCGGGCGGTCCGAGGCTGACAGCACTTCGAGCAGTTCCACAGTCCGATCGGCCGACTTGACCGCGTTCGGCCGAGCGGGTGACGCGGGTCCAGTCACCAAGTCCTCCACGGGAAACGTTCCGGCAACACGCACTTGACACGTCGCTGCGCCGATTCTTACAGTCCGCCCAACACGTTCACAAGTACGACCGCACTTCACATATATGAACAACACGGTGGTGAACAGGAGTCACCGAAGATGACACCCTTCCGGCGGTGCGCCCGAGGTCCACACCGAGCCGCCCGCCCGGACCACTTCACCACCCGCAACGGTGAACCGCTCCGACCGCCGCCGGTTGCGCAACTCCTGGACTTGGACCGCCGGGTCACCCAAGGTTGCCCGGTGACAGCGGTGCGCACCGCCCGGAACGTGGGGGCGCCGGCCAGTGGCGGCGGTGCCGTCGCTCCCCACCTCGTGGGGCGGCCCGAAGAGGGCCGCTCCACGGGAACCGGCGCCGCCACCCGCACCACGTCGGCGGGGACTCGCCCATCAGCGCCGATGGCGCCCTGCTGCTCCACCTCGTCGTCAGCGTGCTCGCCGCCTGTGCGCTGCCGCACGAGGAAAATCCGCGGTCGGACCACCGCCCGCGCCCCGCGGGTCGGGGCGGGGCGGCGACCGCGGCAGGCGCGGGGAGCCCGAGGATCTTCCCCCGGATCCGCGGTCCCCTGTGCCGGCCCGCGCTCGACGGACCGCACGTCGACCGCCGCGCCGGCGCCGAGTCCGCTCGCGCGCCGGTCGCCGCACAAGTCCTTCCTGCGTGGGATCACCACCGGAGCGATCAAGGGATGAAGGTCTGGGTATGCAACTGGATGGGGTGCTGTTCTTCCCGGTGACGCCGTTCGACGCGGACGGTCGGCTCGCCGAGGACGTGCTGGCCGAGCACGTCGAGCGCGGGGTGGCGGCGGGCGCCGGCGGTGTGTTCGTCGCCTGCGGCACGGGCGAGTTCCACGCGCTGGAGCCGTCGGAGGTCGAGTGCGCGGTGTCCGTCGCGGTCCGGGTGACCGCCGGTCGGGCGCCGGTGTTCGCGGGCGTCGGCGGTGCGCTGCCGACGGCCAAGCGGATCGCCCGGGACGCCGCGCGGGCGGGCGCGGACGGCTTGCTGCTGCTGCCGCCGTACCTGGTGACCAACCCGGCCAAGGGGCTGGTCCGCTACGTGACGGAGGTCGCGGGCGCGTCCGACCTGCCGCTGATCGTCTACCAGCGCAACAACGCGGTGTTCACGCCGGAGACGGCGGTGGAGGTCGCGTCGCTGCCCAACGTGGTCGGGTTCAAGGACGGGCTCGGCGACATCGACCTGCTCAACCGCATCGTGCTCGCGGTGCGCTCGGCGGTCGACAAGCCGTTCCAGTTCTTCAACGGCCTGCCGACCGCGGAGCTGACCGTGCCCGCGTACCGGGGCATCGGCGTCGACCTGTACTCGTCGGCGGTGTTCTGCTTCGCGCCGGAGATCTCGCTCGGCTTCTACCGCGCCGTGCACAGCGGTGACCAGGCGTTGGTCACCCGGTACCTGTTGGAGTTCTACAAGCCCCTGGTCGAGTTGCGCGACAAGGTGCCCGGCTACGCGGTGTCGCTGGTCAAGGCGGCGGTCCGGAGCACCGGGCTCGACGTCGGCGGCGTCCGGCCGCCGCTGCTCGACCCGACGCCCGAGCACGTGGCGGAGTTGGAGAAGGTCGTCGCCGCCGGACGGAGCCTGGCCGGATGAGGATCACCGACATCACCATCACCCCCGTCGCGTTCCGCGACCCGCCGCTGTTGAACTCGGTGGGGGTGCACGAGCCGTGGGCGTTGCGCACGATCGTGGAGGTTCACACCGACGAGGGAATCTCGGGGCTCGGTGAGAGCTACGGCGACATCGGCCACCTCACCCGGATGCGCACGGCCGCGCCCACCCTGGTCGGGCTGGACGTGCACGAGCTGAACGAGATGCACGCTCGGATCACGACGGCGCTGGGCGGCGAGGCCGGGTCCGACCGGCACGGGCTCACCGGGCCGCTGACCGTCGAGTCCACCGTGGACCGCGTGTTCTCGGCGTTCGAGGTGCCGACGTGGGACATCCGCGGCAAGGCCCTCGGCCGCCCGGTGAGCGACCTGCTCGGCGGCGCGGTGCGCTCCGCCGTGCCCTACAGCGCCTACCTGTTCTACAAGTGGGCCGGGCACCCCGGCGCCGAGCCGGACGAGTTCGGCGAGGCGCTGGACCCGGCCGGCATCGTGGCGCAGGCCCGGCTGCTCATCGACCGGCACGGGTTCGGCTCGATCAAGCTCAAGGGCGGTGTGTTCCCGCCGGAGCAGGAGGTCGAGGCGATCCACGCGCTGCGCGAGGCCTTCCCGGACTACCCGCTGCGGCTCGACCCGAACGCGGCGTGGACGCCGGAGACGTCGTTGAAGGTCGCCGAGGCGCTGGACGGCGTGGTCGAGTACCTGGAGGACCCGGCGCCGGGCATCAACGGGATGTCGGAGGTGGCGGAACGCGCGCCGATGCCGCTGGCGACGAACATGTGCGTCATCGCGTTCGACCACATCGCGCCGTCGGTGGAGGTGGACGCGGTGCAGGTCGTCCTGTCCGACCACCACTACTGGGGCGGGCTGTCCCGGTCCAAGGAGCTGGCCGGGATCTGCCGGGCGTTCGGCATCGGGCTGTCCATGCACTCGAACTCGCACCTCGGCATCAGCCTCGCCGCGATGACGCACCTGGCCGCCGCCACGCCGAACCTGAACTACGCGTGCGACACCCACTACCCGTGGAACTCCGCCGACGACGTGATCACGCAGCCGTTCACGTTCGTCGACGGCGCGGTGCCGGTGCCGACCACGCCGGGGCTGGGTGTCGAGCTGGACCGGGACGCGCTGGCGCGGCTCGCGGAGAACTACCGGACGTGCGGCATCGTGCAGCGCGACGACACCGGTTACATGCAGGAGCACGACCCGTCCTACGAGAGGAAGCGCCCCCGGTGGTGACCACCGTTGCGCATTTGTACCCCTGGGATGTCGTAGGCGACCCGTCCGCTGTCGAACGGGTCGCTTCGCTGGGTGTGGACGCGGTGGCGTTGGCCGCGTCGTACCACACCGTGCGGGCCGCGACGCCATTCCACCCGTCGCGGCGGATGGTGGACGCGCGGCACGCCGCGTTCTACCTGCCGGTGCGGGAGGCGGTGTGGCGGGACAAGCGGCTGGCGCCCGCCGAGCCGTCCTGGATGGACAGCCCCGACTCCTACGGCGAGGCTTCCGACGCGTTGCGGGCGGCCGGGCTGCCGGTGTACGCGTGGACCGTGCTGACGCACAGCAGCCGATTGGGCGATGCTCACCCCGACGTAGTGGTGCGCAACGCTTTCGGGGACGCCTATCCGTACGCGCTGTGCCCGTCCCACGATGACGTGGTCGAGTACGCGCGGACGCTGGTGTCCGAGGTGCTGGAGCTGGGGCGGCCGGACGGGGTCGTGCTGGAGGCGTGCGGGCCGCTCGGGTTCTTCCACGGCGGCCACCACGAGAAGACCGACGGCGCGGACTGGTCGGCGGTGCAGCAGAAGCTGCTGTCGCTGTGCTTCTGCTCGGCCTGCTCGGGGCGTTACGAGGACGTGGACGGGCTGCGCGCGCTGGTGCGCGCGGGGGTCGACGGTGGGGCGACCAGCGTCGAGGAGGCCCTGGGCGACCGGGCCGCCTCGGTGCGCGACGTCCGCACCGGCATCTCCCGCTCGCTGCGGCGTGAACTGGTCGGTCTGGTCCGTTCGACGGCGCCGGCCACCCGCGTGGCCCTGCACGCGACAGCCGACCCGTGGGGCACCGGACCGTTCGCCACGGTCGCCGGGGGCGTCGACGCCGATGTCGACGTCCTGACCCTGACGTGCTGGCCCGGCGTGGAAGCCTCGCTGCCCGCCATCCGCGCCCTGCGCGCGGAAGCCCCGGGCACCCGCACCGCCGCCTACGTCCTCGCCCTCCCCCCGAAACCGGCCGACGGCGACGCGCTCCTCCGGGAGTGGCTGGCCTACACCGACGCCGGCGTCGAGGAGCTTCACCTCTACCACGCCGGCCTGGCCTCCCCCTCCCGCCTCTCCGCCCTCCGCCAAGCCCTCACCTCCCTCACCCCCTAACCCGCGAGAGTCCAACGCTCAGCCGTCGAGAGTCCTACGTTCACGACACCTGAGTTCAACGCTCAGCACACGGGCGACCAGGGCTGAGCGTTGAATTCGGGGTGTCTGAACGTTGGACTCTCGCGGCTTGGACGTTGGACTCTCGCGGTGGGGGTACGGGTAATTGTGAAGAGGTGGGGGCAACCCGGGAGGGAGGTTGGTCCGTCCTGGGGGTATGAGAAGCCTTGGAACCGCTGTCGGCGCGGGTGTGCTGCTGGTCGTGCTCGCCGCCTGCGCAACGTCCACGCCCGTCGGTCCGGCTGCTGGTGGGCCGACGCTGACCACGGCGCCCACGTCCAGCTCCAGCGTCGAGGAGCCGGAGTTCGACAGCCCGGTGCCGCCGGGTGGCGCGGAAGTGCCGAAGGACCGGGTCGACGCCAGTGCGCTGCCCGAGGGCAACCCGACGACCACCTGGACCGAGGGTGACGGGAGCGTGCTCGGCGTCATCGCGCAGGAAGCGGGCTGCGGCAAGGCGAGCGTCGAGGTCGCCGAGCAGAACGCCGAGGTGGTGGAACTCGTGCTGGTCGAGACCCTGCCCGCCGACCAGCCGGTCTGCACGATGGACATCCGCTACCCGCCGTTGACGGCGAAGCTCGACGCGCCGCTCGGCGACCGCCAGGTCGTCCTCACCTCCCGGCAGGACCAGAAGTAGACCGCCCACCCGCGGATGCCCGGTCGGCCTGCCCCGGTCGACCGGGCATCCGCTCCTGCAACCCCACGGCCCCGAGTACCGTCCTCCAACTATGAGGAACGTCAAGGTCGCCGTCGCCCTTGCCCTGCTCGCCCTCGCCGGGTGCAGCACCGGCGACAACGCGCCGCTCGGCTCGTCGTCCAACCCTGCGGTCACATCCACGACCGCCTCGTCGTCGGCTCCGACAACGTTGTCATCGCCCGGTGGGTCGATCAGCGAGACCCCGCTGCCGGTGCCGCCGTCCCAACCGGCCAGCGCCGCGCCGCTGGAAGGCGGGTCGACGGAGGTCCCGACGGCCCGGGTCGACGCCGCCACGTTGCCGGACACCTACGAGCAGAAGGTGCTGACGTCGGCGGACGGCCGCACGGTGCAGGTGGTCGGCCTCACGGGCGGCTGCAAGACCGCGAGCGCCGAGGTCACGGCCCAGTCCGGCGACCAGGTGCTGATCACCCTCGTGACCACCTACTACCCGCCGGCCGGTGGGGGAGTGTGCACGCAGGAGCTGCGCGAGGTGCCGATCAACGTCACGCTCGACGCGCCCCTCGGTGATCGCCGGGTGGTGCTGGAGGCTCGCGAGGACACCGCTTGATCTTCACCTGCGGGCGCAAAGCCCCTCGTTCGGCGGCCGAGGCCAGGGGGGTGGGACGCCCTGGTCGCGCACGTGCCCTGGGGATGGGCCGAACGTGACCCGAACGGCCACCGCTGGTGCGGCTCGGACGTGGAGAACGTCGGGCCGGTCAGTTCTTGCGCGCCTCCACGAGGAACCGCTCGGAGGTCGTGACGAACGCGCCCTCACGGCCGATGTGCTCGTGCATCGCGACCAGCCGGTCCCGGTACCCCTCGACGGTGAAGTCGGGCACCGCCCACACCACCTTGCGCAGGAAGTGCACGACCGCGCCGACGTCGAAGAACTCCACCCGCATCGACTCCGACCGCAGGTCGACGACGGTCAGCCCGGCCGCCGCCAACCCGGCCACCGCCCGCTCGGTGCTGCGCTCGTCGCCGACCGGCTGCGGACCCGTCATGAAGTCCGTGATCTCCCGCAGCGTGCCCATGCCGACCTGCTGCGACAGGTAGGTGCCGCCGGCGCGCAGCACCCGACCGACTTCATCCCAACGGGTGACGACCGGGTGCCTGCTCACCACCAGGTCGAACGTGCCGTCGGGGAACGGCAGCGGCCCGTCCTCCTCGGCGTGCACCACCCACGCGTCCAGGTGGGCGAGGTTGCGGCGAGCGATCCCCAGGTTCGGCTTCCACGCCTCGGTCGCCATCAGGAGGTCCGGCGGCTTCGGGATCTCCGCCAGCACCTCACCGCCACCGGTCTGGATGTCGAGCGCCGCCTCGGCCCGTGACATCCGGTCGGCCATCAGCTTCGAGTAACCCCACGACGGACGCTCCTCGGTCGCCCGACCCGAGAACCAGGAGAAGTCCCAGCCCTCGACCGGCACGGCCGCGCCCTCGGCCACCAACTCGTCGAACGTCATGCCGCACCACGGTCCTCGGGGAACGCGAGGAGCGCCAATGATTACCCGGTGGTGGAGAAGGTGGCCACCCCGTCCCACGCCAGCCACAGGTCGTCGTCGATCTGGTCCTCGTCGGCGACGATGGTGCCCGTCTCGGCCACGTACAGCCCCAGGTTGCACCGGTGCGCCGCCAGCATCCGCACCATCCACCCGTGCAGGTCTTCCCCGTCGGCGACGGGCGCCCGCGTGATCTGCCTGAAGTACACCCCGCTTCCGCTCGTCTCGATCAGGCTCACTTGGTGAAAGCGGGACCCCACGGCAATCACTCCCCGGTCACTGTCGTATACTCTCCGAACTTGCGATCACCATCTCGTATGTACAAGATGATGGCAAGTCCCGGATCGGGTGATGATCGAGGAGAGCCATGACCAGCCCACACCGCAGTGCCGCCCGCATCCAGATCGGCACCACGCTGCGCCGCATGCGCGAAGAGGCGGGCGTGCCTCGCGAACGGGTGGGCGAGGTGCTGCACTGCACGATGACCAAGATCAGCAACATCGAGAACGCGATCAGCGGCGTCAAGCAGGCGGAGCTGGAGAAGCTGCTCGACCTCTACCAGGCCGACGAGGCGACCCGCGAGGACCTGCTGGCGCTCAACTCCGAGGCGCACCGGCGCCGGCCGAAGGGCAAGATCGGCGGCACGATCCAGCCCTGGCTGCGCCGCATCCTCGACGTCGAGGCCATCGCCACCGAAGCCCTCTACTCGTCGTTCGAGCTGCTCCCGGCGGTGCTCCAGACCGAGCAGTACGCCCGCACGCTGATGACGGGCATCGGCCTCGGCGGCGAGGTGCTGGAGAAGAATCTCCAGCTGCGCATGGAACGACGAGCGCTGCTGACCGACCGCGAACCGCCGCTGCGGCTGTGGGCGGTGATCGGGGAGCCGGCGCTGCGGGCGAACGTCGGCGGCCCGGAGGTCATGCGCGACCAGCTCAAGCACGTGCTGGGCTTGACCGAGCTGGAGAACGTCGTGGTGCAGGTCATGCCGCGAGACGCCGGGGCGCACGCGTTGACCGGCACTACGCTGACCTTGTTCCGGCTGCCCGACAAGCTGCCGTCGCTGGTCAGCGTCGACACCCCGTACGGCGCCCAGTTCGCGGACGGGGTCGACCAACTGGAGAGGACCGGCCGGTGGTTCGACCACACCCGTGCGAAGGCGTTGGGA
Source organism: Saccharothrix sp. HUAS TT1 (assembly GCF_040744945.1). NCBI lineage: Bacteria > Bacillati > Actinomycetota > Actinomycetes > Pseudonocardiales > Pseudonocardiaceae > Saccharothrix > Saccharothrix camelliae. The sequence continues at coordinate 8,212,705 of NZ_CP160453.1, read as the reverse complement.
GTCGAGGAGAGCCGCGAACTCCTGACCCGGATCACGGAGGAGACCAGATGAGCCTGCAGTTCGGCGAGTGGACCAAGTTCAGCGGTGGCGGCGACAACTGCGTCGAGGTCATGCGCACGGCCGACGAAGTGCTCGTCCGCAACAGCAACCGGCCGGAAGAAGCCCCACAGCGCTTCACCTACAGCGAGTGGGACTTCTTCACGCGCGGCGCGAAGCTCGGTGTGTTCGACCTCGGGTAGCTACTTGCGGAACGAGATCTGGAGGGTCGGGGCGGAGGTCTCGGCGAAGAAGTCGTTGCCCTTGTCGTCCACCACGACGAACGCCGGGAAGTCCTCCACCTCGATCTTCCAGACCGCCTCCATGCCCAGCTCGGGGTACTCCAGCACCTCGACCTTGCGGATGCAGTCCTGGGCCAGCCGCGCCGCCGGGCCGCCGATCGAACCCAGGTAGAACCCGCCGTGCGCCGAGCACGCGGCCGTCACCTGCTTGGACCGGTTGCCCTTGGCCAGCATCACCAGCGACCCGCCGGCGGCCTGGAACTGCTCGACGTAGGAGTCCATCCGCCCGGCCGTCGTCGGGCCGAACGACCCGGACGCGTAACCCTCGGGCGTCTTGGCCGGCCCGGCGTAGTACACCGGGTGGTCCTTGAGGTACTGCGGCATCGGCTCGCCCGCGTCGAGGCGTTCCTTGATCTTGGCGTGCGCGATGTCGCGCGCCACCACGAGCGGTCCGGTCAGCGACACCCGCGTCTTCACCGGCAACGCCGACAGCGTCGCCCGGATCTCGGCCATCGGCCGGGTCAGGTCGATGTTCACGACCTCGTCGGACAGGTCCTCGCCGGTGACCTCGGGCAGGAAGTGCGCCGGGTCGCGCTCCAGCTGCTCCAGGAAGATGCCCTCGGGGGTGATCTTCGCCTTGGCCTGCCGGTCCGCCGAGCACGACACCGCGATGCCGACCGGGCAGGACGCGCCGTGCCGGGGGAGCCGGATCACCCGCACGTCGTGGCAGAAGTACTTGCCGCCGAACTGGGCGCCGATGCCGAAGTTCCGGGTCAGCTCCAGCACCTGCTGCTCCAGGTCGACGTCCCGGAACGCGTGCCCGGCGGCCGAGCCCTCGGTGGGCAGGCCGTCGAGGTAGCGGGCGGAGGCGAGCTTGGCGACCTTCAGGTTCTGCTCGGCCGACAGGCCGCCGACGACCACGGCGAGGTGGTACGGCGGGCAGGCGGCGGTGCCGAGCGAGCGCAGCTTCTCGTCCAGGAACCTGGCCAGCCGCGTGGGGTTCAGCAGCGCCTTGGTCTCCTGGTAGAGGAACGTCTTGTTGGCCGAGCCGCCGCCCTTGGCCATGAACAGGAACTCGTACTTCGGCTCCACGCCCGGCGCGGTGAACAGCTCGATCTGCGCGGGCAGGTTGGTGCCGGTGTTCTTCTCGTCCCAGAAGGTGACCGGGGCCATCTGCGAGTACCGCAGGTTCAGCTCCTGGTACGCCTCGAAGATGCCGCGCGACAGGGCTTCCTCGTCGGTCCCGCCGGTGAGCACGGACTCGGTGCGCTTGCCCATCACGATCGCGGTGCCGGTGTCCTGGCACATCGGCAGCACGCCGCCGGCGGAGATGCACGCGTTGCGCAGCAGGTCCATCGCGACGAACCGGTCGTTGCCGCTGGCCTCGGGGTCGTCCACGATCGCGCGCAGCTGGGCCAGGTGCGAGGGCCGCAGCAGGTGCTGGATGTCCCGGATCGCCTCCTTGGCCAGCAGCGTCAGCGCCGCGGGCTCGACCTGGAGGAACGTCCGGCCGGCCGCCTCGACGACCGACACCCCGTCCGGCGTCACGAGCCGGTAGTCGGTGTGGTTGTCCTTGGCCAGCGGGAGGACGTCGGTGTACTGGAACGTCGGTGCCAGGAGGTTCGGCGGGGTCACGTCGCGGGCTCCCTTGCGCGCTTCGGGTTCCGCCGAACCTATACCGATACCGCCGTCACCGTCCGCACGGCGTGGTGTGATTCGCGTCGTGGTCGACAGCCTCACGAAGCGCCGGCTCCCCGAAGCCGAACTCGACGCCCTCCTCCGCCGCGTCCTCGGCGTGCCGCTCGCCGCGCACGTCGAGCTGACCGAGGGCATGTTCAACACCGCCTACCGGCTGACGGCGGCGGACGGCCGCGAGTCCGTGCTGAAGGTCGCGCCGCCGCCGGACGTGCCGCTGCTCACCTACGAGCGCGACCTGATGAGCACCGAGGCGCTGGCGTTCGGGCTGATGGGGCGGCACGGGCTGCCGGTGCCGGAACTGCTGCACCACGAGGACGGCCTGCTGCTGATGACGGCGTTGCGCGGTGAGCCGTGGACGTCGGCCAAGCCGCGGCTGACCGACGCCGAGCACGGCGCGCTGCGTCGTGAGCTGGGCGCGATCGTCCGCGGGCTGCACGCGATCGGGGGCGACGTGTTCGGCTACCCCCAGGGCCCGAACGGGGCGACGTGGCGGGAGGCGTTCACGAGGATGGTGGACGCGGTGCTGGCCGACGCGGACCGGTTCGGCGTGGAGCTGCCGGACGTGCGGCCGGCCTTCGCGGCCCACGCGCACCTGCTGGACGAGGTCACCGCGCCGGTGCTGGTGCACTTCGACCTGTGGGAGGCCAACATCTTCCTGCTCGACGGGCACGTCGAGGGCGTCATCGACCCGGAGCGGGCGTTCTTCGGCGACCCGTTGGCGGAAATCGCGACGGTGGCGTTGTTCGCCGAGCCGGACGAGGACTTCCTGGCGGGGTACGGCCGGGACGCGTTCACCGCGGTCGAGGAGACCCGGATCGCGCTGTACCGGGCGTACCTGTGCCTGGTCATGATCGTCGAAGGCGTGCCGCGCGGTTATTCCGGCGCGGAGCACGAGGAGTTGGTGCGGTTCTTCCGCGGGAAGCTGGCGGAGTACCTGCGGCTCTAGGGGAACCGGGAGAACGCGGAAGGCCGGGCCGGCCCCCGACCGCCCCGACCTTCCTCGGCGTGCGACGACCTCCGCGCAATGGGGCGGAGGTGTCGCATGGCTCGTGTAACGCACGACCGTGCCGTGACCGGCGTCACAAGTCAATACCGCACAGCGGTGACCGGCCGCTGAATCGCATCAGCTCGCGTAGGCCCGCAACTTGGCCGCCCGGTCGCCCTGCCGCAGCTTCGACATGACCTCGCGCTCGATCTGCCGCACCCGCTCCCGCGACAGCCCGAACTGCTTGCCGATCTGGTCCAGCGTGCGCGGCTGGCCGTCCTCCAGGCCGTAGCGCAGCCGGATCACGGCCTGCTCGCGCTGGTCCAGCGTGGCCAGCACCCGGCGCAGGTCGTCCTGCAGCAGGCCGGAGATGACCGCGCTCTCCGCGTCGGTGGCGTCGGAGTCCTCGATGAAGTCGCCCAGCGGGGCGTCCTCCTCGGTGCCGACGGGCATGTCCAGGCTCACCGGGTCGCGGGCGTGGTCGAGCAGGTCGACCACCTTCTCCGGCGACAGGCCCGACTCCTTGGCCAGCTCCTCGTTGGTGGCCTCGCGGCCGAGCTGCTGGTGCAGGTCGCGCTTGATCCGGGCGAGCTTGTTGACCTGCTCGACCAGGTGGACGGGGAGCCGGATCGTGCGACCCTGGTCCGCCATTCCCCTGGTGATCGCCTGGCGGATCCACCAGGTCGCGTAGGTCGAGAACTTGAAGCCCTTGGTGTAGTCGAACTTCTCGACCGCGCGGATCAAGCCCAGGTTGCCTTCCTGGATGAGATCCAGCAGCGGCATTCCCCGCCCGGTGTATCGCTTCGCGAGGGAAACGACCAAGCGCAGATTCGCTTCGAGAAGGTGGTTCTTTGCCACGTGGCCATCGCGGATCAACGCCCGCAGTTCGCGCTGGCGCTCATCCGGCAGCTCCGGGTGCGTCTCCAGCTTGTGCTGCGCGAAGACGCCCGCCTCGATCCGCTTGGCGAGTTCCACTTCGTCGGCCGCGGTCAGCAGCGCTGTCTTGCCGATGCCGTTCAGGTACACCCGGACCAGGTCTGCGGCCGGTCCCTGGGCGTCGAGGTCCAACTCGGCGCTCGTGCTGGTCGTCTCGTTCCCGACCTGACGGTCGAGGAGCTTCGGGACGGTCATGGAGCTCCCTCCCCCTTGTGTCGCGGGCTGGCAGTGCGGTCGTGTCGCGCACCCCGCGCTGCGTTGCGCGGCCACCTTTCGGTGTCTGACACTGGGGGAAACGCGAACCGGGTCGAAATGGTTCCCGCTTCCCACGACCTGAAGACGTCACTGCCGTCACAGCGGTTGCGCCGCGAATCCTGAGGATTGCCTGAGAAGGACCTAGAGTTCCACCAACACGGTGAACGGGCCGTCGTTCGCACTCCGCACCGACATCATCGCGCCGAACCGTCCCGTTTGCACTCGGGCGCCTCTTCGGCGCAGTTCCGCGCACACCTCGTGGACCAACGGCTCGGCGTGCTCGGGGCGGGCGGCGGCGGTCCAGGACGGCCGCCGCCCCTTCCGCGTCTCCCCGTAGAGTGTGAACTGACTCACAACCAACAGGGGCGCGCCGGTCGTGGCGCACGACTCCTCGTCGCGCAGGACGCGCAGCTCGTGCAGCTTGCGGGCCATCACGTGCGCCTTGGCGACGTCGTCGTCCACGTGGATGCCCAGCAGCACCAGCAGCCCCGGCTCCCCGATCGCGCCGACGACCTCGTCGTCCACGGTGACCGACGCCTCGGTGACGCGCGCCACGACCGCCCTCACGCCGGCGTCACCATCCCGTGCCGGACCAGCTCGCGGACCACCGGCAGCGCGGCGGCGGCGAGCGCGTCGGCGTCCAGGTCGTTGGCGTAGGCCAGCAGCGCCACCAGGTCGGACAGCGGCAGCGCGCCCCGGAAGCCCGCGAGCAGCCTGGCCGCGACCTCGTCCAGCTCGTGCTGCCAGCCGGGGCCGTCGGTGCGGTGCAGCCGGCGGACGACGGCCTCCCAGCCCTCGTCGGTCGGCGCGGAGACCTCCTCCAGCACGACGGTCTCCGGCACGGTGAAGCGGGTGGCCAGCAGCCGGTCGTTGTCGGTGGCGCGCAGCCAGTCGACCCGGTCGAGCCAGGCGGCGGACTCCGGGCCCAGCGGGTCGTCGTAGGCGTGGCGCAGGTCTTCGCACACCACCTCGGCGTGCGCGGCGTCCGTGCGGCGGAGCGTGACGAAGCCGAACCCGACGCCCTCGACGTCGTTCTCGGCGAACCAGTCCAGCCAGGCGGACGCCTTGGCCCGGCCCTCGTCGCCGCGCGGGTCGACGCCCGCGTCGCGCAGCCACGTGCCGACGTACAGGGCGGGGTCGGCGACGTCGCGCTGCACGAACCACGCGTCCACGCCGCCGCGCGGCAGCCACGCCGACACCCGGTCGGCCCAGTCCTCGCCGCGGCGGTGCAGCCAGGAGGCCAGCAGCTGGCCGACGCCGCCCTCACTGAGGAACGCCGGCAGCTGCCGGACGACCAGGGCGCTGGCGTCGTCACCGGCCAGGCCGGAGTCGCGGTAGACGTAGTCGACCCGGGGCGGGCCGACCACGAAGGGCGGGTTGCACACGACCTGGTCGAACCGCCGGCCGCGCAACGGGCCGAACCACTCGCCCTGGCGCAGCTCCACGTCGACCTCGTTGAGCCGGAACGTGCCCGCGGCCAGGGCCAGCGCGCGTTCGGACAGGTCGGTGGCGGTGATCCGGTCCGCGTGCCTGCTCGCGTGCAGCGCCTGGACGCCGCAGCCGGTGCCCAGGTCGAGCAGCGTGCCCACCCGGCGGCGCGAGGTGGCGCGGGCCAGGCTGATGGACGCGTGGCCGACGCCCAGGACGTGGTCGGACGGCACCGGGCCGCCGCGCTGGTCGGCGTCCTGGTCGGCGATCACCCACCAGGAGCCCTCGTCGTCGCCGTAGGGCCGGATGTCCAGGCCCGCCCGCAGCCCGTCGCCGGCGCCGCGCAGCACCTCGGCCTTCACCGCGGTGTCGAGGTCGACGTCCGGCAGCGCGGCCCGGACGGCGGCCTCGGGTTCGGTGTCGCCGAGCAGGAACAGCCGGACCAGGGTGCCCAGCGCGCCGGCGTCCCGGGTGGCCCGGCGGGCGGCCTCGGGCTCGCCCCGGCCCAGGGCGGCGTGGGCCCGCGGCCCGAGCACGTCGACGACCCCGTCCGCGTCGTAGTCGGCGGCGCGGAACGCCTCGCGCAGCCGGGAGGTCAGGTCGGCAGAGAGATCGGGTAGCACGGCGCCATCGTCTCGCGGCGGGTCGGCGCGCGCCGGACCAGCCCCACCGGACGACGGCGGTGGCGCATCCGGTCACCACGGCGGCGCGGACGGGTCGACCGGGCGAGGGGCCGGTCTGCCGGGCAGCCGGGTCACCGGCGGCGCGGCGACCCTCAGGGCGTGATCGCCAGCGCGATCGCCATGGCCAGCCGCTGCTCCGGGTCGTCCAGCGGCAGCGACGTCACCGCGGCCATCCGCTGCAACCGGTACCGCAGCGTGTTCGGGTGCACCGACAGCACCCGGGCCGCCTCTCGCGCGTCCCCCTGCGCGGCCAGCCACGCGCGCAACGTCATCGCGTACTGGGTGCCGTGCTCGGCGTCGTGCCGCACCAGGTCCGCGACCGGCCCGCGCAGCGGCAACCGCCCGGCCTCCGCGACCGCCGCCAACCGGCGCAGCAGCACCCGCGCCCACGCCCCGTCGTACACCACGGGCTCGTCACCGGCCAGCGCCAGGCACTCGTCGGCCTCGCCGCGGGACGCGGGCAGCGACGTCGCGTCCGCCCGCCCGCCGACGCCGGCCAGCACCACGGCCTCCGCCGGCAGCTCGCGCCCCAGCGCCCGCACCCACTCCACCGCCGCCGCCGGGTCCTCGCCGCACGGCAGCACGGTGTAGAGCACGTTGCCGAACAACGCCGAGCGCCCCGGCCGCGACCAGCCGAAACCCGCCGTGGCCC